>NZ_JAOPWR010000059.1 GCF_025965585.1 Pseudonocardia sp.
GCTGGACAGCTGCGCCTGCACGGCGTCGGCGACCTGCGCCCACGTCATGCCGTCGGAGCGGAGCTTGCGGATGAGATCGCGCTCGTAGTAGTCGGCGAGACGCCGCATCTCCTGCACAACGGCATACCAGGCCGCGGCGGCGTCGTTGGTGAGCGGGCCCTCGGTGCTGCGGCCCTTGAGGAACTCGAGGTGGGCGGTGACCGACCGGTCCCGGGTGACGGCGGGGTCGACCCGCTCGATCCAGCGCTCTGCTTCTGCGTACTTCATGCGACAATGATACATTGACGCCAACAAAACGTCGATCTATCGACGACCACGCCGCCGCCGCAAGCCGCAACGGGGGAGCAGGAGCGGCTACAACCCGCCGAGCGGCTCCACGCCGGTGATCCACACCACGGCGCTGCCGTCCTCGTCGGAGGCGGCGAGGTCGACCTCGGCGGTGATGGCCCAGTCGTGGTCGCCCTCGGGGTCGTCGAGGACCTGGCGGACGAGCCAGCGCTCGGGCTCCTCGGTGATCGTGATCATCGACGGCCCGCGGGCGTCCGGGCCGGTGCCGATCGCGACCAACGTGTCGCCGTACTGCTCCCAGTAGGGGAGCAGGGCCTCGCGCCATGCCTCGGCGTTCCAGCCGGAGTCGGAGTCCAGCTCGCCGAGCAGGTCCCAGCGCCGCAGGGCGGCGAGCTCGACGCGGCGGAACATCGCGTTGCGCACCAGCACCCGGAACGCGCGGACGTTGCGGGTGACGCCCGCGGGACCGGAGTCGATCGAGGGCGGCGCGATCTCGTCGCCGGTCCCGGCGCCCGCCGCGAGCGCCTCCCATTCGTCCAGGAGGGACGAGTCGACCTGGCGCACCAGCTCGCCCAGCCACTCCTCGACGTCGGTGAGCTCCTCGGTCTTGGCCTCGTCCGGCACGGTCTGGCGCAGGGCGCGGTAGGCGTCGGCGAGGTAGCGAAGCACCAGGCCCTCCGACCGCGCCAGCTGATAGTGGGAGATGTACTCGACGAACGTCATCGAGCGCTCGAACATGTCGCGGGCCACCGACTTGGGCGAGAGCCGCGCGTCCTCCACCCACGGCGCCCCGCGCCGGTAGGTCTCCAGCGCGCCGGTCAGCAGCTCGTCGAGCGGCTTGGGCCAGGTGACGTCCTCGAGGAGCTGCATGCGCTCCTCGTACTCGATGCCCTCGGCCTTCATCGCCGCGACGGCCTCACCCTTGGCCTTGTTCTGCTGGGCGTAGAGGACCTGGCGGGGGTCGTCGAGGGTGGCCTCGATGATCGACAGTACGTCCATCGCGTAGGTGGGCGAGGACTTGTCCAGCAGCTCCACCGACGCCAGCGCGAACGGCGAGAGCGGCTGGTTGAGCGCGAAGTCGAGCTGCAGGTCGCCGACGAGGCGCACGCGGCGGCCCTCGGCGTCGGGCTCGTCGAGCTGCTCCACCACGCCGGACGCGAGCAGCGCCCGGTAGATCGCGATGGCCCGCAGGATGTGGCGGCGCTGGCGCGAGCGCGGCTCGTGGTTGTCCTCCAGCAGGTGCCGCATGGCCGCGAATGCGTTCCCCGGCCGGGAGATCACGTTGAGCAGCATCGCGTGCGAGACCTGGAAGTGGCTGGTCAGCGGCTCGGGCTGGGCCACCTGCAGCTTCCCGAACCCGGTCTCCGACCACCCGATGAAGCCCTCGGGGGCCTGCTTGCGCACGATCCGCTTGCGCTTCTTGAGGTCGTCGCCCGCGCGGGCGAGCAGCCGGGCGTTCTCCACCTCGTGGTCGGGCGCCTCGGCCACGACCGTGCCGACGGTGTCGTAGCCCGCCCGGCCGGCGCGTCCGGCGATCTGGTGGAACTCGCGCGCCTTCAGCGGGCGGGTGCGCTGGCCGTCGTACTTGGTCAGGGCGGTGAAGAGCACCGTGCGGATGGGCACGTTGATGCCGACGCCGAGCGTGTCGGTGCCGCAGATGACACGCAGCAGCCCGGCCTGGGCGAGGGTCTCGACGAGCCGCCGGTAGCGGGGGAGCATGCCCGCGTGGTGCACGCCGATGCCGTGGCGCACCAGCCTGCTCAGGGTCTTGCCGAACCCCGAGGTGAACCGGAAGTCCCCGATCACCTCGGCGATGGCCGCCTTGTCCTCCTTCGACGTGACGTTGACGCTCATCAGCGCCTGTGCCCGCTCGACGGCCGACTGCTGGGTGAAGTGCACGACGTAGACGGGCGCCTCGTGCGTCTGCAGCAGCTCGGTGATCGTCTCGTGCAGCGGCGAGTAGACGTAGCGGTAGTTCAGCGGCACCGGCCGCTCCACCGACGTGATCACCGCCGTCGGGCGGCCCGTACGGCGGGTCAGGTCCTCCTGGAAGAAGGACACGTCGCCCAGCGTGGCGCTCATCAGCAGGAACTGCGCCTGCGGCAGCTCGATGATGGGCACCTGCCAGGCCCAGCCACGGTCGGGATCGGCGTAGAAGTGGAACTCGTCCATGACGACCGAGCCGACGTCGGCCGCCGCGCCCTCGCGCAGCGCGATGTTGGCCAGGATCTCCGCGGTGCAGCAGATGATCGGGGCCTTCTCGTTGACGGCCGCGTCGCCGGTGAGCATGCCGACCATGTCGGCGCCGAACACGTCGATCAGCGCGAAGAACTTCTCGCTGACCAGCGCCTTGATCGGCGCCGTGTAGAAGCTGCGCTGCCCGCGCTGCAGCGCCACCGCATGCGCACCGATGGCCACCAGCGACTTCCCCGACCCCGTGGGCGTGGAGAGGATGACGTTGCTGCCGGTGACGAGCTCCAGCAGCGCCTCCTCCTGCGCCGGGTAGAGCGAGAGGCCCTGCTCCTCGAACGCCCAGTCGGTGAACGCCTCGACGAGGTCGTCCGGATCGTCGAGGGTGGGGGGAAGGCGTTCGGTGAGGGTCATGATGTCTCCGATCGTCCCATCGTGCTCCGGTCGTGCCTGATGTCCCCCGGTCGGGGGCGCTAGCCTGGGCTCGTGACAGGGACCCCGGGCGGTATGCCCGATCTCGTGTCGCCCATGCAGCCCTCGGCCGGATCGGGCCAGCCACCCGCCGGACCGGACTGGGTCGTCGAGCTCGCCTGGACGGGCCACCGCTGCATCGCCTACGTCGAGCCGGGGCGCATCCGCCTCCTGAGCTCGGGTGGCGTCTCGGTGACCGCCGCCTACCCCGAGATCGCCGCGCCGCTCGATCGCCGGTCGCCATCGCGCGGGATGATCCTCGACGGCACGATCGTGGCCCGCGGGGAGGAGCACGCGCCCCGCCCGAACCTGCTGAAGAAGCGCAGCGCGCGGTTCCACCCGTCCGAGCAGCATATCCGGGCCGTTCCGGTGGACTTCCAGGTCGCCGACCTGCTCTGGCTCGACGGTCACAGCGCCGTCGACCTGCCCTACCGCGACCGGCGCAGCCTGCTCGAGGGCCTCGGCTTCGACGAGGCGCCGGTCTGGACCACCTCACCCCTTCCGGTGTCGGAGCTGGAGTCGATGCTCCGGATCGCCGATGTGAAGGGTGTGGACGCCCTGCACGCGCGACACCTGGGCTCCCGCTACCGGCCCGGGGGGCGCTCGCCTCTGTGGGTGCGGGTCCCGGTGCCGCGCACCCGGCAGGTCGTGGTGGGCGGCTGGACGCCCACCGACCCCGACCATCCCGACCTCATCGCGAGCCTGCTGCTCGGTGTGCCCGATCCAGCGGGCGCGCTCCGCTACGTCGGCCGGGTCGGGGTGACGGGGGAGCAGCGCGGCCAGGTCGCCGCCCTGCGCAAGCTGCGGCGCGACGCGTCCCCGTTCGGCGACGGGACGCGCGTGCCCACGGAGGCGGCGGCGCGGGCCATCTGGGTGGCCCCGCGGCTGGTGGGGTTCGTGGAGTTCACCGGCTTCACCGCCGACGGCCGGCTGCGGCTGCCGCACTGGCGCGGTCCCGTCCCCACCTCCGACGTCGACGAGACCCGCTGGGCCGTGGCCGCCGACCCGCCCGCCCACCGGTCGTCCGACCGGCAGGCCGGCCCTCCGGCGGCGGGCGAGCCGGTCGCGGCGGTGCCTGCGGTCGCCGAGCCGGCGGAGGAGGCCCCGTCGGCCCTCGAGACCCCCGCCGCGGGCCCGACCGCGTCCGGGGCTCCCGGGGCCGAGGCCCGCGCTCTGGAGCAGCATTTCGTCTACAACGCGCTCAACACGATCGCCGCGCTCATCCGCACCGACCCCGGGAGGGCGCGCGAGCTGCTCTTCGGGTTCGCCGACCTGTCCCGGGCCGCCGACCAGTCCGGCGCCACCACCACCCTCGGGCGCGAGCTCGACGCGGTCCGCGGCTACCTCCAGCTGGAGCAGGCGCGGTTCGGAGCCCGGCTGCGCGTCGAGCTGGACGTCGACGCCGGCATGCACGGTGCCGCGGTGGAGCCGATGCGGGTGCTCGCCGCCGTCCGGGAGGCCGTGCAGCAGCACATCGAGCCGCGCCCGCAGGGCGGCGTGCTGACGGTGTCCACGGGCCTCGTCGGCGGCCGCCACGCCGTGACCGTCGTGGGCGGTTCGGGCGATCCGGTGGTGATCGTGCTGCCCACCGCCGGTGCCTCGGTGTGAGCGTTCGCGTGAAGATTTGTCGACGGCAGGCGACGGTGATCGTCGCGATCGGTACCGTTCGCGCATGCTCGGCCTCCCCGACGGCACCCGCGCGTGCCTCTTCGACCTCGACGGCGTCCTGACCGACACGGCCAGCGTTCACGCGGCCGCCTGGAAGCAGATGTTCGACGATTTCCTCAAGGCTCGCGCCGAGCGTGACGGCACGCCCTTCCGGGCGTTCGACGTGAAGGCCGACTACGGCCCGTACGTCGACGGCAGACCCCGCCTCGACGGCACGCGCGAGTTCCTGCGGTCGCGCGGCATCACGCTCCCCGAGGGCAGGCCCGGCGACGCACCGGACGCCCAGACGATCCGGTCCTTGTCGTCGAAGAAGAACGACCTGGTCCAGGAGAAGATCAACACGGTCGGTGTCGACGTCTACCCCGGCTCGGTCGCGTACCTCAAGGCGGCGAAGGCCGCCGGCCTGAAGTGCGCGGTCGTCTCGTCCTCGGCCAACGCCGAGCAGGTGCTGGACGTCGCCGGCCTGGCCCAGTACATCGACCACCGTGTCGACGGCGTGACCGCCAAGGAGCGCGGGCTGCCCGGCAAGCCCGCGCCGGACACGTTCCTCGCCGCGGCCGGTGACATGGAAGTACCGAAGGAGCAGGCCGTGGTGTTCGAGGACGCCACCGCCGGTGTCGAGTCGGGCAAGGCCGGCGGGTTCGGGTTCGTGGTCGGGGTGGACCGGGTAGGACACGCCGCGGAGCTCCGGCGACGCGGAGCCGACGTCGTCGTGCAGGACCTCGCCGAGCTGCTGGAGGAGAAGTCGTGAGTCCTGATCCCGCTCGTGCGTTCGCGGTCGAGCCGTGGGTGGTGCGCGAGCCGCGCCTCGACATGGAGAACCTCGGCCAGACCGAGTCGGTGTTCGCGCTGTCCAACGGCCACATCGGCCTGCGAGGCAACCTCGACGAGGGCGAGCCGCACGCCACCCCCGGCACGTACCTCAACTCGTTCTACGAGAAGCGGCCGCTGCCCTACGCGGAGGGCGGCTACGGCTACCCCGAGTCCGGCCAGACGATCATCAACGTCACCAACGGCAAGCTCATCCGGCTGCTGGTGGAGGACGAGCCGTTCGACCTGCGCTACGGCGAGCTGCGCCACCACGAGCGCGTTCTGGACCTGCAGGCGGGCACGCTCACGCGCGAGGTCGAGTGGGCATCCCCGGCGGGCCGCGCGGTGAAGGTGCGCAGTACCCGCATGGTCTCGCTGACCCAGCGGGCGATCGCGGCCATCCGCTACGAGGTCGAGGTACTCGACGAGCCCGCGCTGCTGGTCGTCCAGTCCGAGCTGGTGGCGAACGAGCAGCTCCCGGCCCGCGACGACGACGACCCCCGTGTCGAGGCCGCGCTCACCGACCCCTTGCAGTCCGAGCAGCACCGCAGCGACGACGCCGGCGCCACGCTGATCCACCAGACCCGCCACTCGGGCCTGCGCGTGGCCGCCGCGATGGACCACGAGGTGCTCGGCCCCGAGGGCACGAAGATCACCTCGGAGGCCACCGAGGACATCGGGCGCACCACGGTGATCGCGCGCCTCAAGCCCGGCGAGACGCTCACGATCGTCAAGTACCTGGCGTACGGGTGGTCGTCACGCCGCAGCCAGCCCGCTCTGCACGACCAGGTGCGGGCCGCGCTCGCCGCCGCGCGCTACACCGGCTGGGAGGGCCTGCTCGCCGAGCAGCGCCAGTACATGGACGACTTCTGGACCACCGCCGACGTCGAGATCGACGGCGACGCGGAGCTGCAGCAGGCCGTCCGCCTCGCGATCTTCCACGTGCTGCAGGCGGGGGCCAGGGCCGAGCGCCGGGCGATCGGGGCCAAGGGCCTCACCGGCGAGGGCTACGACGGGCACACATTCTGGGACACCGAGACGTTCACCCTCCCGGTGCTGTCGTTCCTCGCCCCGGAGGCGGCGGCCGACGCGCTGCGCTGGCGCCAGTCGATCCTGCCGCTGGCCTACGAGCGCGCCGAGCAGCTGGGCATCGGCGGCGCCGCGTTCCCGTGGCGCACGATCCGCGGGCAGGAGTGCTCCGGCTACTGGCCCGCGGGCACCGGCGCGTTCCACATCAACGCCGACATCGCCGACGCCGTGCGCCGCCACGTGGCAGCCACCGGCGACGTCGACTTCGAGCGCGAGGTGGGCCTCGAACTGCTCGTCGCGACCGCGCGGCTGTGGCGCTCGCTGGGCCACCACGACGCGTCGGGCGAGTTCCGCATCGACGGCGTGACCGGCCCCGACGAGTACACCGCCGTCGTCGACAACAACGTCTACACGAACCTCATGGCGCAGCTGAACCTGCGCGCCGCCGCCGACACCGCCGCCCGGCACAACCGGGCGGCGGCCAGGCTGGGCGTCAACGCCGAGGAGATGGCGAGCTGGCGTGACGCCGCGAAGGCGATGCGCATCCCGTTCGACGAGGTGCTGGGCGTGCACCCGCAGTCGGAGAGCTTCACCGACCACCAGATGTGGGACTTCGAGCACACGCCGCCCGAGCACTACCCACTGCTGCTGCACGTGCCCTACTTCGACCTGTACCGCAAGCAGGTGGTCAAGCAGGCCGACCTGGTGCTGGCCATGGTGCTGCGCCCCGACATGTTCACGCCCGAGCAGATGCGGCGCAACTTCGCCTACTACGAGGCCGTGACGGTGCGCGACTCGTCGCTCTCGGCGTGCACCCAGGCGGTGATGGCGGCCTGGACCGGGCACCTGGACCTCGCGTTCGACTACCTCGCCGAGTCGGCCCTGGTCGACCTCAACGACCTGGCCGGCAACTCCGACCACGGCGTGCACATCGCGTCGATGGCCGGCAGCTGGACCGCCGTCGTCTCCGGGTTCGGTGGCATGCAATGCGACGCGAACGGCCTGCGGTTCGCGCCGCGGCTGCCCCCGGCGCTGTCGCGGATCTCGTTCGGGCTGCTGTGGCAGGGCCGCCGGCTGCGCGTCGAGATGCGGCAGGACGAGGCCGAGTACACGCTGGTCACCGGCCCTCCGATGCGGTTCCGCCACCACGGGGAGCCGGTGGCGCTGGCGGGCGACCCGGTCACACTGCCGGTGCCGCCCGTCGAGCCCGTCGAGCCGGTGGAGCAGCCCTACGGCCGGGCCCCGAAATCGCGCCACCCGGGTAGCTGATCCACGCGTGCGGGCCGCTCCGATCGGGTACGCGGTGGCGTTGACGTCGTCCCGCTCCCCGATCGGAGGGTTCTCCCATGGACACCGCCCGCGCCCGTGACCTGCTCACCGCGGAGCTCGCCGACCTGGATGAGCGCGTCCGGTACGCGGAGTCGTCGCGGGCCGAGGCCGCGTCCGACGCCGGTGACGAGGGTGGCTCGGGCACGCACCCGGCCGACCACGGCGCCGACGTGACCTCGTCGATGGACAGCGAGCTGCTCCTGGACACGGTCGCCGACCAGCGCCGGGGCGTGCGCGGCGCGTTGGCACGCATCGAGGCCGGCAGCTACGGCCGGTGCCTCGTCTGCGACCGCGAGATCGACGACGAGCGGCTCGAGGCCCGTCCCGAGGTGCCCACCTGCCGTGAGCACGCCGACACCCCGGTGGTGGTGTAGGCCTGCCGCCTCCCGGGGTACTCCTCGGACGAATCCGACGAGAGGACGAGCACCATGGCAGGCACCCTGAGCGGCAAGCGCATCGCGATTCTGGCCGCCGACGGCGTGGAGCAGGTGGAGCTGACCGAACCGCGCGCCGCGGTGACGGCCGCGGGCGCGACCACGGACATCGTGTCGCTCTCCGACGGCACGATCCAGGCGATGAACGGTGACATCGAGCCCGCGGACACGTTCACCGTGGACCTCACCGTCGCCAAGGCCTCGGCCGGCGACTACGACGCCCTGATCATGCCCGGTGGCACGGTCAACGCCGACAAGCTCCGCGTCGACGGGGACGTCCGCGCGTTCGTGCGCGAGATCGTCGGGGCGGGGAAGCCGATCGGCGTGATCTGCCACGCGCCGTGGACGCTGATCGACGCCGGGCTGGTCGAGGGACGGACGCTGACGTCGTTCCCGAGCGTCCGCACGGACCTGCGCAACGCGGGCGCCACCGTGGTCGACGAGGAGGTCGTCGTCGATCGCGGACTGGTCTCCAGCCGCGACCCGCACGACCTGCCGGCGTTCTGCGCCGCCGTCGTCGAGGAGTTCACCCGCTCCTGAACGCCGTTCGCGCGCTCGGGACGGCGGCGGTCTCTTTGGCGGCTTCAGGTGACGGAAGCGCGGCGCTGGTACGTTCGTAAGTCGCTTCTCCACATCCCGTTGCGCGCGAAGGTGATCCGCCGGTGTCCAACAGCACGTCTCCCGCGCAGTCCAACGGGACCGATCCGAACGTCGATCCCGACGGCATCGAGCGCGAGCGTCGCTACGTCGCCATGCTCTACGAGCGGCTCGACGTGCGGCGGGCCGAGACCGCGCAGCGGCTGCACGACGTGCTGCACGACGAGACGGTCGGTACCCCGCAGGCCCTGACCGAGCGCGACGTCGCCGCCGGGATCTACACCGACCGCCTGGCGGCGCTGCGCGCGGCCGAGCACGGGCTCGCGTTCGGCCGCCTCGACGCCGACGACGGCGAGCGGCGCTACATCGGCCGGCTGGGCCTGCTCGACGAGGACAACGACTACGAGTCCTTGCTGATGGACTGGCGCGCCCCGGCGGCGCGGCCGTTCTACACGGCCACGGCGGCCTCCCCGGAAGGCATCCGCCGCCGCCGGCACCTGCGCACCCGCCGTCGTGAGGTCACGGCGATCGACGACGAGGTGCTCGACATCGACGCGGCCGGTGCCGCCGACCAGGCCAGCGGCCTTACCAGCGAGGCCGCGCTGCTGGCCGCCGTCGGCGCGAGCCGTACGGGCCGGATGTCCGACATCGTGGCGACCATCCAGTCCGAGCAGGACGCGATCATCCGGTCCAAGCCGTCGGGCGTTCTCGTGGTGCAGGGCGGCCCCGGCACCGGCAAGACGGCCGTGGCGCTGCACCGGGCCGCCTACCTGCTCTACACCCACCGCGACCGCCTGGCGCGGCGCGGCGTGCTCGTCGTCGGGCCGAACCCCACGTTCCTGTCCTACATCGGGCAGGTCCTGCCGTCGCTGGGCGAGACGTCGGTCGTGCTGGGCACCGTCGGGCAGCTCTTCCCGGGCCTGGACGCCCGCCGCCCCGAGCCGCCCGCGGTGTCGGAGGTCAAGGGCCGGCCCGACATGGCGCCGGTCGTGGCGGCGGCCGTCCGCGACCGCCAGCAGGTGCCGCCGCGCCCGGTCCGGCTGGTCGTCGACCAGCAGGACGTCCGGCTGGACCGCGACATCGCGAACACCGCCCGCACCCGGGCCCGGCGCTCGCGCAAGCCGCACAACGAGGCGAAGCGGATCTTCCAGAAGGAGGCCGTCCGGCTGCTCGCCGAGCAGGTGGCGCGCACGCTCGGCGGGCGCGGACTGCTCGACCGCGGCGACATCGGCGACATCCGCGAGGAGCTCAACGAGAGCCGCGAGCTGATGCGCGAGCTCGACAAGCTCTGGCCCACGCTCTCGGCCCAGGAGCTGCTCACGGACCTGTTCGCCGATCGGCGCAAGCTCAACTCGGTGGCCCGGCGCATCCCCGCCGACGACCGGGCGCTGCTGCTGCGCGACCGGCCCGCCGACGACGTGCCCGAAGGCCTGCGCTGGTCGCCGGCCGACGTCCCGCTGCTCGACGAGGCCGCGGAGCTGCTCGGCGACGACGGCTCCGAGGCCGCCGCCCGTGAGGCCGCCGCGCTGCGCGAGGAGATCCAGTACGCGCAGGGCGTGCTCGACGTCCTCGACCTGGAGGAGGACCTCGACGACGAGCTGCTGCGGGCGGGTGACGTCGTCGACGCCGACCGGCTCGCCGAGCGTCAGCAGGTGCGCCGCTACGACTCCACCGCCGACCGGGCGGCGGCCGACCGCGAGTGGACCTACGGCCACGTGATCGTCGACGAGGCGCAGGAGCTCTCGCCGATGGCCTGGCGGCTGATCATGCGCCGCTCGCCGAGCCGGTCGATGACGCTCGTCGGCGACATCGCGCAGACCGGCGACCTGTCGGGCGCGAACTCGTGGGGCGAGGTGCTCTCGCCGTACGTGGCGAGCCGTTGGCGACTGGAGCAGCTGACCGTCAACTACCGGACGCCCGCGGAGATCTCCGACGTCGCCGACGACGTGCTCGCGGCCATCGAGCCCGGCCTCGCCCCGCCGCGCGCGGTGCGGAGCACAGGGGTGCCGCCGCGCGTGATCCGTACCGTCCCCGGCGAGCTGGAGGACGAGATCGCCAAGGTGCTCGCCGAGGAGACCGGCGCCGTGGGGGAGGGGCGCACCGCCGTCCTCGCCCCCGAGGAACGGGTCGCCGCGCTGCGGGAGCGGCTGCTGGGCACGGTCGAGCGCGACCTCGGACCGGTCGGTCCCGACGGGCCGCCCGACCCGGACGTCGACCTGGAGTCGCCGATCGTGGTGCTGCCCATCACCGCGGCGAAGGGCCTGGAGTTCGACGCGGTGGTGCTCGTCGAGCCGGCGGAGGTGCTGGCGGCCAGCCCGAGGGGTGCGAACGACCTCTACGTGGCGCTGACGCGCTCGACGCAGCGCCTGGCGGTGGTCCACAGCCGGGACCTGCCCCCGATGCTCCACCGCCTGGCGGAGCTGGAGGCCTGATCCGGCCGCGACCCGCGTGCGTGGCCCTCAGAGAGGGGTCACGTAGGCGCCGGAGATGCCGCCGTCCACCAGGAACGTGGACGCGGTGATGAAGCTGGCGTCGTCGCTGGCCAGGAACGCCACGGTGCCGGCGATCTCCTCGGGCTTCGCGAAGCGGCCCATCGGGATGTGCACGAGCCGGCGCTGCGCGCGCTCGGGATCGGCGGCGAACAGCTCCTGCAGGAGCGGGGTGTCGACCGGGCCGGGGCACAGCGCGTTGACGCGGATGCCCTCGCGCGCGAACTGCACGCCCAGCTCCCGGCTCATCGCCAGCACCCCGCCCTTGGACGCGGTGTAGGAGATCTGCGACGTGGCGGCGCCCATCACCGCGACGAACGACGCGGTGTTGACGATCGCCCCCCTGCCCTGGCGCTGCATGTAGGGGATCGCGGCCCGGCAGCACAGGTAGACCGAGGTCAGGTTGACCTCCTGCACCCGGCGCCAGGCGTCCAGGCCGGTGGTGAGGATCGAGTCGTCCTCGGGCGGGGAGATGCCGGCGTTGTTGAACGCGACGTCCACGGAGCCGTAGGTGTCCGCGGCGGCGGCGAACAGTGCCTCGACGTCGCTCTCGGAGGTGACGTCGGTGCGGACGAACAGCCCGTCCACCTCCTTTGCCGCAGCCGTGCCGCTGTCGGTGTCGACGTCGCCGATGACGATCTTCGCGCCCTCCGATGCGAGCCGCCGCGCCGTGGCCAACCCGATCCCGCTGCCACCGCCGGTGATCACCGCGGTGCGTCCCTCGAACCGTGCCGTCATGGCGGTCAGCCTAGAAGCCCCCGTTCCGCGCGCCGTTTTGCGTCCGCGCACACTCCGTGGACGGTGCGAGGACGCAAATCAGCGCGCGGATCGGGGGCGGGCCGCCTCGACGAGGGCGGCCATCAGGCGGGCGTCGGCGGCCGTCTGCTCGGGGTGCCACTGGACGCCCACCACGAACGGCGCGCCCGCGAGTTCGACGGCCTCGATCGTGCCGTCGGCGGCCCGGCCGGTGGCGACCAGCGCGTCGCCGAGCCGGTCGATCGCCTGGTGGTGGTGGCACCGCACCGACACGGCCGGGCCGAGGGCGTGTCCGGCGAGCGCGGCGGGGTCGAGCGCCACCTCGACGCTTCCGAACACGCCGGGCGCCGGGTTGTGGCCGTCGTGACCGACCACGTCTGGGAGGTGCTGGGTGAGCGTGCCGCCGAGCGCGACGTTGAGCACCTGCATGCCACGGCAGACCCCGAGCACCGGGATCCGCCGGTCCAGGGCCCGGCGCAGCACCGCGGCCTCGGCGTCGTCCCGCTCGGTCCGGGGCACACCCGTGCGGGGATGCGGGTCGGCGCCGTAGCGGCCGGAGCTGACGTCGGGGCCGCCCGAGAGGATCACCGCGTCGAGCCGGTCGACGGCCTCGGCCGCCTCCACCAGCGGCGGGAGCAGCACCGGGACGCCACCCGCGGCCACCACCATGACGCTGTAGCTGAGGGGCAGCAGCACGGCGTCGGTGTCCCACACCCCCCACGCGGCCCGCTCGCCGTACGCGGTGACGCCGACGACGGGGCGGCTAGAGGCGCTCGAACCCACGCCTGCGCTCCCAGTCGGTGACGGCGGAGTCGAACGCCGCCAGCTCGATGCGAGCGGCGTTGGCGTAGTGGTCCACGACCTCCTGGCCGAACGCGTCCACCGCCGCCGTCGAGGCCGCGAAGAGCTCCGCGGCCTCCCGCAGCGTGGACGGCACGCGCTCGGCATCCGAGGTGTAGGCGTTGCCCTGGAGCTCCGGGCCGAGCGGCAGCTCGTGCTCGATGCCGTGCAGCCCGGCCGCGATGAGGGCGGCGACGCCGAGGTAGGGGTTCATGTCGCCGCCCGGCACGCGGTTCTCCACGCGCAGGGCCGGACCGTGCCCGACGACGCGCAGCGAGCACGTCCGGTTGTCGGTGCCCCACGCGACGGCGGTGGGCGCGAACGAGCCCTCGGCGTAGCGCTTGTAGGAGTTGACGTTCGGGGCGAAGAGGTACGTGAACTCCCGCAGCAGGGCCTGCTGCCCGGCGAGGAAGTGGCTGAACAGCGGGGAGAAGTCGTGCTCGCCGTCGCCGGGGAAGACCGCGCCGTGTTCGGGGTCGCGCAGCGAGATGTGGATGTGGCACGAGTTGCCCTCGCGCTCGTCGTACTTCGCCATGAACGTCAGTGCCATGCCGGCCTGGTCGGCGATCTCCTTGGCCCCGGTCTTGTAGATCGTGTGGTTGTCGCAGGTGGTGAGCGCGTCGGCGTAGCGGAAGGCGATCTCGTGCTGGCCGAGGTTGCACTCACCCTTGGCCGACTCCACGACCATGCCCGCGCCCGCCATCCCGTTGCGGATGCGGCGCAGCAGCGGCTCGACGCGGGCGGTGCCGAGCATCGAGTAGTCGACGTTGTAGAGGTTGGCCGGCTGCAGGTCGTGGTAGGCCTTGCGCCAGGCCGTGTCGAACGAGTCGGCGAAGAGGAGGAACTCCAGCTCCGTGCCGACGTCGGCCACGAGCCCGTGCCCGGCGAGCCGGTCGAGCTGCCCGCGCAGGATCTGCCGTGGCGAGGCCACCACGGGCGATCCGTCGGCCCACTGCCCGTCGCACAGCACGAGCGCGGTGGCCTCGTGCCAGGGGATCCAGCGCAGGGTCGCCATGTCGGGCCTGAGCACGAAGTCGCCGTAGCCGCGCTCCCAGCTCGACATGGCGTAGCCGTCGACGGTGTTCATCTCGACGTCCACCGCGAGGAGGTAGTTGCACGCCTCGGTTGCGTGGCCGACGACCTCGTCGAGGAAGTAGCGGGCGGCGCAGCGCTTGCCCTGCAGCCGGCCCTGCATGTCGGTGAACGCGACCAGCACGGTGTCGATCGTGCCGTCGTCGACGTGGACGCGGAGCTGCTCGACGGTGAGCCTGCCCTGGTGATGCCTCATGGGCGTGAGCGTCTCACGGCTCGTCGGTGCTGCGGGCCACCGTCAGCAGGTGATCGAGATCGGGTCCGTCGAACTCCGCGACAGCGCGGTCGTACTTCTCAAGGCCCCACGACCAGAAGTCGAAGTCCAGCGGGCTCGACCCGTCCTGGATCGACGCCCACAGCATCCAGCCGTACTTCGCCACCAGCCCGAACAGCCGCGCGCGGGCCACCTGCGACGGGCGGGGCCGGCCGAAGTAGGCGGTGACCAGCACGTCCAGCAGCGGGACGGGCAGCGTCGCCTCGCTCCAGACGTTGCCCAGCTCGAAGCAGGGGTCGTTGTTGCCCGAGTACTCGTAGTCGATGATCCGGATGCGGTCCCCGGTGTCGATGAGGTTGCCCGCGAGGAGGTCGTTGTTGCACGGCAGGGTGTGCGTGCGCGGGCCCAGCGCCTCCCGGACCCGGGCCAGCGTGGGCGCGAACTCGTCGTAGCGCGGCGGCAGCCGGAACCCGTGCTCGGCGACGATCCGGCGGTACCGGGCCTGCACGGCGAACATGTCGAAGTCGCCTATGAACCGCGGGCCGGCGTGCAGCTGCCGGCACGCTGCGGCGACGCGGCCGAGCACGGCGGGGTCGTGCAGGTCGTCGTCGGTGAGGGCGGAGCCGGGGAGGAACCCGACGACCAGCCCCTCGCCGGGCCGGTAGTGCAGCACCGGGGCCCCCACCCCGGCTTCCGCGGCGGCGACGGAGTTGGCGTACTCGTGGTCGCGGTCGATGCCCAGCAGCCCGGGCCCGGCCGCGGGGATCCGCACGACCACCGTCCCGTCGGGCGTGGTGACCTTGAGGTTGCGGTTGGTCAGCCCGCCGGGGAGCTCCTCGACGGTCCGCGGACGGCCGGACGTGCGGGGGATGGCGTCGAGGAGCTCGTCGTCGGCCGGCACCGCAGGGATCGTAGGGACTCGCCCGGCCACCGGACCAGACCGTAGGGTCGGCTCCTGTGAGCGACCTGCGCGACCGCGCCCGCATCGTGATCATCGGCGGGGGTGTCGGCGGCGCGAGCGTGGCCCACCACCTGGCCGAACGCGGCGAGACCGACGTCCTGCTGCTCGAGCGCTCGGAGCTGACGAGCGGGTCGACGTTCCACTCGGCGGGCCTGGTCGGGCAATTGCGCGCCGACCCGGCCCTGACCCGGATGAACGTCCACTCCGTGGAGCTGTACCGCAAGCTCGAGGCAGGTGAGCACGCCCCCGGATGGGTCGAGTCGGGATCGCTGAAGCTGGCGTCGTCGCCTGAGCGGCTCGGCGAGATCCGCCGCCAGCACGGCTGGGCGCAGCGGGCCGGGCTGCCGCTGGAGCTGCTCTCGGCCGACGAGGCGCGCGAGCTGTTCCCGATCATGAGCACCGACGGCGTGCTGGGTGCGGCGTGGACGCCGACCGACGGCCAGGTCGATCCCGCCCGCCTCTGCTACGCCCTCGCCGCCACCGCCCGGGAGGCCGGGGTGAGGATCGCGCAGCGCACGCGCGTCACGGCGATCGACACCGTCGACGGGCCGCACGGCCGCCGGGTCACGGGCGTGCGCACCGACAAGGGCGACGTCGCGTGCGAGATCGTCGTGAACTGCGGGGGCATGTTCGCCGCCGAGATCGCGCGGCTCGTCGACGTCCGGATCCCGGTGGTGCCGATGTCGCACCAGTACGTCGTGACGGCGCCCCTGCCGGCCGGTTCCCTGCCGGAACGCCCGCTGCCGTCGCTGCGCGACCCCGACCTGCTCGTCTACTACCGGCAGGAGATCGACGGGCTGGTGATGGGCGGTTACGAGCGCCACTGTGCGCCCGCGTGGGCCGACCACACCCCGCCCGCCGACTTCAACGGCAAGCTGCTGCCGCCGGACTGGGACCGCTTCGACGAGATCATCGCCAACTCGCAGGTCCGGGTGCCCGTGCTGGCCGAGGTCGGCGTCGCGTCGATGATCAACGGGCCGGAGGGCTTCACCCCCGACAACGAGTTCTGCCTCGGCGAGACCGAGGTGGCCGGGTTCTTCGTGGCCGCCGGGTTCTGCGCCCACGGGATCGCCGGCGCCGGAGGGATCGGCGACGTCATGGCCGCATGGATCCTCGACGGCGACCCGGGCACGGACCTGTGGCACATGGACGTCCGCCGCTTCGGTGCCCACTACCGCTCGCCCGGCTACACGCTCGCCCGGACGGTCGAGAACTACGAGAGCTACTACGACATCCGCTGCCCCGGCGCCGAACGCAGCGCCGGACGCCCGCTGCGCATCTCACCCGCCTACCCGTGGCATGCCGCCCACGGCGCCGCCTTCGGCGAGAAGGCCGGGTGGGAGCGGGTCAACCACTACGCGGTGGCCGGGTCGGAGGACCTGCGCCCGCGCGGCTGGGCCGGCCGGAACTGGTCGCCGTGCGTCGAGACCGAGCACGTGGCCACGCGGACGTCGGCGGGGCTGTTCGACGAGTCGTCCTTCGCGAAGATCGAGATCAGCGGCCCGGACGCGACAGCGTTCTGCGCGCAGGTGTTCGCGGGCGATCTCGACCGCCCGCCCGGGGCCGTCGTCTACACGCAGGCGCTGAACGAGCGCGGCGGCGTCGAGATGGACGTGACGGTCACCCGTGTCGCCGCCGACGTGTTCTCCGTGGTCACGGGCACGGCGTTCGGTCCGCACGACCTCGGCCTGTTGCGCCGGCACGCGCGGGGGACGAGCGCGGACGTCCGGATCGCCGACGTCACCGCGGCGTGGGCGTGCTTCGGGCTGTGGGGGCCGCGGGCGCGCGACCTGCTGGCGCCGCTCACGCCGTCGTCGCTGGACAACGCCGCGTTCCCGTACCCGTCGATGCGGGAGATCGTGGTCGGTGACGTGCCGGTGCGGGCGCTGCGTGTCACGTACGTGGGGGAGCTCGGCTGGGAGTTGTACTGCCCTACGGACTACGGCGCCGCGCTGTGGTCGACGCTCGCCGCCACCGGCGCCACCCCCGGCGGCTACCGCGCGATCGAGAGCCTGCGGCTGGAGAAGGGCTACCGCGCCTGGGGCTCCGACATCGGCCCCGACACCACCCCGCTGGAGGCCGGGCTGGGCTTCGCCGTCCGTCGCGGGGACGGGTTCGTGGGGGCGTCGGTCCTGCGGGCGGCGCCCGTGAGGCGCCGGCTGCGCTGTCTCGTGCTCGACGACCCGCGCGCCGTCGCCCTCGGCGGCGAGCCGGTGCAGGTGGGGGAGCAGGTGGTGGGGCAGGTGACCTCGGGCGGCTACGGCTACACGGCGGCGAGGTCGATCGCCTACGCGTACATCCCGGTGGACGCCGAGGGCGGGGTGACGGTGGCGGTGGACGGCGAGCGGATCCCGGCCCAGCTCGCGAGCGGCCCCCTCCACGATCCGAAGGGCACGAGGATCCGGGCCTGACCCACGCCACCCCCCGGGCCACCTCGGTGGTCGAGGATCGCACCCCACGCGCCTCGGATCGAGCGCGCTCCGGCAGGGCCTCGATGTAGGCAGGCAGCGCCGGCGACGCGGCGGTACCGGCGGATCGGCGAGGTCCGCGGACCGCTGATCACTGCGCGCTCTGTCCGGCTCGCTCCACGACCACCGCACTCCCGGCGGGGCCGGCCCGGACAGGCCATGACCAGCGTGCACCGGGTGTGGCTGTGGACGGAACCGGTGCACCCTCGGCGGGCCGGTCGGGGGGCGCGGGCCGTCCACCCGGGTCAGGCGGCCTCGTCGCCCCCGGTCAGCGTCTCCAGCACGCCGTCGCCATACTTGGCCAGCTTGTTCTCGCCGATCCCGCTGATCGTGCCCAGCTCGGTGAGGGTGGTGGGCATCCGCGTGGCGATCTCGCGCAGCGTGGCGTCGTGGAAGATCACGTACGCGGGCACGCCCTGCTCCTTGGCCGTGGCTCCCCGCCACGCGCGCAGGCGCTCGAACACCGGTGCCGCGCCGGGGGCCATCTCGACCTGCGCCGCCTTGGACGACCGCGTGCGGGTGCGTGCGGTGCGTTCGGGGTCGCGGCGCATCTTGACCCTGCGCTCCCCGCGCAGCACCGGGCGGCTGGCGTCGGTGAGCACGAACGTCTGGTACGTGCCCTCGACGCCGAGCAGCCCCTGGGCCATGAGCTGCCGGATCACTCCGCGCCACTCGCCCTCGCCGAGATCGGCGCCCACGCCGAACACGGTGAGCGAGTGGTGGTCGAACTGCTCGACCTTGGCTGTGCGCTTCCCGAGCAGGATGTCGATGATCTGGCCGGCGCCGAACTTCTGGCCGCGCTCGCGGTCGAGCCGGAACACCGTGGAGAGCACCTTCTGCGCGGGCACGGTCCCGTCCCACGACTCCGGCGGGGTCAGGCACGTGTCGCAGTTGCCGCACGGGTCGCCCTGCTGGCCGAAGTAGTTGAGCAGCTGGACACGGCGGCACTCGACCGTCTCGCACAGCGCCAGCATCGCGTCGAGGTGCTGGGAGAGGCGCTGGCGGTGCGCGCGGTCGCCCTCCGACTCGTTGATCATCTTGCGCTGCTGGACGACGTCGGCGAGCCCGTAGGCCAGCCACGCGGTGGACGGCAGCCCGTCACGGCCGGCGCGGCCCGTCTCCTGGTAGTAGCCCTCCACCGACTTGGGCAGGTCCAGGTGGGCGACGAACCGCACGTCGGGCTTGTCGATGCCCATGCCGAACGCGATGGTCGCGACCATCACGATGCCGTCCTCGCGCAGGAACCGCGCCTGGTTCCGCGCGCGCAGGCCGGCGTCGAGGCCCGCGTGGTACGGCAGGGCCGGGATCCCCTGGGCCACGAGGAACTCCGCCGTCTGCTCCACCGACTTGCGCGACAGGCAGTAGACGATGCCCGCGTCGCCGGGGTGCTCACTGCGCAGCAGGTCGAGCAGCTGCCTGCGCGGCTCGTTCTTCGGCGCGATCCGGTACTGGATGTTCGGGCGGTCGAAGCTGGCGACGAAGTGCCGCGCCTCGGTGAGGCCCAGCCGCTGCGCGATCTCGGTGTGCGTGCTGCGCGTGGCGGTGGCCGTCAGCGCGATGCGCGGGACATCCGGCCAGCGCTCGTGCAGCTGGGAGAGGGCGAGGTAGTCGGGGCGGAAGTCGTGGCCCCACTGCGCGACGCAGTGCGCCTCGTCGATGGCGAACAGGGCGATGGTGCCGCGGTCGAGCAGGCGCAGCGTGGACTCGACGCGCAGCCGTTCCGGGGCGAGGTAGAGCAGGTCCAGCTCGCCGGACAGGTACGCCGACTCGACGGCGCGCCGCTCGTCGGGATCCTGGGTGGAGTTGAGGAACCCGGCCCGGACGCCGAGCGCCGTGAGGGCGTCGACCTGGTCCTGCATGAGGGCGATCAGCGGCGACACCACCACGCCGACGCCCGTCCGGACCAGCGCCGGGATCTGGTAGCAGAGCGACTTGCCGCCGCCGGTGGGCATGAGGACGAGCGCGTCGCCCCCGCCGCTGACGTGCTCGACGACGGTGGCCTGGTCACCCCGGAACGCGTCGTAGCCGAAGACGCGCCGGAGCACGTCGAGCGGAGCGGGCGCGGTGTCGGGGAGGGCCACGGGCCCGATCGTAGGCGGCGGGTCCGACGGCCCGTGGCGGAACCGTCGATCAGGCTGTCGCCGTCTCCCGACGTCGCGCGGCGGGGTGCGCCCGCCGCAGACCGAGCCCGACGACGAGCGCGACGACGATGCCGCACGCGGCGACGATCGGGATCACGGCATTCACCGGCAGCCACTCCGCGAGCGCTCCCGCCGTCGCGAACCCGAGGCCCTGAGTGACCATCATCCCGGCCGACTGCAGGGCGAAGCCCCGTCGCCGCAGGTCCTCGGGCACCGTGGCCAGCGCGAGCTGGTCGAGCCCGATGAAATAGCTGGTGGTGAGCCCGGCGAGCACCAGCAGGGCCATGGTCACGGGCAGCGACGGTGTGACCGCGAACAGCAGCACCGGCGCGAAGCCTGCGGTCGCGAGGGGGACGACGAGCCGGGCGCGCCGGGCGGGCGTGAGCAGCGACCCCGCCAGCAGCTCCCCGAGCACAGACCCCACCGGCAGCCCGGTGAGCAACAGCCCGACCGCGACGGTGCCCTCGCCCAGCCGGTGGGCGTAGGGATTGGCGAGCGCCTCGGGGGCGACCGCGAAGAACGCGGGGAGCCACGACATGGCCAGGACCGACCGCATGCCCGGCACCGCGAGCAGCACCCGCAGGGCGGCGACCGGCCCGATCGGGTCGACGGCGCGACCGGCGGGTGGGCACCGGCGGGTGCCGACGAACAGGACGACCGCCGAGAGCGCGTAGCCCGTCGCCGCGGTGAGCAACGCCTGCGCCGGGGTGACGATCACGAGGGCGAGGCCACCGGCGGCGAAGCCGACCATCTGGGCGTTCTGCGACACCAGC
Source organism: Pseudonocardia sp. (assembly GCF_025965585.1). Classification (GTDB taxonomy): domain Bacteria; phylum Actinomycetota; class Actinomycetes; order Mycobacteriales; family Pseudonocardiaceae; genus Pseudonocardia. Next base: position 20,551 of record NZ_JAOPWR010000059.1, read on the forward strand.
CGCAGCAACGAGCGGCCGTAGGCGAACCCGTCGTCGCCCAGCAGTTCGGGCAGGGTCGCCGCGCGGGTGCCGGAGAAGATCGGGTCGATCGTGCCCTTGACCGCCAGCAGCGCGAGCATCGCGACGATCGGCATGCCGGGCACGGCCATCAGCACGAGCAGCCCTGCGCACACCGCCTCGCAGGCGACCAGGACGTCCCGGCTCGGCCGGTTCCGCCCGACCCCGCCGAGGAACAGCGCGCCGAGGCCCATCGGCACGAACCCGATCGCGAACGTCAGCGAGGCGAGCAACGGGGAGGAGGTCCGCTGGTAGACGAGCACGGTCAGCGAGACGTCGCCGATGATCATGGCGAGCATCGCGAACACATGCGCGCCCAGCACGGCCCGGAACTCGGCTCCGCGCAGGACGGTGCGGTAGGTGGACACGCGTCGAGCCTCCCCGATCGCGGGACGGATCCCGCACGCTTCGGGCAGGATCGAAACGTGCCCCTCGACCTGCAGCTCGACACCGCCGACGTGCTCGGCCTCCGGTTCGCGCGATCACCGTTGTGGGAGACGATGGAGGCGCTGCGCGTCACGCGGGAGCCGTGGCGCCAGGCCTACCACCTCTCATGGCTGCGGGCACTCGACCGACGTGTGCTCGCGGCTGCGTCGGAGGTGCTGGCACCGCTCGTACCGCGGCCCGGGTTCACGCCCGACTTCCTCGTCCCGACCCCGGTCGGCCCCACCACCTCCTTCGACGACGAGCTCGCGGCGGTCGCGGCGACGCCGGTCGACCAGGTGGTCCGGGAGCTGGAGATCGGCCGGACCCACGCGCGGGCGGCTCAGGACGTGCGCGACGGTCTCGCGGACCTGCTCGCCGACCCGGCCCGCAGCCTGGGCCGCATCGTGGCCGCGCAGCGCGTCTGCTGGGAGGTGTTGATCCGGCCGTTCTGGGCGGCGATCGACGACCTGCTCGCCGCGGACATCGCCCACCGGGCGGCGGCGCTGGCCACCGGCGGCCTCGCGTCGGTGCTGAACGACCTGCACACCGAGCTGTCGTGGGCCGACGGCGTGCTGGCGTTCCGCGGCGGGTCGCACGGCTTCACCGAGGACGTCCGCGGCCGCGGGCTGGTGCTCCTGCCGAGCGTGTTCGCGTGGCCGCACGTCATCGCGATCACCGACCCGCCGATGCAGCCCACGGTCGTCTACCCGGCCCGCGGGGTGGGCACGCTATGGCCGCCCGCCCCCGCCCGTGACCCCGGCGCGCTGGGCGAGCTCCTCGGCGGTTCCCGGGCCGCCCTGCTGCGCGCGCTGGGGGAGGAGGCGTCGACGAGCGTGCTGGCCCGGCGAGCCGGGATCGGGCTGCCGACCACGTCGGTGCACCTCAGGGTGCTCCGCGAGAACGGGCTGGTGGCCGCGCGGCGATCGGGGCGGGACGTGCTGCACCGCCGCACCGCCCTCGGAGCGGCCCTGGCCGGCGGCGCCGCCTGACGGCGCCGGCGGTCACGAGCGCCCGGCCGTGTCGATTCGGGCGCCGGAACGTGTCGGGTCGCGGTCGCGGGTGTCGACCCGGGGAGTGCGGGCACGGCACGGCGGCGCCACCACCGTGACGGGCCCGGTGTCCGCCCTACCGTCAGCCTGCCCTGGTATCGAGGGCGCGGCGGGTCAGGCCAGCGACGCGCGCCATGCCGCATGCAGGTCGGCGAACTCGCCGCCCCTTCCCAGCAGTTCCTCCGGGCTGCCGTCCTGGACGACGACACCGTCGGCCATCACCAGCACGCGGTCGGCGATGAGCACCGTCGACAGCCGGTGGGCGATGATCAGCGCGGTGCGCCCGGCGAGCACCGTCTCCAACGCCGCCTGCACCGCCCGCTCCGACGGCACGTCCAGCGACGAGGTGGCCTCGTCGAGCAGCACCACCGCGGGGTCGGCGAGCACCACCCGGGCCAGCGACACGAGCTGCCGCTGACCGGCCGACAGGCGCCCGCCGCGCTTGCGCACGTCGGTGTCGAACCGGTCGGGGAGCGCCTCGACGAACTCCCGCGCCCCCACCGCCTCCACAGCCGCGACGATCTCGGCGCGTGATGCGGACGGCCGGCCCATCGCGACGTTGTCGGCGACGGACCCGGAGAACAGGAACGCCTCCTGGGTGATCATCACCAGCGCCGCGCGCAGGTCGTCGTCGCTCACGTCACGCAGGTCCACGCCGTCGAGCCGCACCGCACCGGCGGTGGGGTCGTAGAACCGCGCCGCGAGCTTGGCCAGCGTGGACTTGCCCGCGCCCGTCGCCCCGACCAGCGCCACCGTCTGGCCGGCCGGCACGCGCAGCGAGAACTCGGGCAGGATCTCCCGCTCGGCGGACCGGCTGTACGCGAAGCGGACCCGGTCGAAGTCGAGCGCCCCCTTCACCGGGACGGGCAGCGCCGTCGGCCGCAGGGGCTCGGGGACCCCGGCGGGGGTGTCGAGCACCGATGCGATCTTCTCCAGCGCCGCGGCCGCCGACTGGTAGGCGTTGAAGAACTGCGCCAGGTCGTCGAGCGGGTCGTAGAAGCGGCGCAGGTAGAGCAGGAACGCCGTCAGCGCGCCCAGCTCCAGCGACCCGCCGACCACCCGCAGGCCGCCGACCAGCAGCACCAGCGCCAGCGTCACGTTGCCGACCAGCCGCAGCCAGCCCACGTACCAGGCGACGGTGCGGAACGCGTCGGCGTTGGCGTCGCGGTAGGCGCTCGACAGGCCGTGCATGATCTGCTCGCTGCGCCGCTCCCGGCGGAACGCCTGCACGGCGCGGATGCCGTTCATCGACTCGACGAGGTGCACGATCAGCCGCGCCACCGTGGTCCGGGTGCGCCGGTAGCTCGCCCTCGACCGCCGCTGGAACCAGCGCGTCAGGGCCACCAGCGGTACGAACCCGACCAGCACGATCCCCGCGAGCAGCGGGTCGAGCCAGATCAGGAGCACCGTGATGCCGACGAGCGACAGCATCGCACCCAGCAGCCCGTCGAGGCCCTTCTCCAGCAGGTCGTTGAGCGAGTCGAGGTCGCTCGTGAGCCGGGAGATGAGCCGGCCCGAGGTGTAGGACTCGTGGAAGTCGAGCGACAGCCGCTGCCCGTGCGCGAAGACGCGCCGGCGCACCTCGAGCAGGAGGTCCTGCCCGATGCGGCCCGACAGCGCCAGGAACGCCGCGCGCAGGGCCGCCGCGCCCAGGCCGGTCGCCGCGTAGCCGCCGATCGCCCAGGCCAGCGGACCGAGCTCGCCGCGTAGCGCCGCGGGCACGCCCGTGTCGATGGTCGTCGCCACCAGCAGCGGCCCGGCCAGCATCAGCGCGTTCTCGGCCACCAGCAGCACGATCGCGAGCACGACGGCCGGCCGGTGCGGGCGCACCAGATCGGCGACGAGCGCGCGGGCGCGACGCTGCAACCGCAGGCCGGTGCTGGTCGAGACGACGTCGGCCTCGTCGTCGTCGCCGCCGATCCCACGCCAGTCGGTGCCGGTGTCGGTGCTCAAGCGATCGCCCCCTCTCGATGGTCGTCCAGGCTCGAGACCAGGGCCCGGTACGCCGGGTCGGTGGCGAGCAGCTCGCTGTGGTCACCCACGGCCGTGATCCGCCCGTCCTGCAGCATCGCGACGCGGTCGGCGAGCTGCACCGTTGACGGCCGGTGGGCCACCACCAGCGCCGTGACACCGCCGCCTCGCCTGCGCTCGGCGGCGCCGTCACGGCGTGCCGTGACGTGTCGATGCGCGACCTCGCCAGCTCGGTCCCGGCCGCCCAGCACGCGCCGCAGGGCGCCCTCCACCTCCGCCTCGGTGTGCACGTCGAGCGCCGAGAGCGGGTCGTCGAGCACCAGCACGGGCGGGTACCCGAGCACGGCGCGGGCCAGCGCGAGCCGCTGGCGCTGCCCGCCCGAGAGCGACATGCCCTGCTCGCCGATGCGCGTGTCCAGCCCCCACGGCAGGGCCGCGACGAAGCCGTCGGCGCTCGCGACGCGCAGCGCGTCCCAGATCGCGTCGTCGGGGGCGTCCGGGACACCCAGCGCCACGTTCTCCCGCACGCTCGCCGAGATCAGCACCGGGTCCTCGAACGCCGTGACGACGGCGCGGCGCAGCTCGGCCAGCCGCACGTGCCGGACGTCGACGCCGTCGAGCAGCACCGCGCCACCGGTGACGTCGTAGAGGCGCGACAGCAGCGCCGTGAGCGTGGTCTTGCCCGATCCGGTGGCCCCGACCAGCGCCATCGTCTCGCCGGGCCGGACGGTCAGGTCCACCCCGCGCAGGATCTCGCGGTCGGCACCGGGGTAGGTGAAGTGCACGTCGCGCAGCACGAGCTCGCCGAGCACCGGTGCCGCCAGCGGCTCGGGCGCGGCGGGGTCGGTGATGGCCGGTGCGATGTCGCGGACCTCCCAGTACCGCGTGGTGGCGGCCGCGGCGTTGCTCGCCTCGGCGAGCAGGTACCCGATCGACGCGATCGGCCAGTACAGGTAGGTGAGCACGGAGACCGCGGCGACGAGCGTGCCCAGCGTGATGGTCCCGGTGGCGACGCCCCGCGCGCCGACGCCGAGGATCGCGGCGATCGCGAGCTCGGGCAGCATGATCAGCACCGCCCAGAGGGCCGCGAGCAGCCGCACCTTGAACAGCTCGGTGCCGCGCAGGTGCCGTGCCTCGGCCAGGTACCGGGCCGTCAGCTCGCGTCCGCGGCCCAGCGACTTGAGCACGCGGATGCCCAGCGCCGACTCCTCGACGACGCTGGCCAGGTCGCCCGCCTGGTCCTGGGCTCGGCGCGCGGCCCGGGAGAAGCGGCGCTCCAGCATCAGCGTGAGAGCGGTGAGCGGGACGGCCGTGATCGCCACGACGAGGCCCAGGGGCGGCGAGAGCCAGACGAGCACGCCGATGCCGACCACCAGGGTCAGTGCGTTGACCACCAGGAAGATGCCGGAGAACGCGACGAACCAGCGGATCGTCGTCAGGTCGGAGGTGGCCCGCGACAGCAGCTGGCCCGACGCCCAGCGGTCGTGGAACGCCACGGGCAGCCGCTGCAGGTGGGCGAACAGGTCTGCCCGCATCGAGGCCTCGATCTGGTTGCTCGGCCGTGCGACCAGCATCCGCCGCAGGAAGACCAGCCCCGCCTCGACGAGGCCGAGCGCGAGCACGCCCAGCACCAGCCAGGGCAGCAGCCCGAGGTCGCCCCGGGCGATGGAACCGTCGACGATGGCACGCGTCCAGAGCGGGACGGCGAGACCGGCCAGGGTGCCGACGAGCGCGGCGACACCGCTCCCGACCAGCGGCAGGCGGTGGGGGCGGACATAGGGCAGCAGCCGGCGCAGGGCGGAGAGGGTGGGTCGCGGGGCGCCGGCGAAGGAGGATTCGCTCATGGCTCGGTCGACGCTATGCCCCCGTGATGCTGGGCGCATCCGAGTTCCTGGTCCGTCGTGCGGTGCGGGCGTCGCCTAGGTTGGGACACAAGCGCCGCACGTCGATCGGGCGGCGGTACGTGAGTAGGGAGCGCAGTCGTGGCGTTGCGGATCGGCTACAAGGCGTCGGCGGAGCAGTTCGGGCCCCGTGACCTGGTGGAGTACGCGGTGCGGGCCGAGGAGGTGGGCCTGGACAGCGCTGTGGTGTCGGACCACTTCCTGCCGTGGCGTCACGAGGGCGGACACGCGCCGGCCGCGCTGGCGTGGCTGCCGGCGGTGGGGGAGCGCACCTCGCGCATCCAGCTGGGCACCTCGGTGCTGACCCCGACGTTCCGCTACAACCCCGCCGTGCTGGCGCAGATGTTCGCCACGCTGGGCCTGCTGTACCCCGGCCGGGTGATGCTGGGCGTCGGTACGGGGGAGGCGCTCAACGAGATCGCCGTGTCGGGCCGTGAGTGGCCGGACTTCAAGGAGCGCTTCGCCCGCCTGCGCGAGGCCGTGGACCTGATCCGGCAGCTGTGGACGTCCGACGAGGAGGTCTCCTTCGACGGGGAGTACTACCGGACGGTCAACGCGATCATCTACGACAAGCCCGAGCAGCCGGTCCCGATCTACGTCGCCGCGGGTGGGCCGATGGTGGCCCGGTACGCCGGTCGCGCGGCCGACGGGTTCATCTGCACCTCCGGCAAGGGGATGGACCTCTACACGGAGAAGCTGATCCCGTCGGTGGCCGAGGGTGCGGCGAAGGCCGGGCGCGATCCGGCCGACATCGACCACATGATCGAGATCAAGTTGTCCTACGACCGGGACAAGGACGTCGCGCTGGAGAACTGCCGGTTCTGGGCTCCGCTGTCGCTCACGGCCGACCAGAAGAACAGCGTGGACTCCGCCACGGAGATGGAGCGCCTCGCCGACGAGCTGCCCATCGAGCAGGTCGCGAAGCGCTGGATCGTGGCGTCCAACCCCGACGAGGCCCTCGATGGGATCAAGCCCTACGTCGACGCCGGCCTCAACCACCTGGTCTTCCACGGCCCCGGCCACGACCAGGAGCGGTTCCTCACCCAGTTCTCCGAGGACGTGCTGCCCAGGCTCCGCGAGCTGTGACAGCTCCGCGAACTGTGACCGAACCGGGGGCGGTCACTGCTGACCGTTTCCGGATCAGTCCCTAGGCTGAGCGGGCACCGGGGCGACGCCGCCCCGGGCGGAAGGGGAGCGGACGTGAGCACCAGCGAGGCGGTCGGAACCGAGGTCCCTGCGGTCGTGCGGGACGGGCGCGTGCTCCGGGTCCGGGTGGCGCGCGGACGGCACGGCACGCTCGACGGCGACGCCCTTCCGGAGATCGTCGCGGTGCTGGAGTCGCTCGACCCGTCCGAGGTCGGCGCCGTGCTGCTGGTCAGCGAGGGCGCCAGCTTCTGCACCGGCGGCGACGTGCGCGCCTTCGCCGGCGCCGAGGACCGCGGCGCGTACGTCAAGCAGCTCGCCGACAGCTTCCACCGCTTCATCACCGCGCTCGTCGCCTGCCCGGTGCCCGTCGTCGCGGGCGTACCGGGGTGGGCGGCGGGCGCGGGCCTGTCGATCGTCTGCGCCGCCGACCTCGCCGTGGCCGGCCGGTCCACGCACGTGCGCCCCGCCTACCCCGGCATCGGCTTCTCCCCGGACGGCGGCATGAGCTGGACGCTGCCCCGGATCGTCGGCGCCGGCCGGGCCAAGCACATGCTGCTCACCGACCAGGTGCTCGACGCCGACGCCGCGCTGGCCGCGGGCATCGTCACCGCCGTCGTCGACGACGCCGACGTCGTCGCGGAGGCCGAGCACACCGCGCTGCGCATCGCCCAGGGCCCGACGGCGGCGCTGGGCCGGATCAAGCGCCTGCTGGCGGGCTCGTCCGACCACACCCTCAGCGAGCACCTGGCGCTGGAGGCCGAGTCGATCTCCGTCAGTGCCGGCGGACCGGAGGGGGCTGAGGGGCTCGCCGCGTTCGTCGAGAAGCGAGCCCCCCGCTTCCACTAGGGAGAGGCGGGCTCCGCCCCGAGGTGGACGCGGCGCACCGCCGGGTCGTCGGCCGGCTCCCGCGAGGGTGCCGGACGCGACCACGCTGCCGATGGCCGGTATCTGCTGCTCGCCGCCGAGAGCGTCCCGGCCAGCTGCTTCGCCGGCTCCTCCAGGCGCGGGAACAGCGCGTAGACCCGCCCCATGGCGATCCGGCGGCGGTCGAGGCAGCCGTGGCGTTCGCGGTCCGGGCGGGCGGCGAGGGAGGGGGCGTCAGCCGGATGGGCGCATGGCCGGTGGCCATCCGGGCCGCCGCCGGCTCACGCCCCGGCGCCCGCGCCCGATTCGTCCGACACCCGATGGGGTAACCCGAGGTCGTGCCTGCTTCCGACGATCCTGCCCCGGCCGAGGAGCGGTCGCGCGTGACGGCGTGGCTGTCGGGCCTGGCCGTGCTCGTGTTCCTCGGGCTCGCGGCCGTGGCGATGCTGTGCGGCTACCGGTTCTTCGGGGTGGCTGCCGTCGTGCTGGCCGTGTTCGCGGCCGTGGAGCTGGCGTGGGTGCTGCGGACGCGGCGCTCCCGGGGCGCGGTGCGCAACGCTGAACGCCCCGGTCAGCAGCGCTGGCCGGGGCGTTCGAACGGTGAGGTCTAGCGGGAGGTGCCGGGCACCGAACCGCCGGCCACGAGGCGGCGGGTGCCGCCCGCGGCGCCACGGACCGAGCGGATGCCGGGCAGCTGCACGGCCGAGCGCGGCATCGCACGGCGGGCACGCAGCACCGGCCACACCGGCGCGGGCGGGAACAGCCCCTCCAGACCGGACGGGGTGGGCCCGCCGACGCTGGAGCGCAGCAGCTCCTGGTACTGGTCGTACTCGGCGACGGCCGCGGCGATGTCGCCCTGGGCCAGGTGCGCCTCGATGAGGGCGCGGCGGGCGCTCTCGCGGCTCGGGGCGGTGGTGACGGCGATCTGCGCCATCTCGACGGCGTCCTCGTAACGGCCGACGGCCGAGAGCCGCAGGCTGCGCTCCTCGACGGCGTGCAGGCGCAGCTGGCGGAAGCGCTCCCGCTCGACGGCGATCCACGCGGCCGTCCAGTCCGGGAGGATGTCGGCGCCCAGCGCGGTGGTGTCGGTGACCGCGTCGGCCGAGATCGTCGGCAGGGCGCGGATCAGGGCCATCGCGAACGCGAGGTCGACCTCGACGTCGGCGGCGAGAGCCAGGGGCGCATCGGGGTCGTCGGTGCCGGTGAGCAGGCCCGGGACGTCGACGGCGTCGACGGCGTCGCGGAGCAGCCGGGCCGCGGCGTTGGCGGCGACACCGGGGAAGAGGTCGGCCGCGAGCGCTGCGCGCTCCTGCGGACGGGGGTGGACGGCGAGGTAGGCCACGAGGCGTCGAGAGTCGACGCCGAGGGGTACGGCCACGCTGCCGTCGGCCAGCGTGAACGAGCCGAGCACTGTGATCCGACGGACGTCGTCCCGGTGCATGGCCTGAGTCGTGCGAGATCGTCGCTGATCGTCAGACATTCTCGTCCCAAAAGTGGTTGTACCCGTTGTTGACCCGAATGCAGCCTCGTGGCGCCGAGTCCGCAGAGAAGTGTTCTCCGCGTCAAGGGGATTGCCAAGGGGCATGTTCGTCACAGTTCGGGCTGACGTGCGGCCGTCCGGGTGACGCGCTGCTGCGATCTTACTCACGGTGCGGCGCGCATGCGGACGTGGGTGCCTCCGCGATCAGGCCAGACGTGCAGCGAGTCACACAGTTGCCGCGCTATCCAGATCCCGCGGCCCCGTGGCTCCGAGGGGTGCGGCGCCCGCAGGCCGGGCAGCGGGTCGCGGAGGGCACCGTTGTCCTGGACCTCGAAAACGAACCCGTCGGAGGCGGCCCACACGCTGATCTGCGCCTCGCCGGCACCGTGCTCGACGGCGTTGGTGGTGACCTCGTTGACCGCCAGTACGACGTCCTCGGCGCGGTCGCGCCCGTAGCCGGCGGCGAGCAGCGCGTGCTCGACCGCGTCGCGCACCTCGTTGAGCTGCCAGGCGCCGAACACCATCCGCGAGTCCGGAGGGCCGAGCAGCACGGGGGAGGGGGCGGGGACCTCGGCGAGGACGTCGCGCGGGCGCCGGTACCAGGGGTTGTGGCGCTGCTCGCCGTCGACCAGCAGCAGCGGGTGGTTCCGCCGCGCGCCTGCGAGGACCTCCAGGTGCAGCGGCATCTCCGGGAAGAAGCAGGTGATGTGCACCGGCAGGTCGGACAACGCGACGTTCATGGCGGCGTCGAGCTCGGTCCAGAAGCTGCCGTCGAGCCCGTCGAAGCGGTTCCAGTGCTCGGTGACGACGGTGGCGGAACCCGAGGCCGCGGTGAGCTCGCGGAGCTGGCGGGCGCGGCGGGCGGCGAGCGTCTGGCCGGAGCCCCCGTCGGATCCCTCCGGCGGGGCCAGCTGCATGAGCCCCGGCAGGCTCCCGAACATGTCGTACACGGCCTCCATGGTGGACGGCTGCACGGCGACGGCGACGGGCTCGCCGCGCTCGAGCCCGGCCGTGACCAGCGGGAGGAGCTGAGCGAGCAGGTTGTCACGGGAGCTGTGGAGGCCCACGGCGTGCGTCATCCGGGGCTGCGGCTCGCGGGTGTTCTCGACCTTCACGAGATCGCTCCCGGCTGCTCCACCGCCGGGAGCGGGATGACCACGAGCTGCGCAGCGAACGGGGCCCCGCAGCGGTCGAGCACGCGCATCACCCGCGGCTGCACGCCGGCGAGCACCAGCCGGTGGGTGCTGGGGAACTCCTCGGCGGCGTGCACGAGGCCGACCGCCCCCGCCACGTCGAGGAACCGCAGCGACGACAGGTCCAGCGTGATGTCGGTGGGCGCGGAGTGCGAGCGGAGTGCGGCGTCCAGCGTGGACTCGAGCAGCCGCCGGACCTGCAGCCTGTTGCTGTGGTCGACCTCCCCGGCGATGCGCGCCGAGGCGGGCCCGATGTGGGTGATGCGCAGCAGGGTGTCGTCGTACACGGCGGGCGTCACCAGCTCGGTCTCATGGATGTCGCGCATCTCCGCGACGGCGTGGTCGTCGAAGTACCGCCGGTCGTACCGGCACAGCATGCGGGTGGTGGGGCTCGTGTGCAGGAGGCGGTCGACCGAGCGCTCGAAGTCGACGATCTTCTGCAGGCCGCCGGCCCGTAGCCCGGACTGCGACTCGCCGGCCAGCCGCAGCCCCGGCCAGCCCTGCGCGTGCGTCTCGTCGATCTGCTCGGCGATGACCTGGGTGATCGCCTCGGCCGGTTGGGTCAGCGTCTTGCGCGTGATCTCCGTGGGCACGATGAGCAGCTGGCCCCCGTCCAGGGCGTCGCGGACGCCGACGCGGTCCTCGAAGAGCCGGCGCAGCATCCGGTCGGCGGTGTCGTCCTCGAAGTAGACCACCCGGTCACCCGCGGCGAGTCCGTCGGCGACCCACGCGGCCGTGACCTCCCACAGGTGCTCGTCACTGTCCGGAATGACGCACGAGTGATCGGCCAGGGAGAGATCCCCGATCGCTCTCGTCATGGCCCACCCCGCCGGAACCTGATCGTGGGTCCACCTTCGTGGCGCCCGGACACGCCCTGAGCAGGCGATGAACGCAGCGTGAACCGGGTCCTACTCTACGTCCGCCTCCCGGGGGTCTCGCCCGCCCGAGCGGTGAACGAGGCGGTGAGATGCTGATCGTCGGCGACGAACGGTGATCGTTCATGCAGATGCACGTGCCGACGCGGGCCTCGACCACGGCCGGCGCCGGTCCGCTCACACCCCGTCGGAGCCCGTCACGCCACCAGCGGTGGCACCATCGCCTCCACGAGATGGGGGCCGGGCTCGGCCGCCGCCCTCCGCAGCGCGCCGGCGAAACCCTCGGCGGTGTCGACCCGTACGGCGGGCACGCCCATGCCCGTGGCCAGCGCGACGAAGTCCAGCCGCGGGCCGCCGATGTCGAGCAGCGCCTTCGCGCGGGCGCCGTCGCCCACGACGAAGCCCGACGCCCCGACCTGCTGCAGCTCGCCCCGCAGGATCGCGTAGGCGCTGTTGTTGTAGACGACGGTGGTGACGTCGAGGCTCTCGCGGGCGTGCGTCCACAGTGCCGAGATCGTGTACATCGCGCTGCCGTCGGCCTGCAGGCACCACACGGGACGGTCCGGGCAGGCCACGGACGCACCGGTGGCGGCGGGCAGGCCGTAGCCGATGGCGCCGCCGGTGAGGGTGAGCCAGTCGTGGCGCGGGGCGCCCGCGGTGGCCCCGGGCAGTCCGAGGCCTGACGTGATCGCCTCGTCGACGACGATCGCCCCCTCGGGCAGCAGCGTCCCGACCACGGCCGAGGCGGTCTCGACGGTCAGGGCGCCCGTGGGCAGCTGCGGCCGGGACGCCCGCGCCAGGGTGGGGGTGGTGCCGGGGGCGACCAGGTCGGCGAGCTCGGCCAGTGCGTCGGCGGCCGCGCCCTCGCGGACCACCACCTCGTGCACGGTGCAGCCCTCGGGCACGAGATCGCCCGGCTGGCCGGGGTAGGCGAAGAAGCTGACCGGCGAGCGGGCCCCGACCAGGACGAGGTGCCGCGCGCCCCGCAGCTGGTGGACGGCCATGTCGGCGGCGTAGCCGAGCCGCCCGGCGGGGGCGACGCCCGCACCCCGTTCGAGCCGGGTCGGGAAGGTCTCGGTGAGCAGCCGCGCTCCGGTGGCGGTGGCGATCCGGTCGGCGGCGGCGAGCCCGTCGGCCCGGGTGGCGTCGCCCCCGACCAGCAGGACGCACCGCTCCCCGCAGGTGAGGGCGTCGGCGGCCGCCTTGACCGCCTCCGGCTCGGCGGTGACCCGGGACGCGACAGGCCGCGGTGCGGCGGGAGCCCCGCCGTCGGACCAGCTGACATCGGCGGGCAGTACGAGGGTCGCGATGGTGCCCGCACGGGCCGCGGCCACGGCGGCGGCCGCGTCGGCCCCGACGTCCGCGGAGGAGGCGCTGTGGTGCACCCACCCCGACACCGACCCGGCGACGGCGTCGATGTCGGACTGCAGCGGGGCGTCGTACCGCGCGTGGAACGTGGCGTGGTCGCCCACGACGTTGACGATCGGCGTGCCGGCCCGGCGGGCGTTGTGCAGGTTGGCCAGCCCGTTGCCCAGGCCCGGCCCCAGGTGCAGCAGCGTGGCCGCGGGCCGGTCGGCCATCCGGGCGTAGCCGTCGGCCGCGCCGGTGGCCACGCCCTCGAAGAGGGTCAGGACCGCACGCATCTCCGGCACCCCGTCCAGCGCGGCGACGAAGTGCATCTCCGACGTGCCGGGGTTGGCGAAGCAGACGTCCACGCCGCTCGCGACGAGGGAGTGCAGGAGTGCGTGCGCTCCGTTCACGCGCTCGTGCTCTCCGGCGTCCGGACGTTCACGGCCGTGCTGGGGGAGTTGACCAGCGTCTGCAGCACCACGCAGTAGCGCTCGGTCAGCTTCATCAGCGTGGCGACCTGGTCGGCGTCGGCCGTGGTGTCCAGGTCGAAGGTCAGGCGGATGTCGCGGAAGCCCACCGGGGCCTCCTTGTCGACGCCGAGCGTGCCGCGGAAATCGAGGTCGCCCTCGGCGTGCAGGGTGCCGGCGACGTCGATGCCCAGCGATGTGGCGACCGCCCGCATCGTGACGCCGGCGCAGGCCACGAGGGCCTCGAGCAGCATGTCGCCCGAGCAGAGCTGCATGCCGTCGCCCCCGGTGGCGGGGTGCAGGCCGGCCTCGACCAGCGCGGTGGCGGTCGTGACCCGGCAGGCGATACCGGTGCCGTCGAGCTCGCCGTCGGCCTTGAGCGTGACCACCGCGGAGGCGGGGTCGTCCTTGTACTGCGCCTTCAGTGGGCCCTGGATGCCCTTGAGCGTGTCTGCGTCCATGGGCGACATCGTGCCTCCCGGCCGGGCGCCACGCACCCGCCGGGTGGACGGGCCGGCAGTACTGTCTGCTCCCGTGCCCGCCGCACCGACGCTCTCGGACCACAGCCGCGTCCTGACGATCCCCAACGCGCTGAGCGTGCTGCGCCTGCTCGGGGTGCCGTTGTTCGTCTGGCTGCTGATCGGCTCGCGGCCCGACGGGTTCGCCGTGCAGGACGTCTGGGCGATCGTCGTGCTGGGCATCGGCGGCATCACCGACTGGCTCGACGGCAAGCTCGCCCGGCTGCTGGACCAGCACAGCCGTCTGGGGGCCCTGCTCGACCCCGCGGTGGACCGGCTCTACATCCTCGCCGCGCTGGTGGCGCTGGCCGTGCGCGACGTCGTGCCCTGGTGGGGCGTGGTCCTGCTGGTCGCCCGCGACCTGGTGCTGGGCGTCTGCGTGCTGGTGCTGCGCCGCCGCGGGTACGGGCCCTTCGTCGTCACCTACCTGGGCAAGGCCGCCACGTTCCTGCTGCTGTACGCCTTCCCGCTGCTGCTGGCCGGCCTCGGGGAGGGCTGGTTCTCCGACATCTGCCGCCCGCTGGGCTATGCGTTCGCGATCTGGGGCACGGCCCTCTACCTCTACTCGGGCGCGCTCTACCTGGCGGAGTTCGTGCTGGCGCTGCGGCGTCCGGTGGACCGGCCGCCTGCCGATGGGGCGGTGCCCCGGCCCACCCCGTCGGATGGCTAGGCTCCCCGGCGTGATCCCCGAGGACCTGCGGTACACCGAAGCCCACGAGTGGGTGCGCGAGATGGGGGACGGGGTGGTGCGGATCGGCATCACCGACCACGCCCAGTCCCAGCTCGGCGATGTCGTCTTCGTCCAGCTCCCCGACGTCGGGACCACGGTGGCCGCGGGCGCCGCGGTCGGCGAGGTCGAGTCCACCAAGTCCGTGTCGGACCTCTACGCCCCCGTCGGCGGCACCGTCGTCGCGGTCAACGAGGCTCTGGCCGACAATCCCGAGCTGATCAACAGCGGCCCGTACGAGGCCGGTTGGATGATCGACGTGCAGCTCGCGGACGGCGCCACGGGCGTCCCCGCCGACCTGCTCGACGCCGCGGCGTACGGCGAGCTCGTCGGCAGCTGACCGGCCCGTGCGGGTCCTGCCCCACGCGGTAGGTTGACCGCACCAACCACGCCGGACGGCCCATCAGGCCGCCCCGGCACATCGTCCAGCGCACATTTGCAGGAGTGCAGGAGGAGTCCCCGAGGTGACCACGAACGACGGGCCCGGCGTGCCCCCGGAGCGTTCCCCCGAGACCACGTCGGTCTTCCGGGCTGACTTCCTCTCCGAGGCCGAGCCTCCCGCCCAGGACCAGCCGGTCTCCGGCGTCGACGCCCTGCCCGAGGGCGCAGCCCTGCTGGTGGTCAAGCGCGGGCCGAACGCGGGATCGCGGTTCCTGCTCGACCGTGCGTCCACCAGCGCGGGGCGCCACCCCGACAGCGACATCTTCCTCGACGACGTCACGGTGTCGCGCCGGCACGCGGAGTTCCGCAACGACGGCGGCGAGTTCGTCGTCGTCGACGTCGGCAGCCTCAACGGCACCTACGTCAACCGCGAGCCGGTCGACACCGCCGTCCTCGTCAACGGTGACGAGGTCCAGATCGGGAAGTTCCGGCTGGTCTTCATCACCGGCGCCCGCGGCTGACGTCGCACGACGCCGGCCGGGGTGCGTTCGCGACCCTCGGCGACCGTCCGCCGCCCGTCCGGAGGCGGGCGCGGGCCGGGCGTCACGTGTAGCGTCGAAGCACAGCAGGACCGTCAGGAGGAGGAGAGCGCATGAGCGAGATGCGCGTCGTGGGCGTCCGGGTCGAACTGCCCGCGAACCAGCCGATCCTCCTGTTGCGGGAGACCAGTGGTGATCGCTATCTCCCGATCTGGATCGGCTCGGTGGAGGCCACCGCGATCGCCCTGGAGCAGCAGGGGGTCAAACCCGCCCGCCCGTTGACCCACGACCTCCTCAAGGACGTGATCGCCGGGCTGGGCCGCCGACTGGAGCAGGTGCGTATCACCGACCTCCAGGAGGGCACGTTCTACGCCGAGCTCGTCTTCGACGGCGGGGTCAAGGTGTCGGCGCGGCCGAGCGACTCGGTGGCGCTGGCCCTGCGGGTCGGGGTGCCGATCCACGCCGAGGAGAGCGTCCTCGCCGAGGCCGGGCTGATCATCCCGGACGAGCAGGAGGACGAGGTCGAGAAGTTCCGGGAGTTCCTGGACTCGATCTCTCCCGAGGACTTCCGGGGCGCCCAGCCCTGAGGTCCGGCCCCGGTCCGGGTATTCCGCCGGGCGACACGCCCAGGACTGGGTGACCGGTCCGGCGCGCCGCGTTGACCGGTCGCGTGTGCCCGCTTACGGTCAGTGCAACACAGTGGTGATCCACCGGACGGTTCCTCCGCACCGGGTGCACCCCGGCGGGAAGGAGCTCGGTGGACGACCCGCCGACCAGCACGCCTGAACAGGGCGAGCTCTTCCCTGATCCCCTCCTCGGAGCGGGGTTCGACGGGACGCCCGACCAACTCGTCGGGTTCCGGGGGCCCACCGCCACGCAGGTCGTGGGCATCACCTACCGGCAGCTCGACTACTGGGCCCGCACCGGTCTCGTCGTCCCGTCGATCCGTGGGGCCGCGGGCTCGGGGTCGCAGCGCCTCTACTCCTTCAAGGACGTGCTCGTCCTCAAGGTCGTCAAGCGGCTGCTCGACGCCGGGGTGTCCCTGCAGAACATCCGTGTCGCCGTCGAGCACCTGCGGCGCCGCGGCATCCGCGACCTCGCCGGCATCACCCTCTTCAGCGACGGCACCACGGTCTACGAGTGCTCCTCGCCTGAGGAGGTCGTCGACCTGCTCCGTGGTGGCCAGGGCGTGTTCGGCATCGCGGTGTCCGGGGCCATGCGCGAGATCAGCGGCTCCATCAAGGACTTCCCGGTGGAGCGCGCCGACGGCGGCACCGTCGACGAGTCGCCCGAGGACGAGCTGTCGCGCCGCCGCTCCCGCAAGGCCATCAGCTAGCTCTCTCAGCTCTCGACTCGAAGGGGCCGTACTCGGCCGGCAGCCTGTCGAGACGGGCCTGGTTCCACAGCGCGAGGCCGACGGCGGGCAGTGAGACGCCGAACGAGATCATCGCCTGCGGGTGGTAGGCGGCGGTGGTCGCGGGCGGCGGGGCTTCGTGGTCATGGGAGAGCGTGCCGCTCCCCGCCGCTCCGGCGTCCGTGGAGCTACGGCGCGTGGGTCACGAGGTCGTCACCGCGCCCGGCCGCCCCGCCGTCGTCGAAGGCGCCACGCTCGGCCAGATGGTCCACGAGCAGTCGGCCGACGTGGTGCACGTGCTCCTCCATCGCCGCACGGGCGGCGCCGGGATCACGACGGGCCAGGGCGTCGAAGATCGCGTCGTGGTCGTGCGCCGACGCCTCGGCCCAGCCCTCGACACGGCCGAAGTGGTCGAGCGGCACGTAGTGCACGGTCATGACCAGCATCGACGTGAGGCGGTGGGCGCCGGGGGCCTTGTTGATCGTGCGGTGGATCTCGTGGTTGAGCTGGTCCACCCGCGTGGCGTCGCCGGCGCGGGCCGCCGCCTCGAGGTCGCGCTGGACGGCGCGCAGCCGGTCGATCTCGGTGCGGGGCAGCAACGTCGCGCTGCGGGCCGCGAGCTCGCCTGCGATGTGGGCCTGGACGGCGAACAGGTCGTGCACGTCGCCGCGCTCGACCGGCACCACGCGGAACCCACGGCGCGGCTCCCAGCGCACCGTGCCCTCGCTCTGCAGGATCATGAGGGCCTCGCGCACCGGGGTGGCGCTGACACCGAGCCGGGTGGCGAGGTGCTCGACCCGGATGAACTCCGAGGCGCGCAGCTCGCCGACCATGATCGCCTCGCGGATGTGGCTGGCCACCCGCTCGCTGAGCTGCTGCTTCGGGAAGTCCACCTCAGCCGAGTCCGCCCCGCTTGACCAGCTGCGAGGCGATGACGTTGCGCTGGATCTCGTTGGTGCCCTCGCCGACGATCATGAGCGGGGCGTCGCGGAAGTAGCGTTCGACGTCGAACTCGGTGGAGTAGCCGTATCCGCCGTGGATGCGGACGGCGTCCAGCGCGACCTCCATGGCCATCTCGGAGTTGAAGAGCTTGGCCATGCCGGCCTCCATGTCGGCGCGCTGGCCGGCGTCGTACTTGTCGGCGGCGTAGAGGATGAGCTGGCGGCCTGCGGTGATCTTGGTGGCCATGTTCGCGAGGTAGTTGCCGATGGACTGGTGCTTCCAGATGGGTTGGCCGAAGCTCTCGCGGTCCTGGGCGTAGCGGAGGGCGTCGTCGAAGGCGGCGCGCGCCACGCCGAGGGCGCGGGCCGCGACCTGGATGCGGCCGGTCTCCAGCCCCTTCATCATCTGGGCGAAGCCCTTGCCCACGACGCCGCCGAGCACGGACGAGGCGGGGGCGCGGTAGCCGTCGAAGAGCAGCTCGCAGGACTCGACGCCCTTGTAACCGAGCTTGGGCAGGTCCTTGGAGACCGTGAGCCCGGGGCCGTGCTCGACCAGCAGGATCGAGACGCCCTTGTGCGGGGGAGTGGCGGTGGGGTCGGTCTTGCACATCAGCGCGATGAGCTGGGAGCGCCGCGAGTTGGTGATCCAGGTCTTGGCGCCGTCGACAACGTAGGTGTCGCCGTCGCGGGTGGCGCGGGTGGTCATGGCCTGCAGGTCCGACCCGCCGCCGGGCTCGGTGAGCGCCATGGTGGCCCGGACCTCGCCGGTGGCCATCCTCGGCAGGTAGTGCTGCTTCTGCTCCTCGGTGCCGAAGGCCAGCAGGAGCTTGGAGACCACGGTGTGGCCGCCCATCGCGCCGGCGAGGCTCATCCAGCCCCGTGCGAGCTCGGCGGTGACCAGCGCGTAGCAGGGCATCGAGACCGGCGCCTCGCCGTAGGGCTCCGGGATGGCGAGCCCGAAGATCCCGAGCTCCTTCATCTGCTCGATCAGCTTCTCGGGATATTCGTTCGCGTGTTCGAGTTCGCGGACCACGGGGCGGACCTCACGGTCCACGAACTCGCGCACGACGTCGACGACGGCCTGTTCCTCGGTGCTCAGCTCCACGGGCGTCAACATAATATAGAGTTCGTGCTCGGTCAGCTGCGTGTGACGAGGTCGCGGACGATCGCCCGCAGGCCGGCGTGGCGGAGGTAGAGCGCCACCCAGGCGACGATCCCGGTGTAGACGGGGAAGAGCAGCGTCGAGAACAGCGGGGCCTCGACGCGCAGCTGCGAGCACACGGCGCCGCCGAGGTAGCCGGTGAGCAGCACCGCACCGAGCAGCGAGGTCCGCGGCACCAGGTAGAGGGCGAGGCAGCCGAGCAGCGTCGCCCCGACGACGGGCACGGCTGATGCGGGGAAGCCCATCTGCACCGTCGCGTCGACGACGGCCTGCACCTGCAGGAGCTTGGTGATGCAGTCGAAGGCGAGGAACAGCGTGAGGCCGACGGTCAGCACGATGCCCGTGACGGCGGCGGCGCGGCTGATCGGGACGGCGGGGCGGGTCGTGGTGGTCATGGGAACTCCTGGGTGAGCCGAAGCGGAACGGACACAGGGGAGACCCGCGCGCCGAGCGCGAGTCATCGGTCGGCGCGCGCCCTCTGTGCCGGGCGTGCACGGAGCTGCGCGCGCGCCGGGAGGAACGCGCGTGCGACGCGACCGGGGCCGGACGCACGGGCGCATCGCCCTGACCACCGGCTAGAGTGGGCGGCGCAGTCGCCGAACCAGCGCGGGAGAGACCCGGACTCCCGAATGAAGGGACAGAGCCGGGCGCCGAAGGAGCAAATCCTCCCCGGAACCTCTCAGGCAGCCAGGACCGCGTTGGCGAGACGCCTCTGGAAAGCGACGCCCGCAATGCTGGGCGTCCGCCGACGGGGAAAGCCCGGTTCGATCCGGGTGAATCTCTCAGGCGCCCGGGTACCGGGCGGAGACAGAGGGGGAGGGCAGTGCCCCGCGCCGCCCGAGTCTCGAGGAGCCCCTTTTGTCTGAGCGACCTTCCCTCCAGGATCTGGAGCGGGGCACCCCGTTCGCCGACCGCCACATCGGCCCCCGCCCGGCCGAGCTGGACACGATGCTCGCCGCCATCGGCGCGGGCTCCCTCGACGAGCTGGCCGCCGCGGCGGTGCCGGACAGCATCCAGGACCGCGAGCCTGCCCCGTCGAGCCTCCCGGCCGCGGCCACGGAGACCGAGGTGCTCGCGGACCTGCGCCGCCTGGCCGAGCGCAACACCGTGACCGTCCCGATGATCGGGCTTGGTTACTCCGGCACGGTCACGCCCACGGTGATCCGGCGCAACGTGCTGGAGAACCCGGCCTGGTACACCGCGTACACGCCCTATCAGCCCGAGATCAGCCAGGGCCGGCTCGAGGCGCTGCTGACGTTCCAGACGACCGTCTCGGACCTCACCGGGCTGCCCGTCGCGGGGGCGTCGCTGCTCGACGAGGCCACCGCGGCCGCCGAGGCCATGACGCTGCTGCGCCGCGCCGGGAAGGCGGCCTCGCCCCGGTTCGTGGTGGACGCCGACACCCTGCCCCAGACCCTCGACGTGCTGCACACCCGCGCTGCGCCGCTGGGCATCGAGCTGGTGGTGGCCGACCTGTCGGCCGGTCTGCCCGAGGGCGAGTTCTACGGGGTCCTGCTCTCCTACCCCGGTGCGTCCGGGGCGGTGCGGGACCTCGCGCCCCTGATCGACGCGGCTCACGAGCGGGGCGCGCTCGTCGCAGTCGCGGCCGACCTGCTCGCGCTGACCCTGCTCACCCCGCCCGGCGAGCTCGGCGCCGACGCCGCGGTCGGCACCACGCAGCGCTTCGGCGTGCCGCTGGGCTACGGCGGGCCGCACGCCGGCTACCTCTCGGTGGGCCAGAAGCTCTCCCGTCAGCTCCCCGGGCGTCTCGTGGGCCTCTCCCTCGACGCGGACGGCCACCCCGCGCTACGGCTGGCCCTGCAGACCCGCGAGCAGCACATCCGCCGGGAGAAGGCCACCAGCAACATCTGCACCGCGCAGGTGCTGCTCGCCGTCGTCGCCGCCTGCTACGCCGTCTACCACGGCCCCGACGGCCTGCGCCGCATCGCCCGGCGCGCCCACCGGATGGCCGCGGTGCTCGCCGCCGGGCTGCGGGCCGGGGGAGCGGACGTCGTGCACGGGGCGTTCTTCGACACCGTGCAGGCCCGCGTGCCGGGCCGTGCCGATGCGGTCGCCGATGCCGCCCACGCGTCCGGGATCGCGCTGCGCCGGATGGACGCCGACACGGTCGGCATCGCGTGCTCGGAGCTGACCACCGTCGCGCACGTGGAGGCGGTCTGGGCCGCGTTCGGGATCGAGGCCGACGCCACGGCGCTGGACGCCACCACCGACGACGCGTTGCCGGCGGAGCTCACCCGCACCAGCGACTACCTGTCGCACCCTGTCTTCCACGAGCACCGCTCGGAGACCTCGCTCATGCGCTGGCTGCGCCGCCTCGCCGACGCCGACCTCGCGCTCGACCGCACGATGATCCCGCTCGGCTCGTGCACGATGAAGCTCAACGCGGCCACCGAGATGGAGCCCATCACGTGGCCGGCGTTCGCCGACCTGCACCCCTTCGCCCCCGAGAGCGACGCCGCGGGCACGCTGGAGCTGATCGCCGACCTGGAGCGCTGGCTCGCCGAGCTCACCGGGTACGCGGCGGTGTCGCTGCAGCCCAACGCGGGCAGCCAGGGTGAGTTCGCCGGGCTGCTGGCCATCGCCGCCTACCACCGCAGCCGCGGCGACGACCACCGCGACGTCTGCCTCATCCCGGCCAGCGCCCACGGCACCAACGCCGCGTCGGCCGTGATGGCGGGCATGCGGGTGGTCGTCGTCGCCACGAGCCCGACCGGCGACGTCGACCTCGACGACCTGCGCGCCAAGATCGCCGACCACCGCGACTCCCTCGCCGCGCTGATGATCACCTACCCGTCCACGCACGGCGTGTACGAGGCCACCGTGCGCGACGTGTGCGAGGCCGTCCACGAGGCCGGCGGCCAGGTCTACGTCGACGGCGCGAACCTCAACGCGCTGGTGGGCGTGGCGCGGCCGGGGGCGTTCGGCGGCGACGTCAGTCACCTGAACCTGCACAAGACGTTCTGCATCCCGCACGGCGGCGGTGGGCCCGGCGTCGGACCGGTGGCCGTGGCCGAGCACCTGGCGCCGTTCCTTCCCGGCCGCGGGACCGTCGGCGCGGTGTCGGCCGCTCCGCACGGCAGCCCGGGTGTGCTGCCGATCTCGTGGGCGTACGTGCGGCTGATGGGGGCCGAGGGCCTGCGGCGCGCCACCCTGACCGCCATCGCCGCGGCCAACTACGTCGCCAAGCGCCTCGGCGAGCACTACCCGGTGCTCTACGCGGGCGCCGGTGGGCACGTGGCCCACGAGTGCATCCTCGACCTGCGCGGCATCACGAAGGCCTCCGGCGTCACCGTCGACGACGTGGCCAAGCGGCTCGCCGACTACGGCCTGCACGCCCCGACGATGTCCTTCCCGGTGGCGGGCACGCTCATGGTGGAGCCCACCGAGAGCGAGGACCTCGCCGAGATCGACCGCTTCGTCGACGCCATGATCGGCATCCGCGGGGAGATCGACCGGGTGGCGGCGGGGGAGTGGCCGGTGGAGGACAACCCACTGCGCGGCGCCCCGCACACCGCGGCGTGCATCGCCGACAAGTGGAACCACCCCTACAGCCGCGAGCTCGCCGCCTATCCGACCGGCGTGACGCCGGGTGTGCACGACCACAAGGTCTGGCCGCCGGTCCGGCGCATCGACGGCGCCCACGGCGACCGCAACCTCGTCTGCAGCTGTCCGCCCGTGGAGGCGTACTCCTGAGCCGCTGACGGCGGGCCGAACACCCTGGCGGGTGGGCCCCCTCCAGCGCCCACCCGCCATCTCCATGAGGCGCGGATCCGCGCCGTGATACCTCGTCGCCCGTATCTTTCGGTGTCAAGCAATCATTGACGCCATCGAATCGTCGATCAAACGATGACCGACCGGCAACGCCTCGACCACGACGAGGGGAGCGGCGGGATCAGATCGTGACGGCGAGCTCGTCGCACACCGCGACGAGCCGGGACCGCAGGGGAGCGGCACGCTCGGCGAAGCCCGCCTGGGCGCGGGCGTACTCGGCGCGGCCGGCGGGGGTCTCGATGCGGACCGGCGGGTAGCCGAGATCGGCCAGGTCGTACGGGCTCGCCCGCATGTCGAGCTCGCGCACGTCGACGGCGAGGGCGAAACAGTCGGCCAGCAGCTCCGACGGCGTGACGGGAGCGAGCTTGTACGCCCACTTGTAGAGGTCCATGGTGGCGTGCAGGCAGCCGGGCTGCTCGTGCTCCGCCTGGTCGGCGCGCTCGGGCGTCAGCGCGTTGAGGGGGCGCGCGGCGACGGTGAAGAACCGGAACGCGTCGTGGTGCGTGCAGTGGATCGGGAGCTGCTCGACGACCGCGTCGGTGCCCGCGGCACCCAGCCGCAGCGGGACGGCGCCGTGGCGGGGTGCGTCGGTGCGGTAGACCATGGCCCACTCGTGCAGGCCGAAGCAGCCCAGCCGCGGCGGCCGGGACGCGGTGGCGACGAGCAGGGCCCGCACGAACTCCGCCGTGGACCCCAGCCGCTCGGGGAGCTGCGCCGGGTCGAGGCGCAGACCGTCTCCGTCGCGGACGTAGCCCGGCCGGTCGAGGAACTCTTCCGCGTCGCGGAGCGCCACCCCGGGGCCGGGGTGCCACTCCTCCAGCCGTACCGGGCGCAGCGAGTAGTAGGTGAAGAGGAAATCCATCACCGGGTGCGCCTCGTGGCGGCGCCTGCGCTCGCGGTGGGGGAGCGTCCAACGCTCGACGCGCGCCCGGTGGGCATCGGCGCGAGCACGCCACACCGGCCCGTCGAGCAGCTCCACGGGCTCGACCGTACCTGTTTCTGATGAAGCGGATCCCTCGGCCATAACGTCCGGAAGGTCCCGTTCGACAGCACTGTCGCCAGCGCCGTTACGCCGAATGCAGGAGCACCCGTGAACCGAACGATCAGGACCTTCGCCGCAGGTGTCGTCGCGGCCGTCGCGGCGGTGCTCCTCCCCGCCGGCGTGGCGCACGCGGCCACGCCGCCGCCGTCCACGACGTGCTCGTCGTCCACGGCGGTGAAGGTCTCGACCGCGGCCGCCCTGACCAAGGCCCTCGCGGCGGCCGTGCCGGGCACGATGATCACCCTGGCGCCCGGGACCTACGCAGGCACCTTCGTCGCCCGCGCGAAGGGCACGAGCGCGAAGCCCATCGCGCTCTGCGGCCCGCGCACGGCCGTCCTCACCGCGGGCGCGATCGACCGCGGCTACACCGTCCACCTCGACGGCGCGGCGTACTGGCAGGTCAGCGGCTTCACCGTCCGCGGCGGCATGAAGGGCGTGATGGCCGACAACGCCCAGGGCAACCGCATCGAGGGCCTGCTGATCGACGGCGTCGGCGACGAGGCCCTGCACCTGCGCACGAACAGCAGCGACAACCTCGTGCGCGCCAACACCATCCAGCGCGCCGGGCTGCGCACGCCGTCCATCGGCGAGGGCGTGTACGTGGGCAGCGCGCAGAGCAACTGGTGCGAGCTCACGGCGTGCGGGCCCGACCGCAGCGACCGCAACGTGATCGAGCTCAACGCCGTCTCGGCGACCACGGCCGAGGCGGTGGACATCAAGGAGGGCACCACCGGCGGGATCCTGCGCAAGAACACGTTCACCGGCGCCGGCACGACGGCCGCCGACTCGTGGGTGGACGTCAAGGGCAACGGCTGGACGATCAGCGAGAACACCGGCACCACCAGCTCGGTGGACGGCTTCCAGGTGCACGCCGTGCTCGCGGGCTGGGCGCTGGACAACGTGTTCAGCGGCAACAAGGCCACCGTCAACGGCACCGGCTACGGGTTCCTCGTCACCACCAACAAGGACCGCAACCGCGTGACCTGCACGAACACGGTGACCAAGGCAGCCAAGGGCTACTCCAACGTGGCCTGCCGCTGAGCGGTCAGGAGCCGACGGTCCGGTTGCCCGGGCCGTCGGCCTCGATGCCGTAGGCGAGGATCCGGCGCGGATGGATCCGGATGACGCCCGGTGCGACGCCCGGGAAGGCGGCCACGGGGTGCTCGTCGGGCAGCACCTCGGCGGTCCCGCGGATCTCCAGCGCCCGCGGCTGCCGCGGCTCGGCCACGACGTCGTCGACCACCAGCGACACGCGACCGTCGCGCTCGACGTTGCGCCACTTCTGGGTGTCGGGGTTGCTCAGGCCGGGGATGTCGATGGTGCCGGTCTCGGCGTCGACCAGGAAGCCGACGGGGCGCACCTGGGGCGCTCCGCCGGGGCCGATCGTGGCGAGGCGGGCCAGGTGCTGCCCGCGCAGGTAGTCCAGCTCGGCTGCGGTGAAGGTGCTCATGGCGTCATCGTCGGACGTGAACCCGGCTTCAGGTCAAGGCAGGTCTACCCCGTCAGACGCGGTGGTGTGGGTGGAGTCGGAGACCGTGCCGACGTAGTGCTCGATGAGGTCCTCGAGCGTCACCACCCCGACCGTGACGCCGCGGGTGTCGTTCACCCGGCCCAGGTGCGCGCCCGTGCGGCGGAGCTCGGCCAGCGCCTCGTCCAGCCGGGCGGCCGCGCGCACCTCCGGCAGCAGCCGGACGCGCTCGGGCGGCACCTCGGCCTCGGGGTCGTCGACGAGGTCGAGGATGTCCTTGACGTGCAGGTACCCGGCGAACCGGCCATCGGCGGCGAGCACCGGGAAGCGGGAGAAGCCGGTGTCGGCCACGGCGACGGCCACGTCCCCGACGGTGGGCCGCACCCCGAGCGTGACCAGCTCGTCCCGGGGCACCAGCACGTCGGCCACCATCGCCTCGACCGAGTTGATCGTGCGCTCCAGGCGCCGGTGCTCGTCGTCGTCGAGGAGGCCCTCGCGGCCGGACTCGGCGATGAGGTCGGCCAGCTCACCGGAGGTGAACGCCGCCTCCAGCTCGTCGCGGGGCTCCACCCCCAGCAGCTTCAGCACGCCGTTGGCCATCACGTTGAACAGCTCGATGAGCGGCCGCATGACCGTGGTGAAGACGAGGAACGGGGGCACGAGCTTGATCGCGGTGCGCTCCGGGCCGGCGATCGCGATGTTCTTCGGCACCATCTCGCCGATCACCATGTGGGCCATCACGACGATCGCCAGGGAGAGTGCGAACGCGACCGGGTCCAGGATCTCCCTCGGCAGCCCGGCCCAGGCGAACGGAGCCTCGATGAGGTGTGCAACAGCGGGCTCGCCGAGACGGCCGAGCAGCAGCGAGCAGATCGTGATGCCCAGCTGCGACGCCGCGAGCATGCGCGAGAGGTCGGCACCGGCGCGGAGGACCGTGGCGGCGCCCGCGACACCCGAGCGGGCCATCGCGTCGAGCCGGTCGCGCCGGGCGGAGACCAGCGCGAACTCGGCGCCGACGAAGAACGCGTTGGCCCCCAGCAACGCGACGGTGGCGAGCAGGGCCATCAGGTCGTTACCCACGGACGTGCTCCCGGTCGTCGGTGACGTTCCCGTTGACGTTCCCGGGGGGCCGCTCGGGGGTGGCGGCCCGGTCGCGCGGGCGGTCGACGGGGACGAGCCGCGGGGTCGCGGCAACCGCCTCGGGCCCGTCGACGGCATCGGGACGGGCGAGCCGCAGCTCGGCGATCCGATGGCGGTCGCGCCGCATCACGGTGAGCGTCCACCCGTCGACGGCGACGTCGGCGCCGACGTCGGGGATGCGCCCCAGCCGGGACAGCACGAGCCCGGCCAGGGTCTCGTAGGCCCCGTCGGGCATCTCGAACCCGGTGGCGTCGGCCACCTCGTCGCCGCGCAGCAGGCCCGACACCAGCCAGACGCCGCGGCCCATCGGCCGCACGCGGGCCTGCTCGGCCCGGTCGTGCTCGTCGCGGACGTCGCCGACGATCTCCTCGACCAGGTCCTCCAGCGTGACGATGCCCGCGGTGCCGCCGTACTCGTCCACGACCACGGCGACCTGCAAGCCCGACTCGCGGAGACTGGTGAGCAGCGCGTCGCCGTCGAGGGACTCCGGGACGGTGGGCACGGACTGCGTCAGCTCGCGCACGGTGACCCGTGCGCGGTCCGCCGCCGCGACCCCGAACGCCTGCTTGACGTGCACTGCGCCGAGCACGGCGTCGGGGTCGCTGTCGTAGACCGGGAAGCGGGAGAAGCCGCTGCGCCGGGAGACGGCGATGAGGTCGGCCACCGTCTCGTCGGCGTCGAGCGACTCGACGCGCACGCGTGGCGTCATGAGGTCCTCGGCGACGCGGTCGGTGAAGCGCAGCGACCGGTCCAGCAGCGTCGCGGTGCCTGCGTCGAGGGTGCCGTGCTGGGCACTGCTGCGCACGAGCGAGCTGAGCTCCCGCGGCGACCGGGCCGAGCGCAGCTCCTCGGCGGGCTCCACCCCGAGCCGGCGGACGATGGCGTTGGCCGAGGCGTTGAGCGCGCTGATCAGCCAGCGGAACGTCTGGGCGAACCCGCTCTGCAGCCATACGACGGCGCGGGCGACGCGCAGCGGGTCGGCGATCGCGAGGTTCTTCGGCACGAGCTCGCCGAACACCATCGACACCGTCGTGGCCAGCAGCAGTGCCAGCACCGTGGCGATGCCGGAGGCGACGCCGTCGGGCAGGCCCAGGGCGGTGAGGCCGGGCTGGAACAGCGACGCGATGGCGGGCTCGGCCACGTAGCCGGTGACGAGCGTGGTGACGGTGATACCCAGCTGGCTGCCCGACAGCTGGAACGACAGGGCCCGGTGGGCGCGCTGCACCCGGCGGGCCGCCCGGTCGCCGTACTCGGCGACGTGGGCGTCCACCTGGCTGCGCTCCAGCGCGGTGAGGGCGAACTCCGACGCGACGGACACGGCGGTGCCGGCCGTCAGGGCCACGACGGCGAGCAGGCCGAGCAGCGACCACAGGACGCTCACGGCGCGACCACGGGGGTGGGGGCGCCGACGATGGCGCGGAGGAGCCGGAACGGGCCCGGCGTCGTACTGCAGCCCGGCTCGGCGGGACGTGCGGTGGGCACGAGAGGGACTCCTCGAGAAGGGTCCGGCCAGTGTAGGGGGGCCCGGCGCGCCCTACCGGACGGCGCCCAGGTGACCTCCGCGTACCGCCGCGGGTGGTGAGCCGCGCGTCACCTCCGTGCGACCCGGGTCCGAGCGGGATCTAGGTTGACACGTCATGAACGGCAGCCGCACGGGTGCGCGCGAGTCGTCCTCGCCGTTCGTCGACTTCGACCGGACGTCCTGGGCGAAGCTCGGTGAGAACACCCCCCTTCCCCTGACGGCGGAGGAGCTCGACCGCGTCCGCAGCTTCGGTGACGCCGTCGACCTCGACGAGGTCCGCGAGGTCTACCTGCCGCTGTCGCGGCTGCTCACGCTGCACGTACAGGAGGGCGGGCGGCTCTACCGCGCCTACCGCACGTTCCTCGGGGCGAACACCGCGCGCACGCCGTTCGTCATCGGGATCGCGGGGTCGGTGTCGGTCGGCAAGTCCACGACCGCGCGCCTGCTGCGGCTCTTGCTCGCCCGCTGGCCCCAGCACCCGCGCGTCGAGCTGGTGACCACCGACGGCTTCCTCCTGCCCAACGCCGAGCTGGAGCGGCGCGGCCTCATGGCGAGCAAGGGCTTCCCCGAGTCCTACGACCGGCGCGCGCTGCTGCGGTTCGTCACCGCGGTGAAGGCGGGGCGGGCCGAGGTGACCGCCCCGGTCTATTCGCACCTCGTCTACGACATCGTCGAGGACGAACGGCTGACCGTGCACCGGCCGGACATCCTGCTGCTCGAGGGCCTCAACGTTCTGCAGCCCAGTGTCTCGGGATCGCTCGCGGTGAGCGACTTCATCGACTTCTCCGTCTACGTCGACGCCGCCACCGACGACATCCGGCGCTGGTACGTCGACCGGTTCCTGCGGTTGCGCGAGACCGCGTTCCGCGACCCCGACTCGTACTTCCGCCGCTACGCCGCGCTCGACGAGCAGCAGGCCGTGGCCCGGGCCGAGAGCATCTGGTCGGAGATCAACGGCCCCAACCTGCAGCACAACATCCGCCCCACCCGGGGCCGCGCCAGCCTGGTGCTGCGCAAGGGGCCCGACCACAACGTGACGGGCATCCGGCTGCGCAAGGTGTGACCGGC
>NZ_JAOPWR010000095.1 GCF_025965585.1 Pseudonocardia sp.
ACGTCAGGCCGGACCGCGTCGGGCTTTGCAGGCGCGACCGTCGCCGGCGCCGCACCCGCGGCCGGCGCCGCACCCGCGAACAGCACCCCGAACAGCACGGCGAGCACCCCACCGACGCCGGCGCTCCATCCGGTGGCGAGACCGGCACGGCGACGCCCGTCGGCCCGCCTGCGGAGGTGGTGGCGCTCGGGCCGGTTCATCGGGGAGGTCCTCTCGTCGGGTGGCTGGCGATCCCGAGTCTCGGCACTGGTCCTTAGGGATTCCTCAGAACCGGGCGCAGCTCGGAGTCCTGCTTCGCGGCGATGGGGCGAGGATGACGTGTCGAGACCGAGCCGCTTGGGGGTGCCGATGCTCACGATCATGGACGTGGACGCGACGGAGTCCGAGGTGAGCGACTACCTGCTCGCCCACAGCACGGCCGCGGACCCCCTGCTGCGCGAGCTGGCGGCGGAGACGGCGACCGCGTTCCCGGACGTCGACGGGATGCGGATCTCGCACGACGAGGGGGTGCTGCTGGGGATGCTGGTCCGTCTCGTCGGAGCGCGCCGTGCTGTCGAGGTGGGCGTCTTCACCGGCTACTCGTCGGTGTGCATCGCGCGGGCTCTCCCGGCCGACGGGCATCTCCTGGCCTGTGACGTCAACGGCGAGTGGACCGCGGTCGCCCGCCGGTACTGGGCGCGCGCGGGCGTCGCGGATCGGATCGACCTCCGACTCGCGCCCGCCGCCGAGACCCTGCAGGCCCTGCCACGTGATCCCGTCATCGACTTCGCCTTCGTGGACGCCGACAAGCCGAGCTACCCGATCTACTACGAGGAGTTGGTGACCAGGCTGCGGCCTGGTGGAGTCATGGTGCTGGACAACGTGCTGCTCGGCGGGCGGGTGCTGGACGACGCGGACACCAGCGCCGCCGCCGCGACGATGCGGCAGGTCAACGACACGGTCGCCGCCGACGAGCGCGTGGAATCGGTGATGCTGCCGGTGCGTGATGGGATCTCGATCGTGCGCAGGCGGACGGGCTGAGGCTCGATCGCCTCGACCTGTGCGGTCTGCCGGGACCCGTTCTGCCTCGCACCCACCCGGCACCTCGACCACATCGTGCAACGCAGACCCGGCGGGCCCACCACGTTCCCCAACGGGCATGGCGTGTGCGTCCGCGGGAGCCAGGTCTGCACCGGCCGCGCCGGACCGGCCCCCTGACCGGGCAGGATGGTCACGTGACCTCGACGGACATCACATCACCGCGCGTACTCGTGGTGGAGGACGACCCCGAGCTGCAGGCCATGCTCGTCGCCCTGCTGAGCGACGACGGCTACCGCGTCGAGGCCGCCTCGGACGGCCACCGCGGCCTGCACCTGGGCCTCACCCGCAGCTACGACGTGCTGCTGCTCGACCGCAGGCTGCCCGCGATCGACGGCGTCGACCTCCTGGGCAGGCTCCGCGGTCGCGGCGTGACGACGCCGGTACTCATGCTCTCGGCGCTGGCCAACCCGTCGGACCGGGTGGAGGGCCTCGACGCGGGTGCCGAGGACTACCTGGGCAAGCCCTTCGACGTCGACGAGCTGCTCGCCCGGCTGCGGGCCCTGCGCCGCAGGCATCTCGACACCGCCCGCTCGCTGCCGCTGGGCGTGGGCCGGCTCGACCTGGACGCGCGCCTCGTCGTCACCGCCGACGACCGCGAGGACATCCGGCTCTCCGCTCGCGAGTGCGCGCTGCTGGCCACCCTGGCCGGGCGCCCGACCCAGGTCCACAGCCGCCCGGACCTCCTCGTGATCGTCTTCCCCGAGGCGGGCAGCGAGATCGTGGTCGACACCTACGTCCACTACCTGCGCCGCAAGCTCGGCCGCGGCATCGTCGCCACCGTGCGAGGACGCGGCTACCAGCTGGGTTCACTGTGACGTTCGGCGGAAGGATCGGCGGGCGGACCGGACGCCCGCACAACTCCGACGCCGCGCTGGTCCGCCGCGCCACGATCCGCCTCGGAGCCCAGGCAACGATCGTGACCGCGGTGGTCGTGGCGCTCATCGCCGCGGTCGCGCTCGTGGTGTTCCTGCACGCCCGCAGCGCGGACGACGACGCCGCGCTGGCCGTCACCACCGCGCGGGCCGACGACGTCGACGACCCGCCGTCGGGGATGTGGCTGGCGATGCGGACCGAGGGCCGGACCGTGGCGACCAGCGGCCACCCACCGGGCCTGCCACTCGTCGCGGCGCTGGACCGGGTCGAGGCGAGCGGCGCCACGGAGGTCGTCCGCACCAGGGTCGGCAGCCGCGACATGCTGGTGCGAACCGAGCGGCACACCAGCACCGAGGACGGGACGGTGGTGGTGCAGGCCGCGCTCGACCTGGACCCCGAGCACCGCCAGCTCGCCGAGCTGCTCCAGTCGCTGGCCATGGTGGGGGTCGCCGGGCTGCTGCTGGCCGCGGTCGCGGGCAGCCTGCTCGCCCGCAGCGCGGTCCGCCCGATGGAGACGGCGCTGACGCTGCAGCGCCGCTTCGTCGCCGACGCGAGCCACGAGCTGCGCACGCCACTTACGCTGCTCAGCACCCGCACGCAGCTGCTGCGCCGCCGCGTCCGCGCAGGGACGCTCGACGCCGCCGCGGTGGCGGCCGACGTCGACGGCGTGGTGCTCGACGCGGAACGGCTGGCCGGCATCCTCGACGACCTGCTCCTCGCGGCCGACCCACGGTCCGCGGGCCCCGCCGAGGCGGTGGACGTCGCCGCCACGGCCGACGAGGTGGTGGCCGCCGTCGCCCCGGCCGCGGACACCGCTGGCATGACGATCTCAGCACGGCGCCCGCCCGCACCGGTGATCGTGCTGGGCTCTCCCGCCGGGCTGCGGCGCGCGGTGACGGCGCTGGCCGACAACGCGATCCGGCACGCGGCCACCGAGGTGCTGGTGGAGGTCACCACGTCGGGAGAGTGCGTGGTGGTGGAGGTCACCGACGACGGGCCCGGCATCGACGCGTCGATGCTGCCGCGGTTGTTCGACCGGTTCGCCTCCACCGGTGAGTCCGGCGGGGTCGGGCCGCGCCGCTACGGACTCGGGTTGGCGCTGGTCAGCGAGATCGTGGACCGTCACGGCGGCTCCGTGACGGCGTCCAACGCACCCGGTGGCGGCGGCGCGGTACTGCGCGTCGAACTGCCCCGCGCCACCGCGACGTTCCAAGGAACCTCTCAGGATGCGCCGACAGGCTGAGCTCATGCCCACCTTCATCGGCGCCCTGCCCGTGCACGTGCTCGTGGTGCACGCCGTCGTGGTGCTGGTCCCCCTCTCGGTCCTGGGTGCGATCGTCGTGTCGCTGTGGCCCGCGGCGCGGCGCCGCTACGGCTGGCTCGTCGTCGGGGTCGCGGTGGTGGCCACCGCCTGCATCCCGATCGCCACGTCCAGCGGGGAGGGGCTGGAGCACCGCCTTCCCCGCACCCCGTTGCTCGAGGTCCACACCCACCTCGGCGACCAGCTCCTCGTCTTCGTCGCGGGGATGCTCGTGTTCCTCGTCGCGTTCACGGTGATCCACCAGCGCGCGGGCACGCTCGGCCGCCGGGAGGGCCCTGGCACGATGACCGGGCCGGCCGCTCCCCCGCGCCTGGCCGGTCCGATGCGCATCGTCGCGGGCGTGCTCGCGGCGCTGACCGTGGTGCTCGCCGTCGTGTCGGCCGTGCAGGTCTACCGGATCGGCGACTCGGGCGCCACTGCGGCGTGGAGCGGCAGGCAGTACGTCACGCAGTCCCCGGGACCGCGCCCCGGTGGGGCCGCGGGCTGAGGCCGGGCCTCACGGCACCAGCAGGTCGAACGCCCCCAGCAGCCCGGCCAGGTAGGCCCGCGCCGACTCACCGACCACCTCGTCGGGCGGCACGAAACGCGGGTGGTGCAGCCCCGGGGCACCGGGCGTGCCGTCGTCGGTGCCGACGAAGAGCATCACCGACGGCACCGCCGCCGAGTAGTGCGCGAAGTCGTCGGCACCGCACGACCGGAACTCGGCCGGCGTCAGCGCGAGCCCGGGCAGGTGCGCGGCGCTGGCCCTCGCCAGGGCGGGGTCGTTGACGAGCGCGGGCTCGCCGTCGACCACCGTCAGCGAGCCCGTGCAGCCGTAGGCCGCGGCCGTGTGGGTCACGACGTCACGCGCGGCCTCCTGCAGCATTCCGCGGTCGGCCGCGGACATGGCCCGCA
The DNA here is from genome assembly GCF_025965585.1 of Pseudonocardia sp. GTDB lineage: Bacteria > Actinomycetota > Actinomycetes > Mycobacteriales > Pseudonocardiaceae > Pseudonocardia. The sequence continues at coordinate 4,169 of NZ_JAOPWR010000095.1, forward strand.
GCGTCGCCCGCGCGCTCGCCTGCGTCGGGATGATGTTCGGGGCGCTCCCGGCGTGCATCTCCCCCACGGTCAGCACGGCCGCGTCCAGGGGATCGACGCGGCGCGACACCAGGTGGTGCAGCGCCACCACGATCTGCGCCAGCGCGAGCACCGGGTCGACCGTGTGGTGCGGGTAGGCGCCGTGGCCGCCCGGCCCGGTCACGAGGATGTCCAGCTCGTCGGCGGAGGAGTTCACCGCGCCCTCGCTGGTGCCGACAGCCCCCCGTGGCAGCACGGGCTGGACGTGCGCCGCGACGACGGCGCGGACGTCGTGGGCGGTGAACCCGGGGTCGGCCAGCACGTCGGGCGCACCGACCGGGGCCAGCTCCTCCCGGGGCTGCAGCAGCACGACCACACCGTGGGGCAGCTCGACCTGCCGGGCCGCCCGCGCGAGGGCGACGACGGCCGCGCAGTGCACGTCGTGGCCGCACGCGTGCATGACGTTGGAGGTGGACGCCCAGTCCAGCCCGCTCTGCTCCCGCAGCGGCAGGCCGTCGAGCTCGGCGCGCAGCACCACCGCGGGCCCGGTGGCCGGGCCGATCCGCAGCACGCGGCCGGTGCCCGCCACCCGCGTGCCCGGGAGCCCGATGGCCGCGCAGATCGCGTCCGCCGTGTCGTCCTCCTCACCGGAGCGGCGGGGGTCGGCGTGCAACCGGTGCCGCAGCGCGACGGCGGCGGGCAGCTCGGCGGCGACGAGGTCGGGCAGGTGATCCACGGGCGCCACCCTGCCCGGCACCGCAGCGAGCACGCCCGGCGGGTCAGCGCTCGACGCGCAGGCCCACGCCCTCGCCCTCGCCCTCGCCGGTCACCCGTACCGCCTGGCCGGCCCGCACCTCGCCGCCGAGCAGCATCCGGGACAGCCGCCGCTCCACCTCGCGCGCGACCGTGCGGCGCAGCGGGCGTGCCCCGAGCTCGGGGCGGTGGCCCAGGCGCGCCAGCACATCGACCGCGTCGTCGTCCACGAGCAGGTCGACGCCCTGAGCCCGCAGCCGGTCGCGCGTCTCGTCCAGCAGCATCGCGGTGATGCGGTGCAGCTCTGAGCGGCCGAGCGCCGCGAACAGCACGACGTCGTCGACGCGGTTGAGGAACTCGGGACGGAACTGGCGCCGGACCGCGAACTGCACGACCTCGGGGTCCGCGCCGGAGAGGATCTCCTCGGCCCCCAGGTTGCTCGTCATGATCACGATGGTGTGCCGGAAGTCGACGACGCGGCCGCGGGCGTCGGTGAGGCGCCCGGCGTCGAGCACCTGCAGCAGCGTGGCGGTGACGTCGACGTGGGCCTTCTCGATCTCGTCGAGCAGCAGCACCGTGTAGGGGTCGCGGCGCACCGCCTCGGTGAGCTGGCCGGCCTCGTCGTAGCCGACGTGCCCGGGCGGCGCGCCGATGAGGCGCGTGACCGACGACCGGTCGGCGTACTCGCTCATGTCGAGTCGCACCAGGCGCTCCGGCGAGCCGAACAGCGCCTCGGCCAGCGCGCGGGCCAGCTCGGTCTTGCCCACGCCGGTCGGGCCGAGGAACAGGAACGACCCGACCGGACGTCCCGGGTGCCCGAGCCCGGCGCGGCCGGCGCGCACGGCGTCGGCCACCGCCTCCACGGCCTCGTCCTGCCCGACGATGCGCCGGTGCAGCAGCTCCTCCAGGCGCAGCAGCCGGTCGCGCTCCACCGTGCCCAGCTCGGCGACCGGGATGCCCGTTCGCCGCGAGACCACCTGCGCCACGTCGTCGGCGGTGATCTCCGGCGTGCCGCCGGTCTTCGTCATGCTGATCGCGGAGGCTGCGAGCTCGTCGATGGCCCGGGTGAGCTCCATCGCCCGTTCGAAGTCCTCGGCGTCCACGGCCACCTCGCGGGCCCGGATCAACTCCTCGACGGTGCGGTCGGCGCCGGCCGCCGGTCCCTGCATCCCGGCCCGGGCGGCGGCGCGGTCGACGAGGTCGATGGCCTTGTCTGGCAGGAACCGGTCGCGGACATAGCGGTCCGACAGGGTGGCGGCGGCCTGCAGCGCGGCGTCGGAGATGAGGACGCCGTGGTGGTGCTCGTACTTGCGTCGCAGCCCGCGCAGGATCGCGACGGTCTCCTCGACGCTCGGCTCGGGCACGGCGACCGGCTCGAACCGGCGCTCCAGGGCGGGGTCCTTCTCGATGTGCTTGCGGTAGTCGCCCACGGTGGTGGCGCCGATCAGCCGCAGCTCTCCGCGGGCCAGCATCGGCTTGAGAATGGTGGCGGCGTCCATCGCGCTGCCCTCGGCCGAGCCCGCCCCGATCACGGTGTGCAGCTCGTCGACGAAGACCACGACCTGCCGCCCGGCCGCCACCACCTCGTCGATCACGGCCGTGAGCCGCTGCTCGAACTCGCCGCGGTACTTCGTGCCCGCCACCATCCCGGCGAGGTCGAGTGCCACGATCCGGACGTCGCGCAGCACCGTGGGCACGTCGCCGTCGACGACGCGCTGGGCGATGCCCTCGACGATGGCGGTCTTGCCGACGCCGGGGTCGCCCACGAGCACCGGGTTGTTCTTGGTGCGCCGGGCCAGCACCTCGAGCACCTGGTCGACCTCGTCGGCGCGGCCGATCATCGGGTCCAGCTTCCCGGCGCGGGCGGCGGCGGTGAGGTCGCGGCCGAAGCGGTCCAGCCGCCGCGTGCCCGCCTGCTTCGCCGCTGGCTGCCCGAGATCGCCGAGCGCGCCGTCGAACGAGCCGTCGAGACCACCCAGCAGCTTGCCGACCAGCGACTCCAGCGAGCCGAACGGGTTGTCCTTGCCGAACGGGCTGTTGGGACCGAACGGGCTGTTGGGACCGAACGGGTCCTCGGGCATGTCCGCCTCCTCCGTGTGGGCGCGCACGAGCCCCACCCCTCCGATGGTGCCTGCCGCGGAGCGTTTCTGCCCACCGTCGGCTGGTGACCCGTCAACTGTTGACGCTGTGCTCCTCGTCGGCGCGGTCCGCCCCGGCGGCCGGGCGCCTGCGGCGCCACACGACCAGGCCGCCGAGCGCGGACAGGGCGGCCAGCGCGGACACCCCGCCCACCAGCGGCGCGCTGACGCCCGCGGGAGAGGGATCGGCGGCGGGGGCGACCGCCGGGGCGACGGCGGCCGCCACCGGC
>NZ_JAOPWR010000106.1 GCF_025965585.1 Pseudonocardia sp.
CGCCGGTGGCGGGCAGGGCCGCGATGGCGCGCCCGAACGCGAGGGCGGCCTCCGTGCCACGGCCGGCGGCCACCAGGTACTGGCCGGTCCGGGCGTGCAGGAGGGCGAGGTTGCGGCCGTCGGCGTCGTCGACCATGTCGATCTGCTCGACGAGGAGCGCGACGGCCTGGTCGGCGTCGCCCGCGAGGTGTGCCGCCTCCGCGGCCTGCGCCAGGCAGGCGGCGCGGGGCACGGGAGGGTCCGGCAGCACGCGGGCCAGCCGGGCCGCGCGCAGCCAGTGCCGGTGCGCCTCGGCGTACCCGCGTACCCGCCCCGCCGCCTCGGCCGCCGCGACGGCCGCCACCGCGGCACGGTCCATGTCCCCCGCCCCGTACCAGTGATGGGCCCGGCGGGCGTCGATGCCGGGCAGCTCCAACGCCCCGCTGCCCTCCATCGCGACGGCGTAGCGCCGGTGCAGGTCGATGCGCTCCCCCGGCAGCAGCTCGCCGATGACGACGTCGGTGAGCAGACCGTGGCGCAGCCGGTACCCGTTCGTGGCGGGGTCGACGACCACCACGCCGGCGTCGACCGCCTCGCGCAGCGACCCTAGGAGCTCGGGTCCCGCGTCCTCGAGCACCGCCGCCAGCAGCGCGTGCGGGAGCGGCCCGTCGCAGATCGCGACGGCGCGCACCACCCGCAGCGCCGGCGGCGTGAGCCGGCCGATGTGCGACAGCACGAGCTCCCGCAGGGTCATCGACAGCGCGTCCGGGTCGCCGCCCAGGGCCGCGCGCAGCGTCTCCTCGGCGATGAACGCGTTGCCTGCGGAGCGCTTCCACACCAGCTCGGCGAGATCGGCCCGGCCGGGCGCCGCGGACTCCACCAACCGGGCGACGGCCGCCCGCCGCAGCGGGGCCACCTCCAGGCAGCGCACCTGCCGGTGCCGCGACAGCTCGTTGATCATCCCTCGCGCGACCGACCCGTCGGACGCCCCGCCGGTCCGGTGCGACGCCACGATGAGCATGCGCTCGTCGGACAGGTTCGCGACGAGGTAGGCGAGCAGGTCGAGGGTGGACCGGTCGGCCCAGTGCAGATCCTCGACCACGAGGACGACCGCAGAACGCTCGGCCAGCCGCAGCACCACGCGGTGCAGCAGCTCGAGCGTCTGCATGCGCGCGGGCGGGTCGGCGAGCGCGGCGGGGCCGGGCGCCACCAGCTCGTCCAGCTGGTCCGCCCAGGGCGCCAGCTGCCGCCGCAGCGAGGCACCGTCCTCCGAGCGCAGCACCGTGCGCAGGGCCGAGACCACCGGCCAGAACGGCGGGCTCTCCGCGATGTCGGTGGCCCCGCCGACGAGGGCGGTGGCCCCGGCTGCGGTGGCGCGGGCAACGAGCTCCTGCACGAGCCGGGTCTTGCCGACACCCGCCTCACCGGTGAGGAACAGGGCGGCCATCCGGCCCTGCCGGGCGGCATCGAGGGCGGCGGTGAGCGTTGCCATGTCATCCTGCCGACCGACCAGCGGAGATGCTGCCCGGCCCTCGCTCACGTCGGGCGACGTTAGTTCGGTGTCCGATCAGCAACCAGGTGCAACCGGGTGTGCTTGAGGATGGGACATGGCACGTATCAGAAGCGGCCGAACGGACTCCTCCGGGCGAGAGCCCGCACCGGCGGGGCCCGGCGAGGAGTGAGGGACCACCCGTGACCGACCAGAACCCGGACGACCAGAGCGAACGGGACGCAGCGCGACAGCTGGAGACGGCGACCGGCGACGGGACACCGACGGACATCCCCGATGTCCTGGGGCGGCTCCGGGCGGTCGAGGCATGTGCCGTCGCCACGTCCCGTCGGGGGCGCATGGACGGGATCGCCTGCTTCACGAGGCTCTACAGCGTGATCACCGCCAGGATCGACGAGCTCGACAAGACCGGGGACTTCCACGCCCCGGACGACTTCCTCGTCGGTCTCGACGTCGCGTTCGCGGGCCGGTTCTTCGAGGCCATCCGCACCTGGGCGACGAACCCGGAGGCGACGCCGGCGTGCTGGAAGGTGCTGTTCGACCGGCGCCAGGACGTCATCCCGGAGGCCAACTTCGCGGCGGCCGGCGTGAACGCCCACATCAACTACGACCTCTCCGCGGCGCTGCTCGAGACATGGCAGAAGTGCGATCCCGGTGACGCCGAAGTCCGGGACCAGCAGCGCCACGACTACGAGATGATCAACGAGGTCTTCGCGCAGGAGATGGATCCCCTGCGCGAGGAGATGCACACGTTCCTTTCCGAGGGCCCCGACAACGCGATCTGGGACCGCGGGGCCGACTGGATCGGCGACCTCGTCGTGCGCTGGACGCGCGCCGTGGCGTGGGACGTGGCGCACGAGATCTGGGGTTCGGGCGATCGCGGGACCGCCGTCGCGCGGTCGGACGAGCGCCTCGCGCGGATGGCCGGGTCGTTCGGCGCGATCGTGCTGAAGGTCCCCCTGCTGATGTGACAGCCACGAGGACACGCCGATCCGCGCGCGATTTTGCGTCCTCGCACCGTCCACGGAGGGTGCGAGGACGCGAAACGGCGCGCGGATCGGGGGTGATCAGCTGCGTTCGGCTCCCGCCACCGCCCAGCGGCCCGAGCGGGTGCGCAGGCCCACGGCCAGCAAGCGGATGAGCATGAACGCCGTCAGCCCCGTCCAGATCCCCGCGAGCCCCCAGCCGAACGCCAGCGACGCCCAGATCAGCGGCAGGAAGCCGAGCACCGCGGCGACGAGCGTCCAGGTGCGCAGGAAGGCGGCGTCGCCGGCGCCGAGCAGCACGCCGTCGAGCGCGAAGACCACGCCCGCCACCGGCTGCAGCGCCGCGAAGAACCACCACGCCACCGGCACCACGGCCAGCACCGCGGCGTCGGGGGTGAACACCGGCGGCAGCACCCCGATCAGCGCCGCGAACAGCACGCCGAACCCGACGCCGAGGCCGAGCCCGTAGACCGTCACCTGACGCGCCAGTCCGCGGGCCCGCTCGACGCCGCCCGAGCCGAGCGCCGCCCCGATCAGCGACTGCGCGGCGATCGCGACCGCGTCCAGCACCAGCGCCATGAACGACCACAGCTGCAGCACGATCTGGTGCGCCGCGGCCGTCGCGGCGCCGAAGCGGGTGGCCACGGCGGCGGCCGAGAGGAAGCAGGCCTGGAACGCGAGGCTGCGGGCCAGCAGGTCGCGGCCGAGGGAGAGCTGGGCGCGCAGCACCGCCGGGCGGGGCCGCAGCGGTACGCGTTCCCGCAGCAGCGCGGCGAAGAAGAGCGACGCCCCGACCGCCTGCCCGATCACGTTCGCCACGGCGGAGCCGACGAGCCCGAGCCCCGCCCAGGAGCCGGCGCCGTGCACCAGCACCAGGCAGCCGGCGGCGGACACCGCGTTCGCGCCCAGCACGTAGCGCAGCGGCCGCCCGGTGTCCTGCACGCCGCGCATCCACCCGTTGCCCGCCAGCGTGACGAGCACGAGGGGCGCCCCGAACAGCGCGACCCGCAGCCACGACACCGCGGCGGTGGCGATGTCGCCCCCGTTGCCCAGCGCCCCGGCCACCGGAGCGGCCACGAGCTGGCCGACCACCAGCACCACCAGACCGACGGCCAGCGCCAGCCAGGTGGCCTGCACGCCCTCGTCCACGGCGTCGGCGCGCCGGCCCGCCCCGAACATCCGGGCGGTGCGCGCCGTGGTGCCGTAGGACAGGAAGTTCAGCTGGCTCGTGACCTGCGCGAACAGCACCCCGGCCACCGCGAGCCCGGCCAGCGGGACGGCACCGAGCCGCCCGACCACGGCCGTGTCGACGAGGAGGTACAGCGGTTCGGCCGCCAGGACCGGGAGCGCCGGGGCCGCCAGCGCCAGGACCGCCCGGGGCGGGATGCGGTCGGGAGCGGTCATCCTGCGGTGGGGGCCTCGCGCGGCCTGCGGCACACGTAGACGAACGCCGGCGGCACGTTGCGCCACACCGTCGCGCTCACCAGCACCTCGTCGAACGCCCCGCGCAGCGTCTGCCGGAAGCGCCGGGCGGCGCCCAGCGCCATACCGTGCAGGTAGGCGAACGTGGTGAAGGCGCCCGTCGTGCCGATGACCCGGCTGATCTCGCCGAGGATCTCGGCCTGCGTCGCGTCGTCGAACAGGGCCCACGGGAGCCCGCAGACGACGGCGTCCACGCGGTCGACGCCGTGTTCCTCGAGGAGCCTGCCCAGGTCACGGGCATTGCCGTGCACCACCTCGAGATCGGGACGGGTGCGGCGGAGGTAGACCACCATGTCCGGGTCGAGCTCCACCGCGAGGTGGCGGGAGCCCGCGGGCAGGCGATCGGCGATGACGCCGGTGACCGCGCCCGTGCCCGGACCCAGCTCGACGACCACCGGGCTGCCCTCGGCCGGCACCACCGCGGCGAGCACCGCGCCGAGCCGGGCCGAGCTCGGAGCGACGGCCCCCATCGTGGTGGGACGGCGCAGGAACGCTGCCAGGAACGCCTTGGTCTCGCTCACACGGTCACCGTAACGGGGACGGGCGGTCAGCCCGCGAGCCGCCGGACCGCCTCCGTACGGGGGGCGAAGGCCTCACGCAGCGCCGCCAGAACGGAGTCGGCGTCGCCCTCGACGGTGAAGCCGGCAGCCTGCCGGTGCCCGCCTCCGCCCAGGTGCGCGGCTGCGGCCGCGACGTCGACGCCGCCCTTCGAGCGCAGCGACCCCGACCAGCGGTGCTCGCCGACCTCCTTGAGCACCACCGCCACCTCCGCCTCGGCCGTGGTGCGGATCACGTCGACGACGCTGTCGATCTCCTCGATGCGGAACCGCCGCACGTCGGTGCCCGGGATGACGGTGTGCACGAGGCCGAGGCCGCCCGCGGCGTCGGGCTCGAGGACACAGCGCTCGAGCGCCGCCCCGAGGGACGCCAGCCACGAGTACGGGTGGGTGTCCATGATCGGGCGCACGAGCGCCTCCGCGTCGAGGCCCGTGTCCACGAGCTCGGCGGCGAGGCGGTGGGCCGCCGATCCGGCCGTGCGGAACCCACGGGTATCGGTGACGAGCCCCGCGTAGAGGCAGCGGGCCACGTCGACGTCGAGCGCACCGCCCATCGCGACCAGGATCCGGTGCACCAGCACGACCGCGGCCTCGGCGCCGGGCACGAGCACCTGCACGTCGCCGAACCCCGGGTTGGACGCGTGGTGGTCGATCATGATCGTGGTGGCCGCGGTGTCGAGGCGGCCGGCGAGCGACCCCAGCCGGGACGGCTCCGCCGCGTCGCACGCGACGAGCAGGTCCGGGGCGGCAGGCACCTCGGACACGGGCACGATCAGCCCGTCCACGTCGAGCGGGCGCAACGTCTCGGGCACCTCGCCGGGGGTGGCGAACGCGACCCGGACCGTCGTCCCGCGCCGATGCAGCGCGATGCCGAGCGCGAGCGCGCTGCCGAGCGAGTCGGCGTCGGGTTGCACGTGCGCCAGCAGCGTGACGTCACGGGCCCCGGTGAGCAGCGTCGCCGCCGTGGCAACGGCGTGGTCGGCGCCCGCGAGCTCCGTGGAGCCGCTCACTCCTCGTCGTCCCGCTCGCGCGGAACCCGGTACGGATCGGGGTCCCCCGCGGGCCGTGCGCCGGCCGCGAGCCGCGCCACCTCGGCGTCGGACTCGCGGGTGCGGGCCAGCAGCTCCTCCATGCGCCGCGCCTCGTCAGGCACGATGTCGGCCACGAAGGTCAGCGAGGGGGTACGCCGGACACCCGTGCCCGCCCCGACCAGCGACCGGAGCACACCGGTGGCGCTGGCCAGTGCCGCGGCGACCCCGGTGAAGTCGGGCTCGGCGTCGACGGTCTCACCCAGCACCGTGTAGTACACGGTGGCCTCCTGGAGGTCCCCCGTGACGCGCGTGTCGGTGATCGTCACCCTGGCGAGCCGGGGATCCTTGACCTCGTGTTCCAGCGCTGCGGCCACGATCTGTGAGATCCGCTTGGCCAGCCGCCGCGCGCGGGCCTGGTCCACCATGACGAGCACTCCATTCGAACGGGAGCCACCGGGCAGTGATGACTGACAGTGACCAACCCTAAGGTACTTCTCGTGGATCAACGCCGCCAGGCGGAGATTCAGCCGCCCGGCGGAGATTCACGAAAGACAAGGCTAGTCGTCCTCCGGCCCCAGCATGCGGTGGCGGGCCGAGAGCAGTTCCAGCTCCGGGCGGGCGGCCACGAGCCGCTCGCACCGGTCGAGCACCTCGGTGACGTGCGCGTGATCGGCGGCCACGGCGGCGACGCCGAGCAGGGCCCGCCGATGCAGGTCCTGGTGACCCGCCTCGGCGACGGACACCTCGAACTTCCGGCGCAGCTCGGCCAGCACGGGCCGGACGAGCGAACGCTTCTCCTTCAACGAGTGGACGTCCCCGAGGAGGACGTCCAGCTCCAACGCTCCGACGTACATCCTCCGATGATGCCGCCTCCGCGGGATCGGGTGCGTCGGCAGGCCATCGTCGCGTGCGGCAGGCCGGGTTCGCACCCGACCTGCCGCACGCGACGGGGAGGATCAGACGCGCGGCTTCTCACGGACCTCGAAGGTCTCGATGATGTCGCCTTCCTTGACGTCGTTGAAGTTGCCCAGAGTCAGACCGCACTCGAAGCCCTCGCGGACCTCGACCACGTCGTCCTTCACCCGCCGGAGCGAGTTGATGGACAGGTTCTGGGCGACCACCACGCTGTCGCGGAGGATCCGCGCCTTGGCGTTGCGACGGATCAGGCCGTCCATCACCAGGCAGCCGGCGATCGAACCGAAGCGCGACGAGCGGAAGACCTGGCGGACCTCCGCGTGGCCGAGCTCGATCTCCTCGTACTCCGGCTTGAGCATGCCCTTGAGGGCCTGCTCGATCTCGTCGATGGCCTGGTAGATCACGGTGTAGTACCGGATCTCCACACCCTCGCGGTTGGCCAGCTCCGTCGCCTTGCCCTCGGCCCGGACGTTGAAGCCCAGGACGATGACGTTGTCGGCGATGGCGAGGTTGATGTCGCCCTCGGTGATGCCACCGACGCCGCGGTGGATGACCCGCAGCTCGACGTCGTCACCGACCTCGATCTTCAGGAGCGCGTCCTCCAGAGCCTCGACGGTTCCGGAGTTGTCACCCTTGATGATCAGGTTGAGCTGGTTGGTCTCCTTCAGGGCCTCGTCGAGGTCCTCCAGGCTGACGCGCTTGCGACGGCCCGCCAGCTCCGCGTTGCGCTCCCGGGCACGGCGGCGGTCGGCGATCTGCCGTGCCACGCGGTCCTCGTCGACGACGAGGAACGTGTCGCCCGCACCGGGCACCGACGTGAAGCCGATGACCTGCACCGGACGCGACGGGTAGGCCTCGGTGACGTCCGCGCCGTGCTCGTCGAGCATCCGCCGGACGCGCCCGGAGGCGTCGCCCGCGACGATCGAGTCGCCGACGTGCAGTGTGCCGCGCTGCACCAGCACCGTGGCCACCGGACCACGACCGCGGTCGAGGTGGGCCTCGATCGCGACGCCCTGGGCCTCCATGTTCGGGTTGGCCCGCAGGTCCAGCGAGGCGTCCGCCGTGAGGAGGATCGCCTCGAGCAGCTGGTCGATGTTGGTGCCCTGCTTGGCGGAGATGTCGACGAACATCGTGTCGCCGCCGTACTCCTCGGCCACCAGGTTGTACTCGGTGAGCTGCTGGCGGATCTTCGCCGGGTTGGCGCCCTCGACGTCGATCTTGTTGACCGCGACCACGATCGGCACGTCGGCCGCCTGGGCGTGGTTGATCGCCTCCACCGTCTGCGGCATGACGCCGTCGTCGGCGGCGACCACGATCACCGCGATGTCCGTGGACTTCGCGCCACGGGCACGCATGGC
>NZ_JAOPWR010000116.1 GCF_025965585.1 Pseudonocardia sp.
GGCGTGCAGCTTGCCCGGCCGGCGTCGGGGACGTCCCGGCCGTCCGCGGCGCTCACGGACTCCGGGGTTGGTGTCCAGCAGCGGCGCGAGCATCGTGCTGTCATGCGCGTTGGCCCCGGTGACCAGCGCGTGCAGCGGTCACCCGCCACGGTCGCACAGCACGTGGTACTTGCTTCCGGCCTTGCCGCGATCGGTCGGGGACGGCCCGGTCAGTTCACCGCGGCGCTTGGCCCGCACGCTCACGCTGTCCACCGCAGCCCGGGACCAGTCGAGCAGGTCGTGCTGGGCGAGCCGGTCGAGCACGACCCGATGCACCCGCTGCCACACCCCGGCGTGCTGCCACTGGCGCAGCCGCCGCCAACAGGTAACGCCGGACCCGCAGCCGAGCTCCTGGGGCAGCTCGTTCCAACTGATCCCGGTCCTGAGGACGAAGACGATCCCGGCCGGCGCCGCCCGGTCCGGCACCCGCGGCCGCCCGGTCCGTCCGCGCTTCGCCCTCCGAGGCTGCGGGATCAGCGGTTCCACCAGCTCCCACAACTCGTCGCTAACCAACCGCTCGACACACGATCGCCTCGACATCGACGGCGATGATCAGCTATCACCGCAGCTCCACACAGGACCGACACGCCGACTTCTGAAACGACGGCTGAACACCAAGATCAGTCAAATCTATGTAAGCGTTTCAGAATCACGGGACACTAGGTGGAAGATCGAGATTCCAGTTGGCTGCACCCGGAGACTGCGGCTGGCGGTGAAGACAGCGCCTCATGCGGGCGCGACGATGAACTCGAAAGACCGTTTCAGTCCCCAGGCAGTCCCGCAGCCGCCCAGCACACCAGCACCAGCAGGTGCCATCTGCTACTCGGCGGCCTGACCGTGACCGCTGGCTGGAGACACCCACGCCCGCCGGCCTGCCGTGCAAATGGAGCTGATGATGATTGCGCCGCGTATTCCACTCAATTTCTTCGGCATGCCGTTCGGTCTAGCGGGTCTGGCCGGCAGCTGGGTCACGATGGCTGACTACGGTCATGCTCCCGAGACGGTCGGTGATGTGCTGCTGGGCTTGTCCGCGCTGGTGTGGCTGATTGTGCTGGGGGCCTACCTGCGCTACGTACTTTCCGACCGGACGGCGCTCGTGCGTGACCTGCTCGATCCGATCGGGGCACCGTTCGCCTCGCTCGCGGTGATCACCCCGATCCTGCTCGCCAACGAGGGCGTGTACCCGCACGCCGCGCAGACCGGACGCGTCCTGGTCGACATCTTCATCGTCCTGACCGTGATACTCGGGGCATGGCTCACCGGGCAGTGGATCTACGGTTCGCTCGACCTCGACAAGTTCCACCCCGGCTACTTCCTGCCGACCGTCGCCGGCGGCCTGATCGCGTCGGCTGCCGCGGCCGAGGTCGGCCAGCAACGGCTCGCGGGCGTGCTGTTCGGGCTCGGCGTGATCTGCTGGCTCCTCCTGGGCTCGATCATCCTGGGACGGCTGCTGTTCCGGCCGCTGCTACCGACCCCGTTGCTGCCGACGCTCGCGATCGAGGTGGCGCCGGCCGCTGTCGCCAGCCTCGCCTACTTTGCACAGCACGGCGACCATATCGACGCGGTCGCGGCCTTCGTCGGCGGCTACGGCCTGTTGATGGTCCTGGCACAGCTGCGGCTGCTGCCCGCCTACGTCCGGTCGCCGTTCATGGCAAGCACCTGGGCGTTCACATTCGCCTGGGCAGCAGTCGCCAGTGTCACCCTGCATTGGCTGCAGGACCTGAAGCCGGCCGGTTACCACGGCTACCAGTACCTCGTCCTGACAGCGATCAGCGCGTTCATCGGCGCGATCGCACTGCGCACGCTCGTCGCAGTCCGGCAGCGGCAACTGCTCCCGCAACCCGCTCCGACAGCCGCCGCACATCCTGGCGTCACGTCCGTCACTGTCGATGCCGACCATGTTCAGGCCTGAGCCCGACCGGACGCGACGCGGGGCTGGTCCTCATCACGACCCAGAACAACCACCAGAAAGCCGTGCACGCCCTAGACCGTGCGGGACCCGGGTGATCGCGATGGGTCTCAACCTGGAGCGGTCCGACGAGATGCTCGCCGCGGGTCGGGTCTGGGTGGACGGTGAAGCCGGTGACCGACTCGCGCCATCCGCCGCCGTGGCCGACATCGATCCACTACGGCCCCAGCTGAGGGGGAACCTTCCGCGCAGGTCGGTGCCGGCTGACGGGGCAGGCTCAGTACCACCACTTCCTGGCGCAGTAGCCGCCGGTCAGGCGCCGTCGGGCAGGCCCTGGGCGCCGAGGATGGGCCACGTAACGCAGCTCGCGGCCGTAGCGGTCGGCGAGCTGGCTGAGGATTGGGGCGATTCTCTCGCGTACGGGACCCCTGACGGGTCTGTGAACAGCGCGCGGCCGATCTGGGCGCAACCACCTGCACACCGAACTGGTGCTCGAGGTTGTTCACGTTCGATGCCTTGCCGGTGACGTAGCCGGTCACGGGGATCGGCTTGCCCGGCACGAGCCCGTTGGAACTGCTGCTTCGGCTCAGGTTGCCGGCAAGGACGGTCTTGCCGTTCTCAGTGAAGGCGATCGAACGCTGTTGATCTTCAGTTGCATGTCGATGTTCGTCTCGCCGTCGTAGACGAGATCCGCGTTGACCTCGCAGCCGACGAAGCCGCCGTCGCAGCTGGGTGTGGTCACGTTGCTCAGCTTCCAGCCGGCCGGGTCAGGCAGCGCCATTTGCCCGGCCTCGTTGGAGTAGAAGGAGACCGTGGCCGCGTCCGGTGGCGTGTCACGCACACCGTTCGGCCTGTTCACGACCAGGAGCTGCTGGTGCGGAGCGAGGACGACCTCGTCGTTCCCATCGGTGGTGTCGAGTGTCTTGCCGCCGCCGGTGACGGTCACCCGGTACGGGCTGACCATCGGGAAGTCGCTCGGGTTGACGACGGTGAAGGTCACTGCCGTGTCGTACCCGGTTGCGTTTGGCAAGCCGTACGGCAGCGCGGTGACGCTGACGTCGCCCACGAGGTCGGCGACATCTGGTTGCTGGGTCGGGATGACGTCCGACGTCGTCGGCGCAGGGGCCGACTGGGCCGGAGTTCCCGTTTGGGGTTGAGCGCTGCAGGCGAGAGCCGTCATGGCCACTACGAGGAGGCCGACAGCGATCCTGCCGCGAGCGCCAGCAGCCTTCCTCAGGGCAACCGAACGTCCACGTCTCGGCATAGCGCTGCCACCCCGGTCCGAATTCAGCAGATCCGCGGAATCGTCACACGCGGTGGATCGCCGGGTTTCGAGATGAGGTGGATTACCCCCTGACGGGTGACATCGTCGCTGACACGCGTCGTCGGCCGCCGACGCTGTATCTGCCGCAGTCGCCGTGCAGGATTCCCCGCGAGGCTTGGGCCGGGTCGGGCCCGGTGGGGCGGGCGGGTTGGCTCCGGAGGTGGAGTCAGGAGGCGGTTTCCTCGATAGGGGCGCCCTCGGCGGCCCGCTGCACCGACTCGCAGCCGTTCCGCGCCGCGGCCTTGGTCTCGTAGGCCTCGCCGGTCGCGACGACCTGGCCGTTGCTGGCCTTGAGCCGGAAGCGATACTTCCCCGCCCGGTCCTGGTACACCTCGAACTTTCCCGCCATTCCAACCTCCACACCGTGATGATCAATTGCGGGCCGACGGTAGCCGCTCCCGCCGGGATCAGGCCGCTCCGAGCCACGATCGGATGACGTGCGCCAACCGGCGGGACGTCTGAGTCTGCACGGAGGCCGCAGCTCTGCCAGTGGCGTGGCGACAGTTGCCGCGGTCGTCCTAATTGGGGGCGGCCTGGCCGCGCAGCTGCGCGGCGTAGGCGCGGGCCTTCGCCGCCGACGTGGCGTGCTCCCCCGCCTCGCCCGGGCGGCGGACGCGGCGAGGGCCTCCTCGAGCTCGGCCTCCCGCTCCGCGAGCGGGGCCAGCAGCGCCAGCGGTGGGGCGCCCTCGTAGGAGGCCCACAACTGGCGGCGCACCCCATCGAGGTGCAGCAGCTCGCGCAGCGGGTTCATCCGCTCCAGCGCGTCGCTGACCGCATGCTCGCCGGCGACGGGATCGCCGGGCTCGCGGTGGCGCACCACCCACTCATCCAGTTGCCGCGCAACCAGCCCCGGCGGGTCGGCGAGCACCTCGGGTAACCCCTCGTCGTCGACCCTGCCTCGGACCGCGGCCCGCTCGATCTGGACGCTTCGGTCGTGTCTGTCACAGCGAGAAGGAGCAGGCGGCGCCGACGTTCAAGAAGACGTTCGGGTTTCACCCGATGCTGGCGTTCTGTGGCAACACCGGCGAGTTCCTCGCCGCGAGCCTGCGGCGCGGGAATGCGGGCAGCGACACCCGCCGCTGATCACCTCGAGGTGCTCGACGTCGCTCTCGCGCAGTTGCCCGACGAGCACCGTCACGGCACCCCGATCCTGATCCGGGGGGACACGGCCGGCTGCCCGCGGGAGTTCCTCGCGCACATCCGCGCCCTCCGGGATCAGTCGGTGAGCTGCGAGTTCTCCGTCGGGTGGGCCGCCACCGACAAGGAGCGCGCCGCGATCACCGCGATTCCGAGGACGGTGTGGGCGGACGCGATCGACGCCGACGGCGGCCACCGTGACGGCGCCGGGCTGGCCGAGATCACGGGTGTTCTGCCGG
>NZ_JAOPWR010000120.1 GCF_025965585.1 Pseudonocardia sp.
CCCTCCCGGCGCGCGCGAGGCGACGCACGCGTCGTGACACGAAGCGACGCACGCGTCGTGACACGAAGCGACGCACGCGTCGTGACACGAAGCGACGCACGCGTCGGTGACGCGATGCGCGCGTGGACCACGACCCCGGACGTCAGGCGCCGTCGACCGCGCCACCGCCGGCGGGGGCGTCGTCGCCACCCACGGCCTCGGACGAGGGGGGCGGGTCGTCCACGGCTCGGTTCTCGGCCGGGAGGAGATCGCGCAGGGCCGGCCCGGAGATGCGACGGAACGTGCGGCGGGGACGGGCGCGGTCGAGCACCGCCACCTCCAGGGCGCTGACGCCCAGCACCCGCGACGTGGTGGTGGCGCCGTTGCTGCCCGTGGTGGCCGCGCCACCGGGCGTGGCGGCCGTCTCCAGGCCCTCGACGGCGACGACCAGCGCCTCGGCCAGCTCCAGGCCCGGACGGTAGGTGTCCTTGAGCTTGGCGCTGATCGGCTCGGTGGTGCCGCCCATGACCACGAACTGCGGCTCGTCGGTGATGGAGCCGTCGTAGGTGATGCGGTAGAGCTGGTCGGCCTCCGCGGTGACGCCCACCTCCGCGAGGCACAGCTCCACCTCGTAGGGCTTCTGCTGCTCGACGAACGCCGTGCCCAGCGCCTGCGCGTAGGCGTTGGCGAGCATCCGGCCGCTGACGTCGCGGCGGTCGTAGGAGTAGCCGCGGACGTCGGCCATGCGAATGCCGCCTGTGCGCAGGTTGTCGAACTCGTTGTACCGGCCGACCGCGGCGAAACCGATGCGGTCGTAGATCTCGGAGACCTTGTGCAGCGCCTTGGAGCGGTTCTCCGCGACGAACAGCACACCGCCGGTGTAAGTCAGCACCACGACGCTGCGACCGCGGGAGATGCCCTTGCGGGCGAGCTCCGAGCGGTCGCGCAGCAGCTGGTCGACCGACGAGTAGAACGGCATCGTCACGGGAGGAGCTCCTGAACTGTCGTGCCTACGGGGAGCATGTGGATCAGCCGACGGGGTTCTCGGTGCGGGCCGCCACGATGTCGCGGACGACCGCCCCGATCTCCTCGTCGGGGTGGCGGACCGCACCCTCGACGCCGGTGATGCTGACGACCACCGGGTAGATGCGGCGCGTCAGGTCGGGGCCACCGGTGGCGGAGTCGTCATCGGCGGCGTCGTACAACGCCTCGAGGGCGTTGCGGATCGTGGTGGGGAGGTCGGCGTCGGTGCGGTGGAGCTTCTTCAGCGACGACTTCGCGAACACCGAGCCCGACCCGACGGAGTGGTAGCCGCCCCACTCGTCGTAGCGGCCGCCGGTGGCGTCGTAGGTGACGATGCGGCCGGCTTTCGACGGCTCGGCGTCCGTGTCGTAGCCGACGAACAGCGGCACCACGACGAAGCCCTGCATCGCGGCGCCGAGGTTCTGCGCCACCATGCCGGCGAGCTTGTTGGACTTGCCGTCCAGGGAGAGCGGGACGCCCTCGGTCTTCTCGTAGTGCTCGAGGTCGACGGTGAACAGCCGCACCATCTGGATGGCGATGCCGGCCGAGCCCGCGATGCCGACCGCCGAGTAGGAGTCGGTGATGAAGACCTTCTCGATGTCGCGCTGAGCGATCACGTTGCCCTGGGTGGCCCGCCGGTCGCCGGCGATCACCACGCCCTCGTTGAAGACCAGCGCGACGATCGTGGTGCCGTGCGGCACGTCGAGACCGGCGTCGGCCCGCGGCGCGAGACCCTCCGGGATGCGGCCGGGAAGCAGATGCGGCGCGTGCGCGGTGACGAAGTCGGTGAACGAGGACGGGCCGGGAGCGAGGTACGCATCCAGACCTGCGGGCGAACGGCGGGACTCCGAGAACGGCATGGTCAGGGCGTGCCTCTCCACGTACGGGTACTGCGCTGCGGGTACAGCAGGTGCGGGTACAGCGGGTACAGCGGGTGCGGGTGGTGCGGTGCTGCAGGTGAACGGGGCGCCGGCCGCGGCCGGCGAGGGGAGGCTACTCGCCGCCCTTCTGGACGTAGGCCCGGACGAAGTCCTCGGCGTTCTCCTCGAGCACGTCGTCGATCTCGTCGAGAATCGTGTCGACGTCCTCGCCGAGCTTCTCGCGACGCTCCTGGCCCGCCGCCGAGGCGTCGGCGCCCTCGTCGTCGTCGCCGCCTCCGCCGCCCTGACGCTTCGTCTGCTCCTGCGACATGGGTGTCTCCTCCTCGCGCCTGGCTCCGACGACCGCGCGGCGCCCGCGCGGCTAACCGGAGTCCGGTACCGATGAACACTACCCAGCGAAATGCCGACACGCCCGCTGATCGAGCCTGTCCGATGGGCGAGTCGCGTGATCAGCCCCGGGTGAGGGCCTCCACCAGCTCCTCGGCGGTACGAGAGTTGTCGATCAGGTCACCGACGTGCTTGCGGGTGCCGCGCAGCGGCTCCAGCGTCGGGATCCGCACCAGCGACTCGCGGCCCAGATCGAAGATCACCGAGTCCCACGACGCGGCGGCGACCTCGGACGGGTAGCGCTCCAGGCACCGGCCGCGGAAGTAGGCGCGGGTGTCCTCCGGCGGCTCGTGCATCGCGGCGGTCACCTCCTCCTCCGTGACGAGGCGCTTGATCGACCCGCGCGTGGCGAGGCGGTTGTAGAGACCCTTGCCCATGCGGACGTCGGCGTACTGCAGGTCGACCAAGTGCAGCCGCGGGGCGTCCCACGCCAGGCCGTCGCGCTCGCGGTAGCCCTCGAGCAGGCGCAGCTTCGCCGTCCAGTCGAGCCGGTCGGCGGTGCTCATGGGGTCGCGCGCCAGGTCGTCGAGCACCTCGCCCCAGATCTGCAGGACCTCCGCGGTGGCGTCGTCGACGTCGGCACCCATCGTGTTCTCGACGTGCTTCTGTGCCTTCTCGAAGTAGGCCTGCTGGATGTCCAGACCGGTCATCTTCCGGCCGTCGGCCATGTCGACCGTGAGCTTCAGCGACGGGTCGTGGCTGATCCGGTGCACGGAGCGGACCGGCTCGGCGAGGCGCAGCTCGTCGAACCGGACGCCCTTCTCGATCATGTCCAGGACGAGCGCCGCCGTACCCACCTTGAGCAGTGTGGAGTACTCGCTCATGTTGGCGTCGCCGATGATGACGTGCAGACGGCGGTACTTGTCGGCGTCGGCGTGCGGCTCGTCGCGGGTGTTGATGATGCCGCGCTTGAGCGTGGTCTCCAGGCCGACCTCGACCTCGATGTAGTCGGCGCGCTGGGAGAGCTGGTAGCCCGTCTCGTCACCGGCCGCTCCGAGCCCGACGCGGCCCGCGCCGCACACCACCTGGCGCGTGACGAAGAACGGGGTGAGCCCCGCCACGATCGACGGGAACGTGGTCTGGCGGGCCATCAGGTAGTTCTCGTGGGAGCCGTAGCTGGCGCCCTTGCCGTCGACGTTGTTCTTGTAGAGCTGGATGCGCGGCGCGCCGGGAACGCTGGCCGACCGCATCGCGGCCTCCTCCATCACCCGCTCCCCCGCCTTGTCCCAGATCACGATGTCGCGCGGCGTGGTGACCTCGGGAGTGGAGAACTCGGGGTGCGCGTGGTCGACGTAGAGCCGGGCCCCGTTGGTCAGGATGACGTTGGCCGCGCCCAGGTCGTCCAGCTCGGAGTCGTGCGACTGCTGCATCGTGGGCGCCGAGAGGTCGAACCCGCGGGCGTCGCGCAACGGCGACTCCACCTCGTAGTCCCAGCGGGCGCGCCGCGAGCGCGGGATGTCGGCGGCCGCGGCGTAGGCCAGCACCACCTGGGTGGAGGTGATCACCGGGTTGGCGGTGGGGTCGCCCGGCACCGAGATGCCGTACTCGATCTCCGTGCCCATGATCCGGCGCGCGGTCACCGGTGAACCTCGAACGCACTCATGCTCAGGAGCCTAACCGCCGTGCGGGGATGATGGCCTGATGCGGGCGGAGGACGAGCAGGTCGCCGTGTTCGACGCGGCCGGACGGATGACGGGTGCCGCACCCCGGGGCGGGGTCTACCGGGACGGGATCTGGCACGGCGCCACCGGCGTCCTCGTCCGCAGCGGCGACGGTGAGCGCGTCTACCTGCACCGCCGCTCGCCGGAGAAGCTCGTGTTCCCGCACTGTTACGACTGCTGGGCGGGCGGCGTCATCGGTCCGGGCGAGACGCCGGACGACGCCGCGGCCCGCGAGCTGGAGGAGGAGCTGGGCATCAGTGATGTCCCGCTCACCCCGACCGACCGCTTCACCTTCGACGACGGCCGCCTGCGCTACCACGTGTTCGGCTACGAGGTGGCCTGGGACGGGCCGGTCCGCCACCAACCGGAAGAGGTGGTCTGGGGCGGCTGGGTCACCCTCGACGCGCTGCGCGCCCTCCTCGACGACCCGGTGCGCTGGCCCTTCGCCGCCGACGGACGGGCGGGTATCGGGCGCTGGTTCGCCGCCCACGACCGCGCCGCCCCCGATCGCGCCACCTACGACCGGCGCGATCGCGCGTAGTACCGGCCCGCCTTGGCCCGGTTGCCGCACACCTCCATGGAGCACCACCGCCGCGTGCCGTTGCGGGAGATGTCGTGGAACCACAGCACGCAGGTGGGGCGGGCGCAGCGCCGGATCCTGTCGGGCCGGCCCCCCAGCAGGGCCAGGTAGTCGACGGCCGCGTCCCAGGCCGCGCGCCACTCGGGGTCGACGCGGACCTCCTCCCCCGGGCCGTCGGCCCGCAGCACGGGGGTGCGGGCACCGCGGGCGAGCACGGCGTTGAGCGGCTCGCGGTCTCCCTGCTCCAGGGCGGCCCGCAGCGCGGCGCGTGCCTCGCGCAGCGCTGCCGCCGAGCCGGTGTTGTAGCCGTGCTCGGCCAGCCACGCCGTGACGCCGTCGGGGTCGGCGAGCTGGTCACCGCCGTCCCACCGGGTGTCGACGAGATCGAGCGCGAGGGGCTCACCGACGAGAGGTCGTTGCTGCACGGTTCACATCTAACCACTGTTCATCGCCTTACCGGTGAGGTAATGTTCTCACCATGAAAGTGCGGATGAACGGTGAGGAGTGGTCATGGCGCAGCGGTTCGCGGAGCTGACCTTCAGCCCGGAGGTCCGGTCCGCCCAGGCGCACTACGGAAGCTCCGGGGTGGGCGACCGGCTGCTCGCCGCCGTCGAGGCGCAGGCCCGGCTGGGCCCGGACGAGGCCGCCTTCCTCGCCGCCCGCGACGGGTTCCACCTCGCCACCGTCACCGCCACCGGATGGCCCTACGTCCAGTTCCGCGGCGGGCCCCCCGGGTTCGTCCGGGTGCTGGACGAGCACACGATCGCCTGGGCCGACCTGCGTGGCAACCGGCAGTACATCACCACGGGCAACCTCGACCCGTCCGGTGACGCCCGGGTGGCGATGATCTTCATGGACCTCGCGCAACCCAGCCGCATCAAGGTGCTCGGCACCGCGCGCATCGTGGACGCGGCCGACGACCCGGAGTTCGCACGCGGACTGACCGCCGCCGGGGAGCGCGGCAAGGTGGAGCGGGTAATGCTCGTCACCGTCGAGGCCTTCGCCTGGAACTGTCCGCAGCACATCACCCCGCGGTTCACCGCCGAGGAGGTGGCGCGGTCGGTGCGGCCGCTGCAGGACGAGCTGGCGGCGCTCCGCGCCGAGAACGCGCGGCTGCGCGCCGCGAGCTGAGCCGGGTCAGCCGTCCGACGCGCACTCGTCCGCCGGGCAGCCGTCGGCCACGGCCGGCCACATCGGCGCGTCCGACAGCGCGCCGGCGAGCACGTCGCTGATCTCGCGGAGGGAGCGCTGCTGCTCGGGCGTCAGCGCGTCGAACAGCAGGTTGCGCACCTCCTCCACGTGTCCGGGCGCCGCGGCCTGCAGGCGTGCGAAGCCCTCGTCGGTGAGCACGGCGTTCTGCCCGCGCTTGTCCGTATGACACGGCTCACGGCGCACCCAGCCGTCCTGCTCCATCCGTGCGACGGCGTGGCTGAGCCTGCTCCGCGACGACAGCGACGTGGATGCCAGCTGGCTCATCCGCAGCGTCCGCTCGGGCGCCTCGGACAGCCGCACGAGGATCTCGTAGTAGGCGTGCGGGATGCCCGCCTCCTGCTGGAGCTGACGCTCGATGCGCTCGAAGAGCAGTCGGCTCGCCGTCAGGAAGCTGCGCCACGTCTGCTGCTCGTCGGTGTCCAACCATCGCGTGTCGTTCACCGCACCTCCCTGGAATAGTTGAACTCTCAACACGTTTACGATAGCGTCCCTCTCAACAGCTGAGAGTTCAACGAAATTCACGGAGGTTCTCATGACCACGGCGACGCAGATCCCCGGTTACATCGCAGGGACCTGGGACATCGACCCGGTGCACTCCGACGTCTCCTTCACCGTGCGGCACATGATGGTGAGCAAGGTACGCGGCCGTTTCGCCTCGTTCAGCGGCGAGATCACCACCGGTGCCGACATCACCGCTTCGACGGTCACCGCATCGATCGACGCCACCTCGATCGACACCAACAACGACCAGCGTGACGGGCACATCAAGTCGGCCGACTTCTTCGACGTCGAGAACCACCCGACCTGGACGTTCCAGTCCACCGGCGTCCGCGTCGACGGGGACGACATCATCGTCGACGGCGACATCACCATCAAGGGCGTCACCAGGAACATCCCGCTGACCCTCGAGGTCAACGGCTTCGGCCCGGACGCCTACGGCGGCACGCGCGTCGGCTTCTCCGGCCTCGCGCAGATCAACCGCAGCGACTTCGGCGTCGACATCTCGATGCCCCTCGACGGTGGCGGCGTGGTC
This sequence comes from Pseudonocardia sp., assembly GCF_025965585.1. Taxonomy (GTDB): domain Bacteria; phylum Actinomycetota; class Actinomycetes; order Mycobacteriales; family Pseudonocardiaceae; genus Pseudonocardia. The sequence continues at coordinate 6,757 of NZ_JAOPWR010000120.1, forward strand.
GTCAGCGAGAAGGTGCAGATCAGCCTCGAGATCGAGGGCGTTCTCCGCGCCGCCTGATCGCAAGCTCCGAACCCCGGCCGCGCCCGTTCCCGGGGCGCGGACTGCCAGCGGCCCCCGACCTCCCCTCGGTCGGGGGCCGCTGCATGTCCGGGGTGGGCGCCGGGGCAGCCCTCGATCGTTCGGGAGCCGCTCCCCCGTACCACCCGCCCCGCCTCGCCCGGCCGCGTGCACTCTCGCCTTCGACGGCCTGACGACGTCGGCGGCCGGCATGGGCCTCGTCGTGGTGCTGGAGCCACGGGCCGGCGTCGGTCGCCCTGCGCGTCGACGTCCTGCCCCTCCCCCTCTGAGTGCCCCCGCAGAGCCGCTACCGTCGACGCCGTGGCCTACCGGGAGCTCGCCCCGCCGCCCGCGCTGCGGGGGCTCGTCGAGTGCGGTTGGGTGTCCACGCTCGGGTCCGGTGCGGCCCCCCAGGTCCGGGACGTCCTGCCCGACGGCTGTATGGACCTGCTCCGGATCGGCGACGAGATGCTGATCGCCGGGCCCGACACGGCCCCGCACCCGGTCCGGCTGGACGCCGGCGTGCCGGTGGCGGGCCTGCGGTTCGTCCCGGGCGCCCTGCCCGGCCTGCTCGGTGTCCCGGCCTCTGCCCTGCGCGACCAGCGCGTCCCCTTGGCCGAGGTCTACCCGCGTGCGGCGCGCCCCGCCACCCCGCGAGTCGGGGCCGGAGGCCGCGCGAGCCGGGATCCCGGCGCGCGCGAGCCGGGCCCAGGGTGCGACGGCGAGGACGCCAGGGCGATCCTGGCCGGCGTCGCCGCCACGGCGCTCGCGCTGCCGGGCATCGCACCGCCCGACCCGTTCACGCGCGAGCTCGCCTCCCGAATCGGCAGCGGGGCCGGGGCGGCCGCCACCGCCGACGCTCTCGGCTGCACCACCCGCACGCTGCACCGCCAGTGCCTCGCGGCGTTCGGCTACGGGCCCGCGATGCTGCGCCGCGTGCTGCGCTTCCGCCGGGCGTCCGCGCTGCTGCACGCCGGCATGGCCCCGGCCGAGGTGGCGGCCCTCGCCGGCTACGCCGACCAGCCCCATCTGTCGCGGGAGGTCCGGGCGCTGGCCGGGGTCGCGCCGCGTCAGCTGGCGAGCGGGGCGAACACGTCCACGCCGTTGCCGTCGGGATCGAGCACCACCGCGTAGCGCTGGCCCCAGAACGCGTCGAACGGCGCCAGCTCCCCGTGGTGGCCCGCGCCCGTCAGCTCGGCGTAGATCGCGTCGACGTCGGCCGCGGTGTCCACGGCGAACGCCAGGTTCGTCCGGCCGCCGCCCGCGGGCGGGCTCCAGCCGGGGTGGAACGACCGGATGGTGTCCTCGGTGTCGAACGCGACGCGCAGCCCACCGGCCACCGCCACCTCCACGTGCGGCTCTCCGTCCGCCGACGCGGGGGCGTCCAGCCCGAGTCTGCGGTAGAAGGACAGCGCCTTCCCCATGTCCGCCACCACGATCCCGACCACGTCCAGCCGTGCCTCGATGTCCACGAGGGAACGCTAGAGCGGCCGGCGCCCCGCGGTCGTGAACGGATCGGACACGCGAACGACGACGGGGCCGGTCGCGCAGTGCGCGGCCGGCCCCGTCGACGCGGGTGCTACAGGTACTGGCCCGTGTTGGAGGCCGTGTCGATCGCCCGTCCGGCCTCGGCGTTCTTCCCGGTGACGAGCGTGCGGATGTAGACGATCCGCTCGCCCTTCTTGCCGGAGATGCGCGCCCAGTCGTCCGGGTTGGTGGTGTTCGGCAGGTCCTCGTTCTCGGCGAACTCGTCGACGATGGCGTCGAGGAGGTGCTGTACGCGCAGGCCGGGCTGGCCCGACTCGAGCACCGCCTTGATCGCCGACTTCTTCGACCGGTCGACGATGTTCTGGATCATGGCGCCGGAGTTGAAGTCCTTGAAGTACAAGGTCTCCTTGTCACCGTTGGCGTAGGTGACCTCCAGGAACCGGTTCTCCTCCGTCTCGTCGTACATCCGCTCGACGATCCGCTCGATCATCGCGTCGACGCACGCCTTGCGGTTGCCACCGAACTCGGCGATGTCGTCGACGTGGATGGGGAGGGTGTCGGTGAGGTACTTCGAGAAGATGTCCTGCGCCGCCTCGGCGTCCGGACGCTCGATCTTGATCTTCACGTCGAGCCGGCCCGGCCGCAGGATCGCGGGGTCGATCATGTCCTCGCGGTTGGAGGCGCCGATGACGATGACGTTCTCCAGGCCCTCGACACCGTCGATCTCCGCCAGGAGCTGCGGCACGATCGTGGTCTCGACGTCGGAGGACACGCCCGACCCGCGGGTGCGGAAGATCGAGTCCATCTCGTCGAAGAACACGATGACCGGCGTGCCGGCCGAGGCCTTCTCACGAGCCCGCTGGAAGATCAGGCGGATGTGCCGCTCGGTCTCACCGACGAACTTGTTGAGCAGCTCGGGGCCCTTGATGTTGAGGAAGAACGCGCGTCCTTCGCTCGGGTCGTCACCACGGACGGCGGCGATCTTCTTGGCCAGTGAGTTGGCCACCGCCTTGGCGATGAGCGTCTTGCCGCAACCGGGAGGACCGTAGAGCAGCACACCCTTCGGCGGCCGCAGCTCGTACTCCTTGAACAGCTCGGCGTGCAGGAAGGGCAGCTCCACGGCGTCGCGGATCTGCTCGATCTGCCGGAACAGGCCACCGATGTCGGAGTAGTCGACGTCGGGCACCTCCTCCAGCACCAGGTCCTCGACCTCGGCCTTGGGCACGCGCTCGTAGGCGTAGCCGGCCTTGGTGTCGACGAGCAGTGAGTCGCCGGGCTTGAGCGACACGAGATCGGGGTCCGACCCGTCGAACAGCGGCGCGGCGAGCCACACCACCCGTTCCTCGTCGGCGTGCCCGACCACCAGAGCGCGGCCGGCCAGGCCGTCCGCCGTGGGCTCGGAGAGCACCTCGCGCAGGCCGCAGACCTCGCCGATGCGCTCGAAGTCGAGCGCCTCGACCACCGTCAGTGCCTCGTTGAGGCGCACCGTCTGGCCGCTCTGCAGCGTCTCCGTCTCGACGGCGGGCGACACCGCGACGCGCATGCGGCGCCCCGAGGTGAAGACGTCCACCGTCTCGTCGGGGAAGCGGGCCAGGAAGACGCCGTAACCGCTCGGCGGCTGCGCCAGGCGGTCGACCTCCTCGCGCAGGGCCACCAGCTGGCCCCGTGCCTCCTTGAGCGTCTCGGTCAGCTTCTCGTTGCGGGCCGAGAGCTGGGCGAGCCTGCTCGCGGACTCCGCCAGGCGCTGCTCGAGAACCCGCGCATGACGCGGGGACTCGGTGAGCTTGCGCCGGAGAAGCGCCACTTCCTCCTCGAGGAAGCGGATCTGTGCGGCGGCCTCTGCGGGATCGATCTCGCCATGGCCACCAGAATCACGTGTACCGGGACCGTCGTAGGGGTTCACGGCATCCTCCCTCCGTAATCCGATTCCATACGGTACCTGCGAACGGCCGGAAGAGTGGTGCGGCGATCCGGTGATCCACCCCTCAACCGGTCGGCACCTTGACTCGCAGCGATCGTCCGGAACTGTGACCGTGGCTCGACACGTGCTCCGCGGGGACGGACCTAGCGACTGGTCGGTCTGCGCTGCGGGCGTGGTGGGACGACGCCGTCGGCCAGCCTGCGCGCCGTCACCAGGAACGCTGTGTGCCCCTGCATGCGGTGGTCGGGACGCACGGCGAGACCAACCACGTGCCACGGCCTGACCAGGCATTCCCACGCCTGCGGCTCGGTCCAGCACTGCTGCGTGCGGAGGTCCTCGACCACCCGCGAGAGCTGCGTGGTGGTGGCCACGTACCCGACGAGCACGCCGCCGGGGATGAGCGCCTTCGCCACGACGTCGAGCTGCTCCCACGGGGCCAGCATGTCCAGTACGACCCGATCGACCGGTTCCGCGGCGCCGTCGTGAGTATGAAGATCAGCCACCCGCAAGGTCCAGTTGGGTGGGGCGTCACCGAAGAAACCCCGCACGTTGCGCTCGGCGTGTTCGGCGTGGTCATCCCGGATCTCGTAGGACAGCACGCTCCCCGTGGGGCCGACGGCCTGCAGCAGCGAGCACGTCAGCGCCCCGGACCCCGCGCCCGCCTCCAGCACGCGTGCGCCTGGGAAGACGTCGCCCCACATGAGGATCTGGGCGGCGTCCTTGGGATAGATCACCTGCGCGCCGCGCGGCATCGACAGCACGTAGTCGGCCAGGCGCGGCCGCAGCGCCAGGTAGGGCGTGCCCGACGGGGAGACGACGAGGCTGCCCTCGGGCTTGCCGATGAGGTCGTCGTGGCGCAGTCCACCGCGGTGGGTGTGGTACTCGGCGCCGGCCTCGAGCGTCACGGTGTAGTGGCGGCCCTTGGGGTCGGTGAGCTGCACGCGGTCCCCCGCGCGGAACGGCCCGCCGCGGGCGCGGAGGGCGGGCGCGGCACGCTCGGGGACCGCCTCGTCGGCAGGCGCCTCCTCGGTGGGTGCGGCGGCGGGCTCGTCATCCGGGGTGGCCGGGGCCGTTCGACCGGCGTCGTCCGGGCCCACCGCGGCCGGCGCGTCGTCCGCGGACCCGTCGTGAGAGGGCATGCCGCGCTCGGCATCGTCGAGGGCGGCGGCAGACGGTTCAGGCACGGGGCGCAACGCTAACGGCAGGCTGGACCGTCGCTCCACGCGGCCGTCGGGTGCACCGTGTCGACGCGATCGCCCGGGCCTGGGGCCACAACCCTCGGACCGCGGGGGCTGTCTCCTCCGGCGTGCCCCGACGGGAGCGTGCCCGGGAGTGTCGGACCCCTCGCCTACGCTCCGCAGCGTGACCGACACCGTCGAGGCCGCCCCGGCCGAGCGCCCGCGGCGCCGGCCTGCGCTGTCGCCGTCGCGGGCCGGGGATTTCAAGCAGTGCCCGCTCCTCTACCGCTTCCGTGCCGTCGACCGGCTGCCCGAGCGTCACACCCGCGCCCAGGTCCGCGGCACGCTCGTGCACGCGGTGCTGGAGCGGCTCTACGAGCTCCCCGCCGCCGAGCGCGTGCCCACCACGGCCAGGGATCTCGTCGCGCCCGCCTGGGAGGCCCTGTGCGCCGAGGCGCCCGAGCTGGCCTCGGAGCTGTTCAGCGGCCCGGAGGACCCGGAGGTGCCGGGCTGGCTGGAGTCGGCGGGTGAGCTGCTGGAGGCCTACTTCGCGCTGGAGGATCCGCGGCTCCTGGAGCCGGTGGCGCGCGAGCTGCTGGTGGAGACGGAGCTCGAGTCGGGCCTGCTGCTGCGCGGCTACATCGACCGGCTGGACGTCGCGCCCGGCGGCCAGCTGCGGGTGGTCGACTACAAGACCGGCGCGTCGCCGCGTCCGGTGGCCGAGGCACGGGCGCTGTTCCAGATGAAGTTCTACGCGCTCGCCCTGCTGCACCTGCGCGGCGTGGCGCCCACTCAGCTTCGGTTGCTCTACCTGGCCGACGCCGAGTCGCTCACCTACTCCCCCGCCGAGGACGAGCTGCGTCGCTTCGAGCGCACCCTCGAGGCCATCTGGGAGGCGATCCTGACGGCCGGCCGCACCGGCGACTTCCGGCCCAACCGCACGAAGCTGTGCGAGTGGTGCAGCCACAAGGCGCTGTGCCCGGCGTGGGACGGCACTCCCCCGGAGTACCCGGGATGGCCCGCCGACCCGGACTCCGCCGCCGCCGAGACGGTGGCCGACCGCACCGGCTGAGGCCTCGTGCATGATCGGGTGCGTGTCCGACGTCGTACCCGAGCTCGAGCCGTACTACCTCCCCCTCGACGGGCTGGACGGATCCCGGTTCTTCGCCACGTTCTCCACCACCGGTCCCTGGTTCGCCGACGCGCAGCACGTCGGCCCGCCCACGGCCCTGATCGTCCGCGCGCTGGAGCGCTGCGACCCCCGCGACGGCACGCAGCTCTCGCGCATCACGGTCGAGGTCCTCGGTCCGGTGCCCGCGGGCGAGGTCGCGGTCACGGCCGCCGTGGAACGGCCGGGGAAGAACATCGAGCTGCTCGCCGCCGAGGTGTCCGCGGGCGGGCGCCCCGTGCTGCGCGCGCGGGCGTGGCGGCTCGCGCAGGGCGACACCGCGGCCGTCGCGAGCGGCGAGGAGCCGCCGATCCCCGGGCCGGAGCACGGCGTGGAGCGGCCGGAGCGGCCGCCGGGCTGGCTCCCGGGGTTCATGGACACACTGGAGTGGCGTTGGGTTCGCGGCTGGCTCGGCGAGCCCGGCCCGGGAACGGCGTGGGCCCGGCAGAAGGTGCAGCTCGTGGCGGGCGAGGAGCCCAGCCCGCTGCAACGGCTCGCCGTGGTGGCCGACTCCGGCAACGGCGCGGCGGCACCGTTCGACATCCGCGAGTGGCTCTACGTCAACACCGAGCTGACGCTGCACCTGCACCGCGCACCGGCGGGCGAATGGATGGGCGTGGACGCCCACACCGTCGTGGGCCCCACCGGCCTCGGCACGGTGTCGGGCCACCTGTTCGACGAACGGGGGCACTGCGGCCGCAGTGCGCAGGGCCTGATCGTCCGGCCGCGCTGACCTCCGTCCCCGGTGACCGGGGTCGTGCGCGGAAACCGTGGCCGGGCCCGTGGTCTCCGCGCACGGGCCGCGGAGCCGCTACCGGCCGTCGACCGCCCGGCAGGAGCGGATCTCCGAGGTCAGGATCGCGCGGGCCCCTAGGGTGGCCAGGTCGTCCATGATCTTGTTGGCGCACGTCTTGCGCACCATCGTCCGGACGCCGAACCAGCCGTCCTCGTCGAGGCGCGAGACCGTGGGTGACTGCATGCCGGGCGCGATCTTCTTGGCCTGCTCGAGCACGCGCTCGGGGCAGTCGTAGTCGACCATCAGGTACTGGCGGGCGTAGACGACACCGCGCAGCCGCTCGGTGAACACGACCTTCTCGGCCTTGGTCTTGACGGTCTCCTCGCGGTCGGGCCGCGGCTCGCGCTCGATGAGCGTGGCCTCCGACTCCGCGATGGGGTCGCCGAACGCGATGAGGCCGTGCTGGCGCAGCGTGCGACCGGACGACACGACGTCGGCGATGGCGTCGGCGAGGCCGAGCTGCACCGAGATCTCGACGGCGCCGTCCAGCTTGATGATGTCGGCGCGGACGCGGCTGCGGGCGAGGTGGGCACGGACGAGGCGCGGGTAGGAGGTGGCGATCTTCTTGCCCTCGAGGTCCTCGAGCTTCCAGTCCCGCGCGTCGGCGCCGACCGGCACCGGTGCGGCGAAACGGAACTTCGACTGCCCGAAGCCCAGCGGGATGACCGTCTTCACCTGGCTGCCGGACTCGTCCATCAGATCGGCGCCGGTGATGCCCAGGTGCAGGTCGCCGGACCCGACGTACGTGGCGATGTCCTTGGGCCGCAGGTAGAAGAACTCGATCTCGTTCTCCTCGTCGAACATGCTGAGGTCTCGCGAGTCGGAGCGCTGGCGGTAGCCCGCCTCCCGCATCATCGTGGCGGCCGGCTCGGCCAGAGTGCCCTTGTTGGGCAGTGCGATGCGGAGCATCTCTCTCCTCGGTAGTGCTCTGACGAACGTGTCGACGGTACAGCGGCGTGCGGTGGCGCTAGAGGAACTTGTAGACGTCCTCGAGTGTGATGTTGCGCCCCAGCATCAGGACCTGGACGCGGTAGAGCAGCTGGGAGATCTCCTCGGCGAGGGCGTCGTCGGCCTCGTGCTCGGCGGCGAGCCACACCTCGCCGGCCTCCTCGAGGACCTTCTTGCCCTGTGCGTGCACGCCGGCGTCCACCGCCGCGACCGTGCCCGAGCCCTCGGGCCGGGTGGCCACCTTCTCGGTGAGTTCGGCGAACAGGCCGTCGAAGGTCTTCACCGTATGTCTCCCATCACTTCTTCAGTGTCATATGTCGTGTGCGACCAGGCCAATTCGGGCGGTGGTCGTGCTCCGTCCGGTCCGGGCGACGCGCCCAATGGCGCCCCGAACCGGTCCTCGCCCTGCTGCGTATCCCGCCAGCGGGCCCCCGTCCAGGACAAACGGTCTCACGGCGGCTCGCTGCGCTCGCCACCGGTCGACCGCCGGTGCTGTGCTGACGGCGTCCTCGCAGACTCGGACGCTAGGCCGCGCGATCAGCCCGTGCCCGGGTGTAGGCGAGACGCACCTCGGCCGGGGTGAGGCCGACCAGCGACTCGCGATGGAAGCGCCCCGGAGCGTGCGGGACGGGAACGTCACAGGGCACCACGAGCACGGCCGCACCAGCGCGGCCGGCGGCCAGCGCACCCGTCGGGGAGTCCTCGACCGCGAGGCAGTCGGCGGCGTCGACGCCCAGCAGCTCGGCGGCCCGCAGGTACGGGTCGGGGTCGGGCTTGCCGCGTGGCACCTCGTCGCCGCACACCGTGGCGGTGAAGTGCTCGCGCCCGATGCCGTCCAGCGCCATCTCGGTCAGCGCGCGCTCGGTGTTGGTGACCAGCGCCATCGGCCAGCCCGCCTCCCGCACGGTGCGCAGGGCCTCCTGCGCGCCGGGACGCCAGACGAGCCCTTCGCGGAACAGCTCGCCGGTGCGGGCGGTGAGGAACTCCGCCGTCGCGGTGTGCCGGTCCGGGTCCGGCGGGAGGCCGAGGTCGTCGAACATGATCACGAGGGTGCGGGCCATGTTCGACCCGACCATGTCCTCGCGGGCCCGGGTGCTCAGCTCGCCGCCGAGCCACCGTGCGGTGTCGGCGAGCGAGATGGTCCAGATCTTCTCCGAGTCGAGCAGCGTGCCGTCCATGTCCCACAGAACTGCCTTCGGCGAACCAGCGCTCGTCCTCGGCCCCGGCCGGCGAGCCTCATCCGGCATTGAAGTACTTCGCCTCCGGGTGGTGGGCCACCATCGCGTCCGTGGACTGCTCGGGATGCAACTGCAGCTCCTCCGACAGCTCGACGCCGATACGGCCCGGCTCCAGCAGCTCGACGATCTTCCTACGGTCCTCGAGGCTGGGGCACGCGCCGTAGCCCAGCGAGTAGCGGGCGCCGCGGTAGCCGAGTTTGAAGAACTCCTCGACGTTCTCGGGGTCCTCCGCCGCCACCGCACCACCGGTGGCGAACGTCAGCTCCTCGCGCACCCGGCGGTGCCAGTACTCGGCCAGGGCCTCGGTGAGCTGCACGCCCAGGCCGTGCACCTCGAGGTAGTCGCGGTAGGCGTCCTTGGCGAACAGCTCGTTGGCGTAGTCGGCGATGGGCCGGCCCATCGTCACCAGGTGCAGCGGCAGGACGTCGATCTCGCCGCGCTCGACGGCCAGCTCACGCGGGCGCCAGAAGTCGGCCAGGCAGAGGTTGCGGTCGCGGCGCTGACGCGGGAACTCGAAGCGGAACCGCTCCGGCGCGTCCGGGCGGGGCTCGGTGAGGACCACCAGCGCGTCCTTCTCCGACACGGCCGGGAAGTACCCGTAGACGAGCGACGCGCCGGCGAGCACGCCCTCGGTGGACATCCGGTCGAGCCAGTAGCGCAGCCGCGGCCTGCCCTCGGTCTCCACCAGCTCCTCGTAGCCGGGCCCGTCGCCCTTCTTGCTACCGCGCAGCCCCCACTGGCCCAGGAACAGCGCGCGCTCGTCGATCATCCCCGAGTAGTCGGCCAGCGCGATGCCCTTGACCACGCGGGTGCCCCAGAACGGGGGCGTGGGCAGCGGGTTGTCGACGGTGACGTCGGAGCGCTCGGGCATCGGCCCGGCCACCGCGGCCTCGGCGGCCCTGCGCTTGGCCGCCACGCGCTGCGACTTCTCGTGCCGCGCCTTGCGCTCGGCCTTCGCGGCCTCCTCCTCCGGCGTCGTCTCGGGGACCTCGCCTCGGCGGCGCGCCATCGTGGCGTCCATCTCGCGCAGGCCCTCGAAGGCGTCACGGGCGTAGGAGACGCGGCCCTCGTAGACCTCCTGGAGATCGTTCTCCACGTAGGAGCGCGTCAACGCCGCGCCGCCGAGCAGCACCGGCACCTTCTTGGCGACCCCCCGGGCGTTCATCTCCTGGAGGTTCTCCTTCATCACCACCGTGGACTTCACGAGCAGCCCGGACATCCCGACGGCGTCAGCCCGGTGCTCCTCGACCGCCGACAGGATCGTGGAGATGGGCTGCTTGATGCCCAGGTTGACCACGGTGTAGCCGTTGTTGGTGAGGATGATGTCCACGAGGTTCTTGCCGATGTCGTGCACGTCGCCCTTGACCGTGGCCAGCACGATCGTGCCCTTGCCCTGATCGTCCTCGGCCTTCTCCATGTGCGGCTCGAGGAACGCCACCGCGGTCTTCATGACCTCGGCCGACGCCAGCACGAACGGCAGCTGCATCTGGCCGGAGCCGAACAGCTCGCCGACGGTCTTCATGCCCGACAGCAACGTGTCGTTGATGATCTCCAGGGCGGGCCGGACGACCAGCGCCTCGTCGAGGTCGGCCTCCAGGCCCTCACGCTCGCCGTCGACGATGCGCCGCTCCAGCCGCTCGAACAGCGGCAGCCCCGCCAGCTCCTCGGCCCGGGTGGCGCGCGCCGAGGACGCCGAGACGCCCTCGAACAGCTCCATGAACCGGTTGAGCGGGTCGTAGCCCTCACGGCGCCGGTCGTAGACGAGGTCGAGCGCCACCGAGCGCTGCTCATCGTCGATCTTGGCCATCGGCAGGATCTTGGCCGCGGACACGATCGCGGTGTCCAGCCCGGCGTTCACGCACTCGTGCAGGAACACCGAGTTCAGCACCTGGCGGGCGGCCGCGTTGAGGCCGAAGGAGACATTGGAGACGCCCAGCGTGGTCTGGACGTCGGGGTAGCGGCGCTTGAGCTCGCGGATGGCCTCGATGGTCTCCAGCGCGTCGCGCCGCACCTCCTCCTGTCCGGTGGTGATCGGGAAGGTCAGCGTGTCGACGACGATGTCCTCGATGTGCATGCCGTGGTCGGTGGTGAGGTCGCGGATGAGCCGGTCGGCCACCCGGACCTTCCACTCGGCGGTGCGGGCCTGGCCCTCCTCGTCGATGCACAGCGCCACGACGGCCGCGCCGTGCTCTCGCGCCAGCTCCATCGCGCGCTGGAAGCGGGAGCCGGGGCCGTCGCCGTCCTCGTAGTTGACCGAGTTGATGATCGAGCGGCCGCCGAGTCGCTCCAGGCCGGCCCTCAGGACCTCGGGCTCGGTGGAGTCGAGCATCACCGGCAGCGTGGACGCGGTGGCCAGGCGACCGGCCAGCTCGGCCATGTCGGCCACGCCGTCGCGGCCCACGTAGTCGATGCAGAGGTCGATGAGGTGGGCACCCTCGCGGGTCTGGTCGCGGGCGATGCCGACGCACGCCTCCCAGTCCTCGGCGAGCATGGCGTCGCGGAACTTCTTCGAGCCGTTGGCGTTGGTGCGCTCCCCGATCATGAGCACCGAGGTGTCCTGCCGGAACGGCACCGACGCGTACAGCGAGCTCAGGCCGGCCTCGGGCCGCGGGTGGCGCTCCGGCGGGGTCAGCGAGCGCACGGCCTCGGCGACGGCGCTGACGTGGGCCGGGGTGGTGCCGCAGCAGCCGCCGACCAGGCGTAGGCCGTAGTCGCGGACGAAGGTGGCGAGCGCCTCGGCCAGCCCGTCGGCGTCGAGCGGGTACTCGGCGCCGTTCGGGCCGAGCACGGGCAGCCCGGCGTTGGGCATCACCGAGAGCGGGATGCGGGCGTGCTTGGAGAGCGTGCGCAGGTGCTCGCTCATCTCGGCGGGGCCGGTGGAGCAGTTGAGCCCGATGAGGTCGACGCCCAGCGGCTCCAGCGCGGTGAGCGCGGCGCCGATCTCCGAGCCCAGCAGCATCGTGCCAGTAGTCTCCATGGCGACCTGGGTGATGATCGGGATGCGGCGGCCCTCGTCGACCATGGCCCGCTTCATGCCCAGCACGGCCGCCTTGACCTGCAACAGGTCCTGGCACGTCTCGACGACGATCGCGTCGGCGCCGCCGGCGAGCAGGCCGCGGCCGCACTCGGTGTAGGCGTCGCGCAGGCTCACGAACGTGGCGTGTCCCAGCGTCGGCAGCTTCGTGCCCGGGCCCACCGAGCCCAGCACGTAGCGCGGGCGCCCCGGCGTGGACATCTCGTCGGCGACCTCGCGCGCGAGCTGCGCCCCCTTGAGCGCCAGCTCGCGGATCCGATCGGGGATGTCGTAGTCGGCGAGGTTGGGCAGGTTCGCGCCGAACGTGTTGGTCTCGACGGCGTCGGCACCGGCCTCGAAGTACGCGCGGTGGATCTGACGGACCACGTCAGGGCGCGTGTCGTTGAGGATCTCGTTGCACCCCTCGAGACCCGCGAAGTCGTCCAGCACCAGGTCAGCGGCCTGGAGCATGGTGCCCATGGCTCCGTCGGCAATCACCACCCGGTCGGCCAGAGTGTCCATGAACGTCGTATCGAACGTGTGCGGCTGCACGGTGTCCTCTCGGGTGGACCAACGACTGCGGGCATCAGAGTAGTCGTCGCGGGGGTGGCAGCCGTTGCGCGAAGGCCAACGGCCGTAGGCTGGAGCGATGACCGATAGCACTCCGCCACCGGCTCATGGGGAACCCGGGGCGGAGACCGATCTCCCCCGCCTCGTCGACCCGGTGATGATCGCCGCGTTCGAGGGCTGGAACGACGCGGGCGAGGCGGCGAGCACCGCTCTGGAGCATCTCGAGCTCATGTGGGACGCGGAGCCGCTCCTCTCGATCGATCCCGAGGAGTACTACGACTTCCAGGTCACGAGGCCACACGTGCGGCAGTCCGAAGGCGTCACGCGGCGCATCGAGTGGCAGACCACGCGCCTGTCGGTGGCCACGCTGCCGGGCACCGAGCGGCACGTCGTGCTCGTCAACGGGATCGAGCCGAACCTGCGCTGGCGCACGTTCTGCCGGGAGCTGCTGGGCTACGTCGAGGCTCTCGGCGTGACCAAGGTCATCACCCTCGGCGCACTGCTGACCGACACACCGCACACCCGTCCCACCCCCGTCAGCGGCACCTCGTACGACAAGGCGTCGGCCAGCGAGCTCGACGTCGAGCCCTCCACCTACCAGGGCCCCACGGGCATCGTCGGCGTCTTCCAGAACGCGTGCATCGAGGCCGGCATCCCGGCCGTGTCGTTCTGGGCGTCGGTGCCGCACTACGTGTCCCAGGCGCCCGTGCCGAAGGCCGCCGTCGCGCTGCTGCACCGCGTCGAGGAGGTGCTCGACGTCGAGGTGCCGCTCGGGGCGCTGCCCGAGCGCGCCGAGGAGTGGGAGCGCACCGTCTCGGAGATGGCCGAGGCGGACGACGAGGTGCGCGACTACGTCCGCCAGCTCGAGGAGCAGGCCGAGGCCGACGAGGCCGACGCGCCGTTGGAGGAGGCCGACGGCGACGCCATCGCCGCCGACTTCGAGCGCTACCTACGCCGTCGCGGCAGCGGCGGCGGGGCCGGCTGAGCGGCTCCCTCGCCCGCGCCGGTTCCGGCTCGGGCTGGTCTTCACGCCGGCGCGTTCCTGGGCCCGCTCGGCGGGGACGTCACGGTGGCGATGCTGCCGGAGCCCGGTGACACGTACGGGCTCTCCGCCGGTGCCGCGTCGCTGTCCGTCACGGCGTACCTGCTGCCGCTCGCGCTGTTCATGCCCCCGCCCCGCCGTCACCCCGCGGTGAGGACCCCGCATCAGCCGGCCAGGACCGCCAGCACCGCGCGGGCGTAGGCACGTTCGGCGTCGACGTCGACGTGGCGGGCCTCCGGGGTGGCGATGCCCGTCGTGTCGATCTCCACGGCCCAGCCGTCACCCACGGGCTCCAGCCGCCGGAAACGCTCCCCCAGCGCGTCGCGCAGCTGCCCCTCGTGCGGGAGCCAGACGACGTCGTCCTGCTCGATGCTGTCGAGCGCCCACTCGGTGGTGCCGTTGAACGCAAACAGCCGGCCGGTGGGGGCTTCGCGGATCTCGATGGTCAGCTCGCTGACGACGAACACGTCAGCGTCCATGTCGCGGTGCGGGACGACGAACCGGTCGCCGGAACCCGGTGTCCACGGCAGGCCCGCCTCCCGCAGGCGGAGAGCGAGCTCGACCGAGATCACCGTGGGTCCGAGATCACCGTGGGTCGACCGCGTGCTCGCGGAGGTCGGCGAGGTCCACCCATTCCAGCGTGCGGGCGTGGGTGGCCTCCAGCACCACCGGCGGCGCGGCGCCCGCGGCGTGGGCCTCGACCCAGCGGTCCGCGCACAGGCACCACTGGTCGCCGGGCTGCAGCCCCGCGAACCCGTACTCCGGCCGCGGCGTCGACAGGTCGTTGCCCGCTCCCGCGCTGAACGCGAGGAACTCCGCCGTGACCCGCGTGCAGACGGTGTGCACGCCGACGTCCTGCGCGTCGGTCTCGCAGCAGCCGTTGCGGGTGAATCCGGTCATCGGGTCGGTGCTGCAGCTCTGCAGCTCACCGCCGAGCACATTGCGGGCCATACGGCCTAGAGTGCCACGCCGAGCAGCGCGTCGAGCGCGTCACGGACGAGCTGCGGAGCGCCGGGGTCGGTGCCACGCCGCTCGAGGGCCTCGGCCGCCCACGCGTCGACAGCGGCGATGGCGCCCTTCGTGTCGAGGTCGTCGGCGAGGTGGGTGCGCACTCGCGCGACGAGGTCGTCGGCGTTCGGCGCGGCCGTGAGCGACACGGCCTCCCGCCAGCGGGCGAGCCGTGCCTGGGCCTCGGTGAGCAGCGCGTCGGTCCAGGCGCGGTCGTTGCGGTAGTGGTCCGACAGCAGCGCGACGCGGATCGCGTTGGGGTCCACGTCCTCCGCCCGGAGCTTGGAGACGAACACCAGGTTGCCGCGCGACTTCGACATCTTCTCGCCGTCGAGCCCGATCATCCCGGTGTGGGCGTAGTGCTTGGCGAACGGATGAACACCGGTGAACGCCTCGGCGTGCGCGGCGCCGGCCTCGTGGTGCGGGAAGATCAGGTCGGAGCCGCCGCCGTTGAGGTCGATCTGGGCGCCGAGGCGGTTGAGCGCGATCGCGGCGCACTCGACGTGCCAGCCCGGGCGGCCGGCGCCGAGGTCGGACTCCCAGCTCGGCTCGTCGGGCCGGGCCATACGCCACAGCAGGGGGTCGAGGGCGTGCCGCTTGCCGGGACGCTCCGGGTCGCCGCCGCGCTCGGCGGAGAACCTGAGCATCGTCTCCTCGTCGTAGTTCGACTCGTACCCGAAGTGGCCGGTGACCGAGGTGTCGAAGTAGACGTCCGGGTACTCGGGGTCGTCGACGCGGTACGCCGCTCCCTGCGCGAGCAGCTTGCCGACGAGCTCGGAGATCTCCCCCATCGCCTCGACGGCACCGACGTAGTGCTGCGGCGGGATCACCCGCAGCGCCTCCATGTCCTCGCGGAACAGGGCGGTCTCGCGCATGCCGAGCACGACCCAGTCGTCGTGGTCGCGGGCGGCGCGCTCGAGCAGGGGGTCGTCGATGTCGGTGACGTTCTGCACGTAGTGCACGTCGTGGCCGAGGTCGCGCCACACCCGGTTGACGATGTCGAAGGCCAGGTAGGTGGCGGCGTGGCCGAGGTGCGTGGCGTCGTAGGGCGTGATGCCACAGACGTACATGAGCGCCGTGGGCCCGGGCGCCGTCGGCCGGACGCGGCCGGTCGAGGTGTCGTAGAGGCGCAGTGGCGGACCCTCGCCCGCGATCTTCGGAACGTCGACGGGCGCCCAGGTGTGCATGACTCACAACTTACGCGGTGACGACGGGCGGGCCGGGTGTCGAGGTCGTCACTCCCACCCGCCCGGGGTCGGCGGAACGTGGGCGGGACGTCAGTGCGCGCCCGCGTTCCGGGTGGCGGACAGCTCCTCGACGGCATGGACGGGCGGGGCCGGCCCGCCGACAGGCCGACACGGCGCCGCACATGCGACGGCCACGTTCTGGGCGTTCTTCGTCGCCCACCCGTATACCTGACCGCGGTCAGCCGGCCCGGTAGGAGGCGAACTGGGCGAGCAGCCCTTGCGGCGCGTCGTCGCGGAAGGAGAGGACGAGGTTGTCGGCCGACTCGGCCGCCGAGGCCTCGCTGCGGGGGAACAGCGCCTGTTCGTACGCGGCGAGCGCGGCCTCGGTGTCGCCGGGGTGGGCGGCGATGGCCTCCCCGAGCTCGGCCCCGTCGAGCATGGCGAGGTTGGCGCCCTCCCCGGCGAACGGTGACATGAGGTGCGCGGCGTCGCCGAGCAGCGTGACGCCGGGGACACGGTCCCAGCGGTGGCCGACCGGGAGGGCGTGGATCGGCCGCGGGACCAGCGGGGTGTCGGCGTCGCCGATCAGGGCGCGCAGGCTCTCGTCCCAGCCGGTGAAGTGGTCGAGCAGCACGGTACGGGCGGCCTCGGGCTCGAGGCCGGCGCTCCAGTCCTCGGTGACCCGGAGCGCGACGTAGACGTGCACGCTGCCGTCGGTCTCGCGGTGGGCGAGGAAGCCCCTGCCCGCGCCGAGCGCGACGAGCATCCCGCCGCCGACGACCGCGGCGCTGCCGGGGTGTAGCTCGTCGGCGTCGAGGAGGTCCGTCTCGACGAAGGACATGCCGGAGTAGGCGGGGCGGGCCTCGGAGACCAGGGCGCGGATCCGGGACCAGGCCCCGTCGGCGCCGACGAGCAGATCGGTGGTGAACGTCGAGCCGTCGGCCAGGGTCACCTCGTGTCGGCCCTCCCCGAGCGGCCGGGTATCCGTGACCTTGGCGCCCCAGCGGACGGCGCCCCGGGGCAGGGCATCGAGCAGCAGGTCGCGGAGCCGGCCGCGCTCGACCTCCGGGCGGGTGCCGTCGCCGTCGTCGTCCTCGTCCATGCGGACCACGGCGTGCCGGTCGAGGATCCGCATGGCCTGTCCACCGGGGAGGACGAGTGCGCCGAACGCATCGTGGAGGCCGGCAGCGCGCAGTGCGACCTGGCCGGAGTCCTCGTGGATGTCGAGCATGCCGCCCTGCGCGCGGGCGGTCGGTGAGGCGTCGAGGTCGAACACCGCGGCCTCGATGCCGTGCATGTGCAGGACGCGCGCCAGGGTCAGGCCGCCGAGGCCGGCGCCGATGATCGCGATGGGGTGGTGGGCCATGGGTGCACCCTACAACGAACATGTTCGTTGCGAACATGTTCGTCACGTCTCAGCCCGGGTCGGTCCCCGCGATGGACGACGTGCAGGGGGCGTCGATCGGGTTCTCGGGCTCCGTCTCGCCCTCCCCCACGCGCGCGAGCCCAGCGCTCCGCCGTCGGGCCGAAGTCGCGCTCGACCGCCTCGGTGGTGGTCTCGTGGTTCCACCACCGGGCCACCTGCGGCTGGGCGAGCCACGCGCAGCAACGGGACGTCGGCGACCGTCACCCGGCCGCCAGGTGATCGCGCCGTCCACGGCGAGAACCCAGCGGCCGGTGAGCGGTGTCAGCGCCGGGTTTTCAGGTAGTCCGCCACGACCTCGGCACCCAGGCCGTCCAGCGTCGGGGCCACCACGCGGCCACCGCAGCGCTTCGCGAGGCCGTCCATGAACACCGCCAGCCGCGGGTCGTCGCCGAGCACGAAGAACGTGAACGCCGCCTTCAGACCCATCAGCCGGTCGATCTCCGCCACCGTGGCGTGCAGGGTCTCCGGGCTGGTGGGGTAGTCGAAGATCGCGTGGCCGTCGGGCGCCAGGTGGGCCGTCGGCTCGCCGTCGGTGACCACGAGGACCACGGGCTGCGCGTCCGGACTGCGCCGCAGGTGCTGGCCGGCCAGGAGCATCGCGTGGTGCAGGTTGGTGCCCTGCTCCCACGCCCCCTCCAGCCCCACCAGCTCGCCGAGCTCCACCGACCGGGCGTGCCGGCCGAACGTGATGAGCTTGAGATCGTCGCCGCGGAACCGCGTGGAGATCAGCTGGTGCAGGGCCAGCGCCGTGCGCTTCATCGGCACCCAGCGCCCGTCCTGCACCATCGACCACGACGTGTCGACGCACAGCGCCACCACCGCACGGGTCTTCTGCTCGGTCTCGACGATCTCCACGTCGGTGACGTCGAGCCGCCGCGGGTCGCCGCCCGCCTGCCGCAGCTGCGCGTTGAGCAGGGTGCGCGGCACGTTCCACGCCTCGGTGTCGCCGAACGCCCACGGCCGAGTGGCCCCGGTGGCCTCCCCCGCCGCGCCGGAGCGGTGGGTGTCGCGCTCGCCGCGGCGAGCCCCGATCTTGTCGACGACGTCGCGCAGCGCCGACTCCCCCAGCCGCCGCAGCGCCTTCGGCGAGAGCTGCAACGAACCGTCGGGGGCGCGGTCGAACAGGCCCTGGCGCTCCAGCTCGCGCTGCAGCTCGGCCAGCGCCCGCGCGTCGACACGCGCCTGGTCGCCCAGGTGCTTGCCGACCGCGTCGAGGTCGATGTCCTCCATCCGGGCACCCGGGTAGCTCTGCGCCAGCTGCTCGGCCAGCGCGTCGAGCTGCCCGAGCTCCTCCATCGCGCGCGTGGCCTCGCCCATGCCCATCGGGTTCTCGCCACGGAAGCGGCCCTGCCCGTCCCAGTCCTCACCGGGCCGCAGGCCCTGCAGCTGGGCGTCGAGCTGCGCCATCGCCTGGGCCAGCCGCGGGTCGCCGAACGCCTGCTGGGACAGCTCCATGAGCTGCGCCTGCTGCTCGGGCGTCATCGAGTTGAGCATCCGCTGGGCCGCCGCCGCCCGCTGCGCGAGCGTGTCGATGAGCTCCTCGGTGCTCGTGGGGTTCTCCGGGAAGAACTCCCCGTGCTTGTCCATGAACTCGGAGAACTGCTGCTCGGTGTCCTGCCCGGCGGCGTGGTCGGCCAGCAGCTGATTCAGGTCGTCGAGCATCTCGCGGATGCGCTCGACGTCCTCCGGCGTGGCGTTCTCCATCGCCTGCTTCATGCCCTCGAAGCGCTGGTCCAGCATCTCCCGGCCGAGCAGGTCGCGGATCTGCTCGTACGCCTCGCGGGCGTCGGAGGACTGCCAGTCGTAGTCGTTGAGCTCCCGGACCGCGCCGCCCGTGTCGGACGGCAGCGCGTCGAGCTGCATCTCGCGGAAGCGGGCGTCATCGGTGTCCTGGCGGCCCAGCGAGTCACGCTCGGCGTCCAGCGCCCGCGCCAGCAGCTCGCGGACCTCCTGCAGCGTGCCGTCGAGGCGGTTCTCCCGCTGCAGCCGGCTGCGCCGCTGCCACACCTCGCGCGTCAGCTCGTCGAGGCCGCGCCGGTTCTCCGTGCCCCGGCGCAGCAGCTCCTGCAGCGCCGATCGCGGCGAGGCGCCCTCCATGACGTCGCGCCCGATCTCGTCCATGGCGACGCGCAGGTCGAACGGCGGCGCGAGCGGATCGGGCCCGTCGGCGTAGGGCCCGTAGGCGTAGCGCTTGTTGCGTCTAGCCATACGACACCGTGTCTCCGTCGTCGGACTCGTCCTTGGCCAGGCGGCGGGTCAGGAACAGCAGCTCCAGCGCCAGCTCGGCCGCGCTCGCCATCGGGCCCGGGTCCTCGGTGCCGCCGGCCTCCAGCTTGTTGGCGATCTGCGTGACCGCGTCGATCGCGGGCAGCGCGGCCACCACCTCGACGGCGGGGACGCGCTCGCCCGTGCGCACCGGCGAGCCGGCGACGGCCTCGGCCAGCGGGTTGAGGTCGATGCCGCGCAACCGCGCGCGGGCGGTGTCGGCCGTGGCCCGGCGCAGCAGGTGCTCCAGGTGCTCGGCCTCGCGGCCCTCCTCGCCGGACGCGAACTCCAGCTTGCCGCGCAGCACGGCGGGCGCCGACTCGAGGTCGACGGGCCGCGCGTACGCGCGGCCCTCTCCCGTGATGACAGCGCGGCGCAGGGCCGCGGCGGCCACCGTCTCGGCGGCGGCCACGGCGAACCGGGCCGAGACGCCCGAGCCCTGGTCGACCGCCGACGACTCGCGCAGCGAGCGCGTGAACCGGGCGATGACCTCCAGCAGGTGTCGCGGCACCTCGGCCACGAGGTCCGCCTCCTGCTCGACGAGCGCGATCTCGTCGCGCAGCTCCAGCGGGTAGTGGGTGCGGACCTCGGCGCCGAAGCGGTCCTTGAGCGGCGTGATGATGCGGCCGCGGTTGGTGTAGTCCTCGGGGTTCGCCGACGCGACGAGCAGGATGTCCAGGGGCAGACGCAGCGTGTAGCCGCGGACCTGGATGTCGCGCTCCTCCATGACGTTGAGCAGCGAGACCTGGATGCGCTCGGCGAGGTCGGGCAGCTCGTTGATCGCGACGACACCGCGGTGCGACCGCGGGACGAGGCCGTAGTGGATGGTCTCGGGGTCGCCCAGCGAGCGGCCCTCGGAGACCTTGACGGGGTCGATGTCGCCGATGAGGTCGGCCACCGCCGTGTCGGGGGTGGCGAGCTTCTCGGTGTAGCGCTCGTCGCGGTGCTTCCAGGTGACCGGCAGGTCGTCGCCGAGCTCGGCGGCTCGGCGGATCGACGCCGGCGTGATGGGGTCGTAGGGGTGCTCGCCGAGCTCGGAGCCCTCGATGACGGGCGTCCACTCGTCGAGCAGGCCGGTGATGGAACGCAGCAGACGGGTCTTGCCCTGACCGCGCTCGCCGAGCAGCACGATGTCGTGGCCGGCGATGAGCGCCCGCTCGAACTGCGGGAGCACGGTGGACTCGAACCCGACGATGCCGGGCCAGGGGTCGCGTCCCTCGCGGAGCGCGGTGATCAGGTTGCGGCGGATCTCGTCCTTGACGCCGCGGAGCTCGTGGCCGGACGCGCGCAGCGCGCCCAGGGTGCGGGGAAGATCAGCGGGAAGATCATGAGGCACGTCGTCCACGCTACGCCCGCGCTGGTCATCCGGCGCGCGTGGAAACGGCACGGAAACGTGGCGCGGGAACAGCGCTGTCCGTTCCGTCCGGTCGTCGTGGGTGCGTGCGCTCCTGCTTCGCGCAGCTCGACGAGGCTCGGAGCCCGGGCTAGCGCTCCGAGCCCGGCCACCAGCCCACGTCGCGCACGCGGCCGTCCCCGTCGGTGAGGCGAGCGGGCAGCCCCTGCCGGTTCAGCCGCCGCACCGCGGCCCGGCCGGACACCAGCGCGCCCGTGCACGCGGCGCTGGCGGCGGGCGCGGTGGCCGCGACCACGGCGACGCTGCGCCAGTGCGTCCGCACGGTCCGCCCGTTCGGGGCCACCACGAGCTCGCGCGGCTCTGTGCGGCCGGGCATGGACAGGTCGGCCCACGACACGGCTCCACCGTCCAGCGCGAGCACGGCCGGTGCGGCGTCGGCGCCGCCGGGCAGCCGCACCCGCCAACCGGTGGCCGGGGCCAGACCGGAGGTGGCCACGTCGCCCCCGATCGCGACGAGCACGCCGCACAGTGTCTCCTCGGCCACCGCCTCGGCGCAGCGCTGCGCGGTCCAGGCCCGCAGCGACGGTCCGAGCCCGATCCGCAGCCGGCGGCGGCGCGGGCCCGCGGCGCGGCACCGGGCGGACGGCAGCTCCACGTGGACGGGCTCGTCCGGGGAGGCCGAGGCCAGGCCGTACGGGAACGGCGCCGGCGCAGGCCCGTCGGGCATGCTGGGCGACCACCCTCCGTCCCGGAACGCCCGTCGCGCAGCGAAGCGGGTGCGGAAGGCCCGGCCGACGACGGCGAGCTCGCGGCTGAGCACCTCGAGGGCGAGCGCGTGCACGTCGGGATCGGTGACGACGAGGCGGCCGCACGTGTCCCAGGCCGACCAGTCGATGGCGAACGTGGCGGTGCGGAGTCCCGTGTGCAGTGGTGGAGCTGTCATCGTCGGTGCCTCCGGTCGTGCGTGCCGTCGTCCGTCGGCGAGGATGACACGGCGATGCTGTGACGACGCTGAAGCAACCTGTGGCCCCGCTGAAAAGCAACCTGTGGCCCCGCTCAAAGAGGCGCGGCCGCCTGTCCGGCGCGCGGTCAGGGCAGGAGAAGCAGCACCGTAGGCAGCGCCACCAGTCCGGTCGCGGCCAGCCGCACCAGCAGCTGCAGCGCGAACGGCAGCGGCGCGGGCGGGTCGGTGATCCGCTTGAGCCGGTGGTCCAGCGCCGCGGTGAACGAGCTCAGCGCGGCGGCCGGGGCCGTCCCGCCCATCGACCGCAGCGCACCCGTCAGCTGCGTGCGGGCCACCCGGCAGGCGGCCACGTCGTCGGCCCGCATCTCGATGAGCGCGGCCACGGCGACCTGGGCGCACACCATCCCGCGGACGAACGGCGCGGTGGCCCCCCACGCGACGAACGGCAGCACGACGAGGTCGTGGCGTTCCCGCAGGTGGGCCCGCTCGTGGGCGAGCACCGCCCGGACCCCCTCGGCGTCGAGCGCGTCCAGCACGCCGGCCGAGAGCACGAGCCGCGAGCGTAGGCCGGGCAGGCAGTACGCGACCGGAACGGGGTGGTCGAGCACGTGGGCTCCGGGCGCGGCCGGCCAGGGGGTGCCGAGCAGGTCGAGCAGGTCACGGTGGCGTGCACGCACCCGCAGGGTGCGGTACCAGACCACGACGAGCACCCCGATCAGCCGCAACGCCAGCGCGACGGCCAGCAGGAGCGCGACGACGTGGAAGAACCCGAGCCCGCGCGGGAGCCGAAGCTCCAGCAGGGGGCGCACGAGCGCGGGAACGGCCTCGGCCAAGGACGACCCGAGCGGCGCGACGCCGTAGACGAGGCCGGCACCCAGCAGCGCCAAGCCGCCGGAGAGGCCGACCGCCTGCCACGCGAGCAGCCCGCCGACGGGGTCGCGGGCGGGCCAGTCGGCACGGGCGAGCACACGGCTGACCGGCTCGGCGAGTGCCACGCCGAGCACCAGCAGCCCCAGCGCGAACAGCTCCATCACATGAGGATGTCTCAGTCCAGCATGTCCCGCAGGGATTCGCGCTCGTCAGCGGGGATCGACCCCAGGAAACGGGCGAGCGCGGCCCCGCGGTCGGGCGCGGCGTCGAGCGCGTCGCGCATCAGCTCGGCGACGTGGTCCTCACGGCTGGCGGTGGGGCGGTACCGGTGGGCCCGGCCCGCCCGCTCGCGGCTGACGAGCCCCTTGCGCTCGAGCCTGCCCAGCACGGTGAGCACCGTGGTGGTGGCGAGGTCCCGGCCGGCGAGCGCGTCCTGCACGTCGCGGGCGGTGACGGGTGCTGATGCCGACCACAGGGTCTCCATCACGGCGCGTTCAAGCTCACCCAGGGTCGGCACGAAGCGATTCTACATGAAGTAGAACCCTTGCTGCCACCACTTCGATGATGAACCTGCATTCAGCGAACCTGCATTCAGCGAACCTGCACCTGGTCGCCCACCTGGAGGAAGTTGAACCAGGCGACGGCGTTGTCGTGGGTGAGCTTCACGCACCCGCCGGAGTAGGTGTCCTGCGGGCCCTCGTGGAAGGCGATGCCCCCGTCGGCGAAGAACACCGAGTACGGCATCTGCGTGAGGTACTCGCGGCTCGTGTACTGCTCGGCCTTCCACTGGACGTGGAACGTGCCACGCGGCGTCGGGTCCTGGGGGTCGCCGGGCATGATCGACACGGGCCCGCGGACCACCGACCCCTTGTCGATCAGCCAGGCCAGCCGGGCGTCGAGGTCGACGCAGGCCCGGGCCGAGCTGGTGCAGGGCGTGCCGGTGACGAGGGCGCCAGACGGGACATCGACGGCCCGGTTGGTCCCGCCCTCCCCTCCCGGCGGAGGAGGCGGGGAGGCGGGTGCGGCCGCGGCCGGCGAGGCTCCCGGGGACGGCTCGGCGGCGTCACTGACGCCTGCCAGTACCGTTCCGGCGATCACGGCCAGCGTCAGACCGGCCGCGGCGATCATCGCGGCACGGGGTGCACGGCGTGCAGCCCGGGCATGTACTCCCACGAACGTCTCTCCTCTTTCCGTCCCCCGCGGACCAGAACGAGGATGTGAACCAGAGGTGACGGGCCGTCGTTGCCCATTCACCCGCTGTGGTCACGCCGCCCGGTCGCGGTCACCGTCCGGTGAACACCGGGCTGCGCCGTTCGGCGCGGGCGTGCTGTCCCTCGACCAGGTCGGCGCTCTCCCAGCACGCCTCAAAGGCCGTGACCAGCGCCGGATCGTCGGCGGGGAGGTCGGTGCGGTCCAGCGCCAGCTTGTTGTACGTGAGGGTGAGGGGTGCCAGCGTCGCGATCTCGGCGGCCAGCTCGAGTGCCACGGCGCGGTCGCCGAGCCGGTCGACGAGACCGCGCGCGTGGGCCAGCGCGACGTCCACCTGGGCGCACGCGAGCAGCAGCGACCGCGCCGTGCCGCCGCCGGCGACCTGGGCGAGGCGGTGCACAGTCCACGGGTCCACGGCCAGCGCGATCCGGGCCGTGGGCACCCCGAAGACGGCCTCCGGCGCCCCGACCCGCAGGTCGCAGGCGATGGCCAGCTGGGTGCCGGCCCCGATCGCGGGCCCGTTGACGGCGGCGATCACCGGCACCGGCGCGTCGGTGACGGCGTGCAGCGCGGCGTAGAGGGCATCGCGGAAGCCGTCGGTGTAGACCTCGCCGAAGTCGGCGCCGGAGCAGAAGCTCGAGCCCGACCCCGTGATGACGACGGCGCGCGCCCCGTCGGCCAGCACCGATCCGACGGCGTCGACGATCGCCCCGCACAGCGCGACGTTGAGGGCGTTGCGCCGCTCCGGGCGGTCGAGCTCGATCAGCCCGACGCCGTCCGTCACCGACACGTTGATCAACTGCTGCTCCCTCCGCGGGCCGCCCGGCCCGGGCGGCGTGATGATCGCCGAGGTTACGGGTCAACCCCGGGGCGACGAGGACCGCTCCGCGCAGGCGTCGTTGGACGTCGCGTGGCTGCCGCCGGCGACGCGGGTGCGCGGCCGACGGGAGGAGGGCAGCCGTCGGGCTCGGATGCTTCACCGGCCGATTGCGCGGGCCTACAGTGCCCCGGTCGCGGGCTCACCCGTGGCGGACGCGAGGGGGTATTGACGTGGCCGAAGCCGGCGAGCTGCGGATGGGCACGGCGGCGGGGCGGTGGGTGCTCCTCACCACCGTGCTGGGCTCCGGGATGGTGATGATCGACGGCACGGTCGTCAACGTGGCGCTGGTACGGATCGGCGACGACCTGGGCGCCGGGTTCGCCGACCTGCAGTGGACGGTCAACGGCTACACGCTCACCCTCGCCTCGCTGATCCTGCTGGGCGGTTCGCTGGCCGATCACCTCGGCCGGCGCCGGGTCTTCGTCATCGGCGTCGTGTGGTTCGCGCTGGCGTCGCTGCTGTGCGGGCTCGCCCCGAACATCGAGATCCTCATCGCCGCCCGTGCGCTGCAGGGCGTTGGCGGGGCACTGCTGACGCCGGGCAGCCTCGCGCTGATCTCCGCGTCGTTCCACGGGCCCGACCGTTCCGCCGCGATCGGCGCGTGGTCCGGGCTGGGCGGCATCGCCGGGGCGATCGGCCCGTTCCTCGGCGGCTTCCTCGTGGAGTGGACGTGGCGGGCGGTGTTCCTCATCAACCTGCCGATCGCCGCGGTGGTCGTGGCGGTGGCGGTCAAGCACGTGCCCGAGAGCCGCGACGTCGAGTCGGCACCCGGCCTGGACGTCGCGGGCACCGTGCTGGCCGCACTGGGCCTCGGCGCCCTGACCTACGGGCTCACCGGGCTGGGGTCCCGCGGCCCCGCGCCCGACCTGCTCGCGGCCCTGGCGGTCGGCGTGGTGGCGCTGGCGGGGTTCGTCCTCGTCGAACGGCGCTCGTCGCACCCCCTGGTGCCACCCGCGTTGTTCCGCAACCCGGTGTTCAGCGCCGCCAACGCCGCCACGCTGCTGATCTACGGCGCGCTCGGCGTCGTGTTCGTCCTGCTCGTGCTGCAACTGCAGACGGTGGCGGGGTTCAGCCCGCTCGAGGCGGGGACCTCCCTGTTGCCGGTGACGGTGCTGATGCTGCTGTTCTCCGCCCGCGCGGGGGCGCTGGCCGCGCGGATCGGCCCGCGGCTGCCGATGACGATCGGCCCGCTGGTCAGCGCGTGTGGGCTGCTGCTGATGCTGCGGATCGGTCCGGGCGCCTCGTGGGTCACCGACGTGCTGCCCGCGGTGCTGGTGTTCGGCGCCGGCCTGACCGTCACCGTCTCGCCGCTGACGGCCACCGTGCTCGACGCCGCCCCCGACCGGTTCGCCGGGTCGGCGTCGGGCGTCAACAACGCGGTGGCGCGGGCGGCCGGGCTGCTGTCGGTGGCCGTCGTGCCGGGGGTCGCGGGGATCGCCGGGGAGGACTACACCCGGCCGGACGCGTTCGCCGCGGGCTTCCGCACGTCGATGTTCATCAGCGCCGGGCTGCTGGTGCTGGCGTCGCTGGTGTCGTTCGTGTTCATCCGCCGCCCGCGGACCCCCGCCCCGGAGCGGATGAGGATCGAGGAGTGCCTGCACTGCGACGTGACGAGCCCCCAGGTCCACCCGAACGCCTGAGGGCGCCCCGACCCGGCGAACGAGACCCTCGCCGGACGGGGGTGCCGCTCGCCGCACGGATCATCGCCGCACGGGTGAGAGGCCCAGGGCCTTCGCGATCTCGCGCATCGCGGGCAGCGGGTCCGCGTTGTCGGCGGTCAGGACCTGCGCGCAGACGTGGTCGGCGCCCGCCTCGAGGTGGGCGTTCAGACCGGCCGCCAGCGCCGCGGCGTCGCCGTGCACGGCGAGGGCGTCGATCAGTGCGTCGCTGCCGCCGTCGGCGAAGTCCTCGTCGGTCCAGCCGAGGCGCTCGAGGTTGGCGACGTAGTTGCGCAGGTGCAGGTAGGGCCGGTCCACGGGCGGGCGCCCGATCGCGCGGGCCTTCTCCGGGTCGGTCTCCAGCACCACCTTCTGCTCCGGGGCGAGCAGGACGCCGGGCCCGACGAGCTCACGGGCCCACCTGGTGTGCTCGGGCGTCGTCAGGTACGGGTGCGCGCCCGCGGTGCGCGCGGCGGCGATCTTCAGCACCTTCGGGCCCAGCGCGGCCAGCACCCGGCCGTCCTTGGGCACGCGCGCCGCGTCGAGCGCGTCGAGGTACGCCACGATCGTCTGTAAGGGGCTGCGGTACTCCTTCACCGCCTCCGGGTGCCCGATGCCGACACCGAGCAGGAACCGGCCGGGGTGGGCCTTCTCGATGCGGTGGTAGGAGGGCGCCACCTCCTCGGCGGGAGTGGTCCACATGTTGACGATGCCCGTGGCAACGGCGATGTGGTCGGTGGCGTCGAGCAGCGACTCGGCGAGCCGCAGGTCTCCGGGGGGAGAGCCGCCGATCCAGACGGCGCCGAAGCCCAGCGCCTCGATCTCGCGTGCCACGTCGGGCGTGAGCGCGCTCGCGTGCCGCCAGATGCCGTACTTCCCGAGTTCGACCGTCATGAACCGAGCAACGCGGGCGCCGTCGCCGCGCATTCCGGCTCGCGCGCCGCTGTCGGTGGGCCCGCATAGGGTCGGCGTCGTGAGCCGTGACCTGACCTCGCGCGCCGCTCCCCTGCGGATGCGGCCCCGTGTGCTCGTGCCCGCAGACCCGCGGCTGCCCCGCGAGGCCCCTCCCGGCACCGGGGCCGTGGTCGTGGGCGGCGGCATCGCCGGGGTCAGCGCGGCGGTGGTGCTGGCCGAACGCGGCGTCGACGTCACGCTGCTGGAGGCCGCGCCCACCCTCGGCGGGCGGCTGGGCGCCTGGCCCCACACGCTGCCCGACGGCACCGAGCAGGTTGTCGAGCACGGGTTCCACGCGTTCTTCCGGCACTACTACACGTGGCGCGCGATCCTGCGGCGCGCCGATCCGCAGCTGGGGTTCCTCAAGCCCGTCGGCGGCTACCCGGTGATCTCCCGCGACTGGCCGCCGGAGGACCTCACCGGCCTGCCCGGGGCGCCGCCGCTCAACCTGCTGGCGCTGTTCGCCCGCTCGCCCAGCCTGGGGCTCCGTGACGTGCTGGGCTCCGACCAGGCGCTCGCCGCGCAGCTGCTGGCCTACGACCGCGACGCCACCACCGCCGCGTTCGACGCGATGCCCGCCGCCGACTTCCTGGCCGCGCTGGGCATGTCCGACCGTGCGCAGGCGATGCTGTTCGAGGCGTTCGCGCGGTCGTTCTTCGCGCAGCCGGGGGCGCTCTCGGCCGGCGAGCTGGTGGCGATGTTCCACTACTACTTCCTCGGCAACCCCGAGGGCATCGGCTTCGACTGCCCCGACACCGACTACCTGACCTGCATCTGGGCGCCGTTCGCCGCATACCTGGAGAAGCACGGGGCGCAGGTCCGCACGTCCACCCGGGCGCTCTCGATCGCCCCCGACGGGCACGGCTGGCGCGTCGAGCCCGACGACGGGCCGTCGCTCGTCACCCGGCATCTGGTGCTGGCCACTGACCCGGGCGCGCTGCGCGACCTCGTCGCCCTCTCCCCCGAGGTCGAGGCCGTCGCGCCCCGGCTGGCACGCAGGTCCGCCGCAGTGCACGTGGCGCCCCCGTTCGCCGTCACCCGGCTGTGGCTCGACCGCGACGTCGCCGCCGAGCGCGCCACGTTCAACGCGGTCAGCCGCGAACCCACGCTCGACTCGGTCACCGTCTACTCGCGGCTGGAGCGCCCGTCGGCGGAGTGGGCGGCGCGCACCGGCGGATCGGTGGTCGAGCTGCACTCCTACGCCTGCACCGCCGCGGGAGTCGACGAGGCCACGGCCCGGATGCGCGTCGAGCTCGCGGCGCTGTGGCCCGAGACGGCCGGCGCGCAGGTCGTGCACCTGCAGCAGCGGATGGAGGCCACCGCGCCCACGTTCCCGCCGGGCAGCGCCGGCACCCGCCCCACGGTCACGGGCGACGCGCGCGGCATCCGGATCGCGGGCGACCACGTCGACACCCCGTTCCTGACCGGCCTCATGGAGCGCGCCTCGGCCACCGGTGTCCTCGCCGCGAACGACGTCCTCGCCGAGGTGGGCGCGGGCCCGGAGCCGATCATGGGCATCCCGCAGCGTGGCCTGCTGGCAGGGCTCCTCCCGTCCCGCCGCCGGAGCTGACGTGCCCACCTGGGCCGGCTACCGGCACGTCCGTCGCACAGGTCCCGACGAGAGTGCCGTTCGCCGGGTCGGGTGGGGCACGTGCACGGCGACCCGCGGTCGGGGTGGGTCCCAGCGGTGAGGATCGCGCTCGACCCCGGTTCCCGGGATGCTCCGCCGCGGGTCCGCAGGCTCGACGAGCACGGGGTGCCGCTGGGGGACGTCGAGGTGCTCCCGGACCTCTTCGCCGTCGCGCGGCTGGAGAAGGAGCACGCGCCGCGGTGGGTGATCGCGCGGCCGCGCACCTACCGCCGCCTGCTCGACGCGGGGGTCGAGGTGGCGCGGGCGCACGACGTCGAGCTGACCGAGGGCCTGCTCGTCGCCGCCGACGGGCACTTCGGGCAGCCGCACGGCCTCGCCGCGGCCGTGGCCCGGCTGGAGGGTCGCACCCCCGCCGCGGACCCCCTGCGCGACGACGACGGGCCACCCGCGCTGTTCGAGAGCGGCCCGGTCGGTGACGAGCTCGCCGACGTCGTCGCGGTGCACGCCGCGCAGCAGGCACGCCTGACCGACCCGCGGATGCGCCTGCTCGTGGCCGCCGAGTCGGCCGGGGGCCTCGTCGCGGAGGAGATGCGCGCCACCGGGCTGCCGTGGCGCGCCGACGTCCACGACGCGTTGCTCACCGAGGCGCTCGGTCCGCGGCCGGTGCTCGGCGGGCGCCCACCGAAGCTCGCGGTGCTGGCCGCGGAGGTCGACGCGGCGTTCGGGCGGCGCGTCAACGTCGACTCCCCCGCCGAGGTGCTGCGCGCCTTCGGCCGCGTCGGGGTCGAGCTGGAGACCACGCGGTCGTGGGAGCTCAAGGGGGTCGACCACCCGGCCGTCGCCCCGCTGCTCGCCTACAAGGAGCTGGCCCGGCTGCACACCGCGCACGGTTGGGCCTGGCTGCGCACGTGGGTGCGCCCTGATGGTCATGGAAGGGGCCGCTTCCATCCCGAGTACGTGGTGGGCGGCGTCGTGTCGGGCCGCTGGGCCACCCGCGGCGGCGGGGCGCTGCAAATCCCCAAGGCCGTCCGGGCGGCGGTGCGAGCCGATCCCGGCTGGAAGCTCGTCGTCGCCGACGCGTCCCAGCTGGAGCCGCGCGTGCTCGCGGCTCTGTCGGGCGACCACGCGCTCGCCCCGGACGAGGACGACCTGTACGCCGCGCTCGCCGCCCGCGAGTTCGGCGACGACCGCGCGAAGGCCAAGCTCGCCCTGCTCTCGGCGATGTACGGGGCGGGGTCCGGCTCGGCCGCCCAGCTCATGGGCCGGCTCCGCAAGCGCTTCCCCGCGGCCATGGCCTTCGTCGACGACGCGGCGCGCGCCGGCGAGGAGGGCCGGCTCGTGCGCTCCCACCTGGGCCGCACCTGCCCGCCGGCCCGGCCCGGCCACGAGGAGCCTGCCGCCGCCCGTGCCCGCGGACGGTTCACGCGCAACTTCGTCGTGCAGGCCACGGCCGCCGAGTGGGCGCTGGTGCTGCTCGCCGACCTGCGGTCGGACCTGCGCGGCGCCGGCAGTCCGGCCCGGCTCGTGTTCTTCCAGCACGACGAGGTGGTGCTGCACGTGCCCGCCGAGGCGGCCGCCGCCACCGCCGACGCCGTGCAGGCCGCCGCGACCACGGCCGGGCGCCGGCTGTTCGGCGCCACGCCCGTCCGCTTCCCGATGCAGGCCCGGGTCGTGGACGGCTACGACGAGCACTGAACACCGATCACGAACCGGGCGGCGTCGCCGACGGGCACCGGGGTCGGCGTGACGGGCAGGTTCCCCGCTCAGCGCGATAAGGCCAGGTCGGTGGTCACGGCCTTCGCGATCGCCGTCATGCCCAGCTCGTTGGGGTGCACGGGAGCTGCGGGCGAGGTCGGGACCAGGCCCTCGATCCACTTGGTGCCCGGCAGCGTGCAGACGTCGTGGCCGACCGTCGGGGCGTAGGTGTCGACGTACTGCACGCCGGCCTCGTCCGCCTGTTCGGCGAGCATCGCGTTCAGCTCCTTCTCCACCCCTCGCAGGTAGGCGACGTCGCCCGCCGAGAACGGGACGACGGGGAAGCAGCCGGGGCCGGTGTCGGGCAGGATCGTCGGGTACCCCACCAGCACCACCTTCGCGTGGGGGGAGCGCTTCTCGATCGCGCCCAGGGCCGCGGCGATCTTCGGGGCGGTGGCGTCGACGCGCGCGGACAGCGGGTCGCTGCCGCCGGAGGGGTAGAAGTCCTTGCAGGCCGTGCCGAGGGGATGCAGCGGCGACCGCTTCGCGCACTCCTCGATGATCGACGCGAAGCCGATGTCGTTGCCGCCCATCGTCATCGTGACGAGCGCGGTGTCGGGGCCGAGCGTGTCCAGCTGCGGCGCGTTGACGCCGAGCGACACCGACTGCGATCCCACGAGGTCGTCGGTGGTGGCGCCGCTGCAGCTGACGTCCCGGAAGTCGGTGATGCCCAGCACACGGGCCACCTTGGACGGGTAGTTCTGGTTCGAGCGCAGGCAGCCCGGCGGCAGCCCGATCTGCAACGGGATGAGCGGCCCCGCCGCGTACGAGTCGCCCAGCGCGACGTAGCTGCCGAAGGCGGGCTCGTCGTCGGTGGCCGCGGCGGCCGGGGTCGCGGCCAGCGCCATGGCTGCGAGCGGGGTCAGCAGGGAGATGGCCCACCGGGCCGTGCGGGAGCGCGTCACATGCCGCTCAACGACCACTCCGCGCACCCGATACTGACCGGTAGAGGGACAGTGAGGCCGGGATGCGGTGGCGTTCGCCGGGGAGGAACAGTGATCTATCCCTCGTGGCCGCACTGCTCCTACCGTCCCGGAACCATGCAGCGGAGCACGGAGCGGATCCTGTCCACCCACGTCGGCAGCCTCGGAAGGCCGCACGACCTGCTCGAGATCATGCGGGAGAAGGAGCACGGCCGCCCCTACGACGCGGACGGCTACGCGAAGCGCGTCACCACCGCGGTGTCGGACGTCGTCACCGAACAGGTGCACGCCGGCCTCGACGTCGTCACCGACGGTGAGATGAGCAAGGTCAGCTTCCTGACCTACGTGAAGGACCGCCTGGCCGGTTTCGACGCCAGCCAGGGCGAGCGCCTGATGCCGCCGTCGTGGCAGGTCGAGATCGACGCCTTCCCCGGCTACTACGAGGGCTACCTGGGCAAGTACAAGGACCAGGTCAGCCCCATGATGACCATGGTCTGCACGGGCCCGATCAGCTACAACGGCCACGAGCAGCTGCAGATCGACGTCGACAACCTGCGCGCCGCGCTGGCCGGCCAGCCCGACGGCGCCGTCACCGAGGCCTTCCTGCCCTCCACGAGCCCCAGCGGGTTCGGCCGCAACGAGTACTACGCGAACTACCACGACTACCTCGCCGCGGTGGCCGAGGCGCTGCGCGAGGAGTACCTCGCCATCGTCGACGCCGGGTTCCTCCTGCAGGTCGACGACCCGTGGCTGATCGAGTACCTCTCGGAGAACCCGGACACCACCCCCGAGCAGCGCCGCGCCGACGCCGAACAGCACGTGGAGATCCTCAACCACGCCCTGCGCGGCATCCCGCCGGAGAAGATCCGGCTGCACACCTGCTACGGGCTCAACCACGGCCCGCGCATCCACGACCTCGACTTCCGCGACATCGCCCCGCTCATGCTGAAGATCAACGCGGGTGCGTACTCGTTCGAGGTGGCCAACCCGCGCCACCAGCACGAGTGGAAGATCTGGCGCGACATCGCGCTGCCCGAGGGCAAGATCCTCATCCCGGGGCTGCTCGGGCACGCGAGCAACTATGTCGAACACCCCGAGCTGATCGCCGACACCCTCGAGCTCTACGCGGGGATCGTCGGCAAGGAGAACGTCATCGCGGGCGCCGACTGCGGTTTCTCCTCCCGCGCGTCGTTCCACCCCGAGGTGCATCCCACGGTCGTCTGGGAGAAGTTCCGCGCGCTGTCCGAGGGTGCGCGCATCGCCAGCGAGCGCCTCTGGCGGTGACGCACCTCGTGCGCGGAAACCGTCGCCCCGGCCACGGTTTCCGCGCACGAACGGTTAGCGTCCGAGGCATGACGGAGCAGTCGAGGAAACCCCAGCGCCGGTCGCGCGCCATCGCCATGACGCCCGACGAGGTCGACGCCTTCCTCGCCGAGGAGCGCATCTGCCGCGTGGCGACGGTCGGCACGAACGGGCCGCACGCCACGCCGCTCTGGTACGTGTGGCACGACGGCGCGCTGTGGCTCACCTCGCTGTCGCGCAGCCAGCGCTGGATCGACCTGCAGAAGGACCCGCGCATCGCCGTCGTCGTCGACGCGGGCGAGGACTACATGGAGCTGCGCGGCGTGGAGCTGCGCGGGAAGGTCGAGGTGGTCGGCGAGGTGCCGCGTACCGGCGAGGACGTGCCGGAGCTGGAAGGCCCGCAGCAGGCCTTCGCCGACCGCTACACGGGCGGCCAGGTCGTCAACGACGGCCGGCACGCGTGGATGAGGTTGGTGCCCGAGAAGGTCACGAGCTGGGACTTCCGCAAGCTCCCGCGCTGACGTTTGCCGGAGTGGCAACGGGAGTTGTCGATCCGGCGCCGCAGCGTGCACTCTCGTCGGCATGACCTCGACACACGACCACGGACACGGACACGGCCTGATGCGGGCCTCGGACTTCGAGGAGAACCACCCGCCCGTCTTCGACGCGGCGTTCTGGGACGCCCGCTACAGCGAGGCCGACGCGATCTGGAGCGGCAACCCCAACCCGCAGCTCGTCGACGAGGTCTCGGATCTCACCCCGGGCACGGCGCTGGAGATCGGCTGCGGGGAGGGCGCCGACGCGATCTGGCTGGCGCACCGCGGCTGGCAGGTGACGGCCACCGAGCTGTCCGAGGTGGCGCTCGGCCGGGCCGCCGCCCACGCCGAGGCCGCTGACGTCGCCGACCGCATCACCTTCCGGCTGGCCGACGCCACGGAGTGGGTCCCCCCGGCCGGTGCCTTCGACCTGGTGACGGCGCACTTCATGCACCTCCCCAGCGTGCAGCGCATCCCGCTGCACGAGCGGCTGGCGGCCGCGGTGGCACCCGGCGGCACGCTGCTCGTGGTGGGGCACCACCCGTCGGACCTCGACACCGACATGGACCGGATGCGGCTGCCCGACTGGCTCTTCACCGCCTCCGACGTGGCCGCCGTGCTGGAGCCGGGCGCGTGGACCGTGCTCGTGGAGGAGGAGCGCGCCCGGACGGCGGTCGACCCCGAGGGCCGTAGCCTCACCATTCACGACGCCGTGCTGAGGGCCCGCCGCACCGCGGCGGTCGTCGGTCAGAACAGGTCGTAGGACGCGCGCGCCACCCGGAACCCGTGCCCGGTGGAGGTGTTCTCGCAGCGCAGGCCGCTCTCGCGGCTGACGCACACGACGCCGCCGAACCGGACGCCCGTGCCGTAGTCCAGCACCGTCAGCGCGGGATCGGCGACGGTGTCGCTCACGCACGACAGCTCGCCCTGCCCGGAGCCGCGCAGCACCGCGCCGTCGCCGTAGGCCCCAGAACAGCCGGCCGGCTTCGGCGGGAGCCGCCAGGTGCGGGTGATGACGTCGCAGCGCACCACGTCGGCGGTCATCGAGCAGTCGATGTTGCGGCTCGGCGTGGCGAAACGGGCACCGCCGGTGCCGAAGCGGCCGTCGGTCTGCGCGTCGACGACGTCGACGCCCGCGGCGGGATCGGACGACGCGCTCGGGCCCGTGCCGGGGTCGGTGGGGGCGGCCGGTGCGGGCGGGGGGTCGGCGACGGTGGTGGCGCTCCCGCGCGACAGCAGTACCGCGGTCAGCGCGACCCCGGCCAGCAGGACGAGGGCCACGACGACCGCGGCCGGGATGAGCCACGGGCGCCGCGCGGGGCCGGGTCGCACCGACGGCATCGGGGGTGGGCCGGCAGGCGGCCCGATCACCGTCTGTGAGGCGGAGGCCGGATGGGGTTGCGGGTAGGCGGCCGGGACCGCGGCGGTCGGCACACCGTTCGCCCCGGGCGGTGCCACGGGCAGCACCACCGTGGGATCGGGCTGCGCGGGATCGGGCGGCTGGGCGGCGTCGGCCTGCAGCAACCCGCGCACCTGCGACGCCGTGGGGCGGCCGGCCGAGTCCTTCGTCAGGCAGGCGTGCACGGCCTCGCGCACGCGCCCCGTGAGCGGTCCGAGGTCGGGCTCGGAGTAGACGATGCGGTACAGCGACCCCGCGGCGGAGTCGGCCGCGAACGGCGAGCGTCCCGAGGCGGCGAACACGATCAGCGACCCGAACGAGAACATGTCGCTCGCCGGCCCGATGTCCCGGGAGCCCCCGGCCTGCTCCGGCGACATGTACTCGGGCGTGCCCATGACGTGGCCGGTCTGGGTGAGCGCGGTGGTGTCGGCTGCCCGGGAGATCCCGAAGTCGATCAGCCGCGGCCCGTCGTCGGCCAGCATGACGTTGGACGGCTTGAGGTCGCGGTGCACGAGCCCCGCCTCGTGCAGGGCGACCAGCCCGTCGGCCATCCGGACGGCGAGCGCGGCGACGCCCTGCTCGCCGAGGGGCCCCTGCTCGGTGACATAGGACTGCAGCGACGGCCCCTCGACGAATGCCGAGGCCAGCCAGGGCTGCTCCGCGTCGGGATCGGCGTCGAGGACCGGGGAGGTGAACCACGCGGGCGCGATGGCCGCCAGCTGGACCTCGCGTCGGAACCGCTCGCGGAAGCCGGGATCGGCCGCCAGCTCGGCGTGCACCACCTTCAGCGCGACGCGCCGCCCCGACTCGTCGACGGCGCGGAAGACCGTGCCCATGCCCCCGGCACCGAGCCGGCCCTCGACGCGGTAGCGACCGAGGGTGGCCTGATCATCCGTGAGATCATCCGATGCAGGGTCCATCGTTCGTGCAGGCTACGGGGTTCCGGTGATCATGGGCCAGAGGCCTGCCGTTCCGGCCGCCAGGGCCATCTCGCCGACCACGTCGTTCCACTCGGCCTCGGAGCCGTCCTCGTCGCGCCAGGCCCACAGCCGGGTGGTGACGAGCCGCAGGTCGTGCTCGCGCGTGAAGCCGATGGCGCCGTGCACCTGGTGGGCGATCCGGGCCACCGCACCGGCGGCCTCCGACGTGCGGGCCTTGGCCGCGGCGATCGCGAACTGCGCCGCCACCACGCCGTCGGCGTCGGCCGCCCGGGCGGCGGCATCAGCCGCTGCGGACGCGGCCGCCACCTCCGACGCGGCCAGCGCGAGCTGCTGCTGGATCGCCTGGAACCGCCCGATCGGACGCCCGAACTGCACCCGCTCCCCCGCGTACCGCACGGACGCGGCCAGCGCGCCCCGCGCCGCCCCGGCGAGCAGGCACGCTCGGCCCAGGGCGCCCCGCAGCCGCAGCTCGGTACCGGCGTGGTCGCCGACCGACGCCGCCGTGACCGCCCCGTCGACGGTGACGGTGTCCCGCGGCTCCTCGGCCACGTTCGTGCCGTCGGTGACGGTGAGGCCGGCCCGGTCGAACAGCAGGACGCTGTCGCCCACGAGCATCACGACGCTCGCCGACCGCGCCCACGGCACCCGTCGCAGCGTGCCCGAGGCGCGCTCATGGGTGCGGGCGATGTCGAGGTCCCCGGTGGCCACGGTGAGCGGGCCGTCGGGGA
Source organism: Pseudonocardia sp. (assembly GCF_025965585.1). GTDB lineage: Bacteria > Actinomycetota > Actinomycetes > Mycobacteriales > Pseudonocardiaceae > Pseudonocardia. Next base: position 43,126 of record NZ_JAOPWR010000120.1, read on the forward strand.
TCGGGATGCCCGCGCTGGTGAGCAGCCAGCCGGCCTGCAGGTCGGTCTCGACGAGGGGCACCCGCGCGGCGTGCGCCCCCGCCGCGGACAGCACGATCGCGGCATCGGCGAACGAGGCCTCGCTGCCGCCCGAGCCGGCGGGCAGCGTGAGCCGGGCGAGTCCGGTCTCCTCGAGGGTCTTCCAGAGCTTGCCGTCGAACCCGGTGTCGGACGACGCGGCGTCGGCGAAGACACTCTCCGCCAGCTCGATGAGCTCGGTGTTCAGTGCGGCGGTCATCAGCGCAGTCCCATCCCGCGCGCGACGATGCCGCGCAGCACCTCGTTGGTCCCGCCGCGCAGGGTGAACCCCGGGGCGTGCTGGATCGCGTCGGCGAGCAGCCGGGCGAACCCGTCCGGCGCGCCGGGATCCGGTGGAGTGTCGACGAGCAGCCGGGCGGCGTCCACCACCTCGTTCTCGTACCGCGTGCCCAGGTCCTTGACGACGGCCGCGGCCAGCTCGGGCGCCTCCCCCGACTCCAGCGCCCCGGCGATGGCCAGCGACATCCGGCGCAACGCCCACACGCGGCTCACGAGCGCACCCAGCTCGCGACGGGTGCCGGCGTCGACGGGACCGGCGGCCAGCTCGCCGACCAGGGCCGTGAGCAGCGGGTACGTGGAGAGGAAGCGCTCCGGGCCGCTGCGCTCGAACGCGAGCTCGCTGGTGACCTGGTGCCATCCCGACCCGATCTCGCCCAGCACCATGTCGTCGGGGATGAAGACGTGGTCGAACACCACCTCGTTGAAGTGGTGGGCGCCCGTCAGCAGCGGGATCGGGCGGATCTGCACACCCGGGGCGTGCAGGTCGACGATGAACTGGCTCAGCCCGGCGTGGCGGTTCTGGTCGTCCCTCGGCGCCGAGCGGGCCAGGGCGAAGAACGCGTGGGCGTGGTGGGCGCCGGACGTCCAGACCTTGGTGCCGGTGAGCTCCCAGCCGCCGTCGACCTTCTCGGCCTTCGTCCGAACGCTCGCGAGGTCCGATCCCGAGTCGGGTTCGCTCATGCCGATTCCGAAGTAGACCTCGCCCCTGGCGATGCCCGGCAGGAACTTCTGCCGCTGCACCTCGGTGCCGAAGCGCATCAGCGTGGGGCCGATCTGGCGGTCGGCCACCCAGTGCGCGGCCACCGGCGCACCGGCCGCGAGCAGCTCCTCGGTGACGACGTACCGGTCGAGCGGGGTGGCGCCCTTGCCGCCGTACTCGACGGGGATGGTCATGCCCAGCCAGCCGCGGCGGCCCAGCTCCTTGGTGAACCGCTCGTCCCAGCCGGAGAGCCAGACGTCAGCACGGGGCGACCAGGCTGCCGCGGCACGCTCCTCGTCGAGGAACGCCCGCACCTCGGCCCGCAGCTGCGCCGCGCGCGGCGGCAGGTCGACCGGGGGCGGGACGAGGGCGGGCAACCGCGAGAGTGTCTGCGTCACGACCCCATCCTGCGACATCCCGGGCGCGAGGGCACCCCTGCCCCGACGACGAGCGGCGCTCCCGCCGGACGGGGAGCCGCTCGCCGGTCAGTGGACGGGCGCCGGAACACCCTCCTGCGCCGGCGTCCGGACCAGGAACGCGCCGGCCACCGCGACCAGCGACAGGACGGCCGCCACCAGGAACGCGGTGTGAACGCCACCCGCGGTCTGCTCCGCCACCGAGGCGCCCGCGCCGGCCAGCGCGGCGGACCGCAGGCTCAGCACGCTGACGAGCAAGGCCACGCCGGCGGCACCCGCGAGCTGCTGCGTGGTGCCGAAGATCGCACTGCCGTACGAGTAGAGGTGCGGCGGCACCGCACCCAGGCCTGCGGTGAACAGCGGGGTGAACACGAACGCCAGCCCGGCGCTGAGCAGCAGGTGGAAGCCCAGCACGAGCCAGACGGAGCTGGTAGCGGTGAACAGCGTGGTGGACCACAGCGCCAGGCTCGTGGCGATGGCACCGGGCACCAGCAGCGCCCGCGCCCCGACCCGGTCGTACAGCCGGCCGACCACCGGCCCCAGCAGGCCCATCAGCAGCCCTCCCGGGAGCAGAAGGAGGCCGGTGTCCAACGGGCCGAGGCCCAGCACCGTCTGCATGTAGATGGGCAGCAGCACGATGGTGCCCAGCAGGGTGGCCATCATCAGCATCATGAGCACGGTGGCCGTGGTGAACGTGCGGGCCCGGAACGTGCGCAGGTCGAGCAGGGCGCGGTCGGTGCGCTGCAGCACGATCTGGCGCGCGACGAACGCCGCGAGCCCGAGGACGCCGACCACGAACGGTGCCCAGGTGACGACGGCGGAGGTGGCGCCCGACTCCTGGCCGATGCTGCTCAGCCCGTAGACGAGGCCGCCGAAGCCGAACACCGACAGCAGCACCGACGGGATGTCGATCGGGGTGTCGACCGGCTCGCCGACGTCGACGATGCGCCGCATCCCGAGCACGAGGGTGACCACGGCGATCGGGAGCACCAGCCAGAACATGAAGCGCCAGCCGAGCAGGCTGAGCACGACGCCGGACACGGTGGGGCCGATCGCGGGGGCCACCGAGATGACGATCGAGATGTTGCCCATGATCGCGCCGCGGCGGGCCGGGGGCACGAGCGTCATCACGGTGGTCATGAGCAGCGGCAGCATGATCGCCGTGCCGCAGGCCTGCACCACGCGGGCGACGAGCAGCACCCCGAAGCCCGGGGCCAGCGCCGCCACCAGGGTGCCGAGGCTGAACAGTCCCATCGCCGCGCCGTAGAGGACGCGCGTGGAGATGCGGCGGATCAGGTAGCCGGTGATCGGGATGACCACCGACATCGTGAGCAGGAAGCCCGCCGTGAGCCACTGTCCGACGCTCGCGGCGATGCGCAGGTCGGTGAGCAGCACCGGCAGCGCCACGCTCATGATCGTCTCGTTGAGGATGACGACGAACGTGGACACGAGCAGCACCCCGATGACCGTGCGGTCACGGGCGCTCATCGCGGCGGGTACGTCCGCGGCGCCCGTCTCCCCGAGACGAACTTCGGTGCTGTCGGTCACGGTGGTTCCTCTGTGTCGCTGGTGGCGCGCCGGCCGGCCGATCGGGCACGGACAGGCACGAAATCAGGCTGAAATCAGGCTATGGGATGAGACCGACGGAACCGTCATGGTTAATCGGTCCGCGAAACACGGGATGACGCGGAACACGCTTCTCGCCGCTGCTGCCACGAAGCGCGCCGGATGGCACCATCGCGACCATGACGAACTCCGCGACGAACTCAGCCGATCACAGCCCCGGCGACGAGGCCCGGGTCGTCGATGCCGTGCCCACCGGTCTGTTCATCGGTGGCTCGTGGCGCCCCGCCGCAGGAGGCCGCACACTGACGGTCGAGGACCCCTCCACCGGCAAGGCGCTCTGCGAGGTGGCCGACGCGTCCCCCGAGGACGGGATGGACGCCCTCGCCGCCGCCTCCGCCGCCCAGGCGTCCTTCGCCGCGATGGCGCCGCGCGAGCGCGGGGAGATCCTGCGGCGCGCGTACGAGATCATCATGGAGCGGATCGAGGACCTCGCGCTGGTGATGACGCTGGAGATGGGGAAGCCGCTCGCCGAGGCGAAGGGCGAGATCACCTACGCCGCCGAGTTCTTCCGCTGGTTCGCGGAGGAGGCCGTGCGCATCGACGGCGGGTACGCCGTGGCCCCGGCCGGCAACAGCCGCTTCCTGGTGCACAAGCAGCCCGTCGGTGTCTGCCTGCTCATCACGCCGTGGAACTTCCCGATGGCCATGGGTACCCGCAAGATCGGTCCGGCCGTGGCCGCGGGCTGCGCGATGGTGCTCAAGCCCTCCGAGCTCACCCCGCTGTCGATGCACGCGCTGGCCGCGATCCTGGCCGAGGCCGGCCTGCCCGACGGCGTGCTCAACATCGTCACCACCTCCGACGCCGGCGGCGTGATGGAGCCCCTCATCCGCGACGGGCGGGCGCGCAAGCTGTCGTTCACGGGCTCGACGCCGGTGGGCAAGAAGCTGCTGGAGCAGTGCGCCGACAAGGTGCTGCGCACATCGATGGAGCTCGGCGGCAACGCCCCGTTCCTCGTGTTCGACGACGCCGACCTGGACAAGGCCGTCGAGGGCGCGATGCAGGCCAAGATGCGCAACATGGGCGAGGCCTGCACCGCGGCCAACCGGTTCCTCGTGCACCGCTCCGTCGCCGACGCCTTCGCCGAGAGGCTCGCGGTCCGTATGGGGGCGCTCACCGTCGGCCGCGGCACCGACGACGGTGTCCAGGTCGGTCCGCTGGTCGACGCGAAGGGCCGGGAGAAGGTCACCGACCTCGTCGGCGACGCCGTCGCGAAGGGCGCCACGGTGGTCGTCGGCGGCGACGCGGTGGCCGGGCCGGGCTGGTTCTACCGGCCCACGGTCCTCACCGGCGTGCCGCTGGAGGCGCGCCTGTCGCGCGAGGAGATCTTCGGCCCGGTCGCCGCGATCACCGTCTTCGACGCCGACGACGACGCGGTCGCCGCGGCCAACGACACCGAGTTCGGGCTGGTCAGCTACCTGTTCACGGAGAACATCACCCGCGCCCTGCGCGTGTCGGAGCAGCTCGAGTCCGGGATGATCGGGCTCAACACCGGCCTGGTGTCCAACCCGGCGGCCCCGTTCGGCGGGGTCAAGGAGTCGGGCCTGGGCCGCGAGGGCGGCCGCATCGGCATCGAGGAGTTCCTCGAGACGAAGTACGTGGCCATCGCGTTCGGCGGCTGAGCGACCGTCCGGCGGCGGCCCCTGCCCGAGCATGGGGTCAGCCGCCGGTGGTCGGGGCCGGCGCGGCCGGGGCGGCGTGCGCCGTGCCGTAGTAGGCGGCCGACGGGTCGGTGCCGTTGACGATCGAGGTCACCAGCAGGTCGCCGCCCTGCAGCCCGAGCAGCACCACCAGCCCGGCGAGCGAGACGACGATGGCACCCGAGAGCGCCTTGGCCTTGGCGGAGGTCCGCCCCAGGCGCGTGCGGCTCGTCTCCACCACCCAGGCGCGCGAGCCCATCAGCACCAGGAAGAGCGCCGCGGCGCCCCACACCCAGATGTCGTGGGCCGGGTTGATGGTCATGCCGGGGTTCCGACCTGCTTCACGGCCCAGTTGAAGCCGTCCTGGTAGGTGATCACGTACCGCCCCGACGCCACGAGCTGCTGCAGCACCGCGAGCGACCAGCCGGGGTTCTTCCCGTAGAGGTACACGCCCTGCTTCTCGATCGAGGTGTAGGACACGATCGCCGCGGGCGCGTTGGTCGAGCGGGCGCACCGGATCGGATCGTCGGCGAGGTTGACGCACTGACCGAACAGCACGCCGCTGCCGTGGAGGTTCAGCCCGACGACGCCGGTGGGGCCCAGGCCACTGAGCGCCACGATCTGGCCGCCCTTCGGGGTCTCGGCCGACACCTGCCGGTACATCGCCACCTCCTGCGGGAACACGACCTGGTAGGAGTCGTTGCCGCCGCGGATGAGGACGAGCACCCCGAACAGCACGGCCATGCCCACGGCCAGCACGATCTCCGTGGACCGGCCCCGGTTGCGCACGAGAGCGCGCAGCGCGTCGGCGCCGAGGATGGACAGGATGGGCAGGCCGTAGAGCACGATGCGCAGGATCAGCTCGCCGCCGTAGCTCTGCACGGCCGCGAACACCATGGGGACGACGGCGAGGCCGATCGGCACGAGATCGCGACGGCGCTTCCAGTAGGTCCAGGCGCCCACGATGGCCAGCAGCCATGTCAGGCCCGGCACCAGCACGCGCAGGTACTTCACCACGACCTGCCCGGTGTCACCGGTCAGCCGGTCGGCCACGCCGGCCTGCAACGCGCCCTGGTCGCCGCTGCCGATGATCAGGCCCAGCTGGTTGATCCAGAACTCGCGACCCTCGATGAGGATGAACACGGTGATGGCCACGACGCCGACCAGGATGAGGCCGCGGCCCCGGAACCGGCCGACGACGGCGAGCAGCACGAGCTGGCCCACGATCGCGAACGGCGTGATCTGGTGCTCCGGCGCGGCGGCCAGCAGGCACAGCGAGGCACAGAAGTAGATGAGCAGCAGCTGGCGCGGTGGCAGCGTGGGCCGGTTGGGCGGCGTCAGCGCCGACACCATCCAGCGCCGGAACACCGCCAGCCGCGGGGCGTCCTCGTGCGGTGGTGGCCAGCCCGGTACACCCGCGGGATCGGTCCGGCGGGTGGCCAGCGGGCCGAGCGCGAACGTCAGCACCGTGACCATGAGCACGATGCCCGTGGCCTGTGGCGAGAAGTAGTCCTGCTCGATCCAGTTCAGCCCGACGAACAGCCACGCCGCCGCCCACGGGGCACGGCTGCCACCGAGCATGGAGCGGGCGAGCGCGTAGATGCCGATGGTCCAGACGGTGACGACCGCGGGCGGGAACCAGCGCAGCACCGTGTCGAGCTGGGTGGCGCCGCCGGCGTCGCGGAAGAACGCCCATTGCGCGAAGAACGCGGGCCAGTAGAACCGGGCGTCGATGCCGCTGGGGGCCGCCCCGGTCTGGGCGATGGAGTCGGTGAAGCCGGCGAGCAGCCACGCGGTGGAGAACCGCGCCACCGGCTCGACCACGGACGGCATGCCGGTGGAGCAGAGGATCAGCACGCCCGTGGCCGTGCCGAGCATCGGGATCCGGGGGCGCGGCGACCGCAGCTCGGCCACGCATGCGGAGACCGCGAGCAGCAGCGCCGCCCAGGCGGCCGGGCCGAGGACCTTCGCCAGCCCCCACCCGTCGAGCGACTCGAGGTTGGTGGTGGCCGCGGCGATGGGCAGCATGGCCACGGCCAGCAGCGCGAGAAGCGGCGACAGCCAGCGGAAGACGCCCACCGACGCCTGGGCCGCCGGCGGCGCGGGCGGGGTCGGCGGCGTGGCGGGCGCGACCTGGATCGGCAGCGCCGTGGTGGGCGGGTCGATGTCGACACCGGGGCGCATCGAGGCCGCCGGGTCGACCCCGCCCTGGCGGCGATCACCGTCGCCCCGGGTGTGCGTCGATGTCACGGCGCGAGCACCTCCGCATCGGCCCGGCGTCGCGCCGGGGAGAACAGGGACGGGACGACCACCGCCGCCACGCACAGAACCTGAACGACCACGTAGCCGATCGCCACGGGCAGCAGCGCGGGCACGCCCCCGCCGCCCACCGGGGTGACGGCGGCCGCCACGAGCACGAGCAACGTGCTCACGAGCTGCAGCCGGGCGAAGCCGATCGCCTTGCCGACGGCCTGGCGCACCCCGAGCTCGTGCACCACGACCAGCCTGAACGCGAGCCCGAGCAGCAGTAGCCGCAGCACGTCGTCGGCTTGCGCGTAGGCGCCGCCGAAGATCAGCAGCAGCGGATGCGCGAGCGCCGCACCGAGCGCGAGGGCGGGCAGGAACAGCAGCAGCAACCTGCGACGGGCCGCCGCGGCCAGCTCCGCGGTGCGGTGGGGCTCGCGCGCGACACCGACGGCGAGCGGCGCCATGAAGTAGGTGGCGGCGAGGTCCACCACCATCACCGCCTGCCAGGCGATGAAGAACACGGCCCCGGTCTCCGGGCCGAAGCGCAGGTTGACCAGCAACGGGACCTGGTTGAACAACAGCGCCGCACCCAGGTGGCCGACCGCGGTGGGCCCGAGGAACCCGACCACCTCGGCGCGCCGGGGCAGGACCCCCGCGTGGCCGGCGGCCCGGCGGGTGAGCCCGGCGATCACGAGCGACCCGACGCCGACCCACACCACGATGGGCCCGACCCACGACAGGACGATGCCGAACGCACCGAGCCCGGCGACGCCGCCGAGCACCACGAGCAGCGTGATCCGGGCGACGGCGAAGAGCCCGTTGCGCCACACGGCCCACCATGGCCTGTGCAGCGACACGAGGATCGAGTCGTGGACGGCGAAGACGCCCCACCCGGCGCAGGCGAGCACGAACAGCAGCAGCCCCAGCGCGAACGGCGCCCCCGGACCGGCGGTGACATCGGCGATGCGCGGCGCCACCAGCGCGTACACCAGCCCGATCAGCGCGGACAGCGGCATGATCACGAGGAGGCTGCGCCACACGAGCCTGCCGGTGCTGCCACCGGCCTGCGGGATCCAGCGCATGATCCCGACGTCGAGGTTCAGCTGGGCCGCGCCGCCCACCAGGATCAGGGCGGAGACGACGAGCTGCGCGTCACCCACCTCGGCCGTCGTCATGAGCCGGGCCGCGATCAGCCAGCTGACGAAGCCGGCGAGCGAGCCGAGCACCGAGCTCAGGGCGAGGGCGAGACCGTCGCTCATCCCCGCCCGCGACGGGACGGGGTCGAGGACGGCGGCACGGGCGGCGGCCGCCGGGAGGTCCACTGAGGACGGGGCGCGTGACGTCACGAGGCCGGGCCCACCACCCGAGCGGGGATGGTCACCACGTCGATGGTCACCGCATCGATGGTCACCGCATTGATGGTCACGGCGCCGATCCTGAATGAGCCGATCCTCATTGGGCCGATCCTCATTGGGCCGATCCTCACTGGGCCACCACCGCGTGCCGCAGCAGGAACGGGATGCTGATCACGGTCATCGCGTACAGCGCGACGGCGGGCCGCCAGATGCCGGCGCTGACCATCACCTGGGAGACCAACAACGTGGTGGCGACGCCGACTCCGATCGTGAGCAGCCACACGTGCGCGGCGGGCGCGCGGCGCAGGAAGCCCGCAGCGGCCCAGCCCGGGCCCAGGATGAGGAACGCCAGCGTGACGTAGAAGCGGAAGTCGCCGAGGAACCCGCCGGTGACGCCGAGAAGGCTGAGGGCACATGCGAGGACTCCGGCCACGACGAGGAGCAGCGCCACCACCCGCCGGGCCACCCGAGCACGGGTCAGCACCGCCGTGGAGGTCACGCTCACGCTCGTACTCCGTTCGTCTCCGTCGGTGTCATCCGCCGATCGTTCCGGCGCACCAGGATGCCGTCGAAGTGTAGTGGGCCGCCTCCGGCGGCCGGTCTCCGATCGGGGGCCACCCGATCAGGAGGCCTCCTCTTCCAGGGCGAGCCGGATCCGGGCGCCGTCGCGGGTGCCGGTGACGCGCGAGGGCGCCGGACGCCGGGTGACCTCGGCCGGACGCGCCGGGGCCGGCTCGGGCGTGGGCGCCACGACGGGGATGCCACCGGGCGGGGTCAGCGCCCGGGACTGCACCTCGACCTGCACACGCTCGGCCCGGCGGCGCACGGCACGACGCCGCTCGGCCGCCAGGGTCCGCAGCACGCGGGTGCCGTCGGCGAACGTGCGGAGGTTGGTCTGTCCGAAGATCCGCTCGCGCTCCATGGAGGGCACCTCGGTGATCTTCATGCCCGCCGCGGCGACGCGGCAGTTGAGCACGGTCTCGATCTCGAAACCGTCACCCCACAGCATGCCCTCGGCCGGCGCGGGCAGGTCGATCGCCGGGAGTTCGAGCGTCGGCAGGACGTCGGCCCAGAACGCGTTGTAGCCGTAGCAGAGGTCGGTGTACGACGTGCCGAAGAGCGCGTTCGCGACGCCGTTCAGCCCGGCGTTGCCGCTCTTGCGCAGCAGCGTGATGTCGTCGCTGCCTCCCCCGCGCACGAAACGGCTGCCCTTGGCGAAATCGGCGCCGGCGACGAGCGCACGTACGAACGCCGGGATCTCGGCCGGATCGGCCGATCCGTCGGCGTCGAACATGACGATCACGTCGCCCGTGGCCGCGGCGAAACCACAGGCCATCGCGTTGCCTTTGCCCTTGCGCGTCTGCGTGATGACCTTGACCCACGGAAGGACGCGCTGGGCGGTCTCGATCGTGCCGTCGACCGAGTGGCCGTCGACGACGATGATCTCGTGGACCGCCGGTCGCACCGCGGCGATCGCCGGTAGGACGACCTCCAGGTTGCGCGCCTCGTTGCGGGTCGGCACCACCACGGATACGCGTGGGTTTCCGCTGCGCTGCATCACCGTTCTCCCCCCTGCCGCACCTGCGGTCTGCTCGCGCCCGAGTATCGGTCGCTGCCCGTGGTCATCGCCCAGGACACTCGTCATCACTGGACTTATCTCCGCGGCACCCCGTCGCGTTACGTAACATCTTTGCGACAAGTGAGCCCCATTCGGAGCAGTCGGAGTAGTACATTCGGTCGTAACATTCTTGCGTCTGCCGCATGCACTCTACGGATACCCCGGATTGGGCCGACACGCGGTCCCGGACGCGTGCACGGGGTGAGTGACGGGCGCAGGTGTTCCCGGAGCGCGGATGCGGGTCGCGGTACCGTCGGCGCGTGCTGCCGCTCGCCGACGTTTCCGTCTGCATCCCCGTCCACCGCGGTGAGGACGTGCTCGCGGAGACCATCGGGAGCGTCCTCGACCAGACCTACCGCGACTTCGAGATCGTGGTGCTCGACAACGCGAGCCCCGACCGCAGCGGCATGGTGGCGCGCGCCGCGGGCGACCCGCGCATCCGCGTGGAGCGCACCGCCACGGTGCTCCCCGAGGCCGAGTGCTGGAACCGCGCGGTGCAGCTGAGCCGGGCGCCGCTGGTCAAGCTGCTCTGCGCCGACGACCTGCTGCACCCCCGCTGCCTGGAGTTCCAGGTGGCCGCCATGGACGCGGACCCGGGCCTCGCGGTCGTCGCCTCCCGCAGGCACCTCATCGACGAGGAGAGCCGCGTGCGCGTCCCGCGGCGCGGGCTCTCCGGCCTCACGGGCATGCGCACGGGGGTCGAGGTCGCCCGGCGCGTGGTGCGCCAGGGTGGCAACCCCATCGGCGAGCCCGCGGACGTCCTGTTCCGCCGCGAGGACTTCTTCGCCGCGGGCGGCTGGCGGGCCGACCGCTCCCACATCCTCGACCTGGACCTGTGGATGCGCCTGCTGCAGTACGGGGAGTTCCTCGGCCTCCCCGAGCCCCTCGCCGCCGTGCGCGTCATCGGCCGACCGGCGTCCGGTGACGACGCCGAGCGCCGCGCGGACCAGCGTGCGGCCCTCATGGACGAGCTCGGCGACTCCACGCTGTTCCAGGTGCGCGGCATCGACCGCACCGTGGGCAGGCTGCTCTCCCCGGTGAACCGCACGCGCCGGCGGGTGCTGTCTGCGGTGTCGGGGGCCAAGCGGGTGCCCGCCTGACCCTTCGGACGGTTCGGACGCACCGCCCGGATGCCGCTTACTGCACAATCTTTGCGAATGCCCCGAAACGGCGTCTAGCCTGATCGCGGTCATCCGCACGGGTGGCCGGTTCGCGCGCGAGGAGGTCGGCATGGACACGGGCACCGTGGTCGCCATGCACATGAGTGACGGGCTGGTGAACGTCCCCACCGCCGCCCTGTTCGGCGTGATCGCCGTGGTGGGCCTGGCCGTGACCGCCAACCGGGCGCGCAGGGACCTCGACGACCGCACCGCACCGATGGCCGGGCTCGTCACCGCGTTCGTGTTCGCCGTTCAGATGATCAACTTCCCGATCCTGCCCGGGGCCAGCGGCCACCTTCTGGGCGGTGCGCTCGTCGCGATCCTCGTCGGGCCCTGGGTCGGGTCGCTCTGCATCGCGATCGTCCTGGTCGTCCAGGCGCTGCTCTTCGCCGACGGCGGCATCACCGCGCTCGGCACCAACATCACGAACATGGCGCTGGTCAGCGTCTTCGTCGGGTACGGCGTGGCCATGGCCCTGCGTTCGTTCGCGCGGCGCAGGCGGGGCGGCCTCCTCGCCACCGCGTTCGTCGCCGCGATGCTCGGGACGGTCAGCGCCTCGCTGGGCTTCGTGCTCCAGTACGCGATCGGCGGCGCCGCCGGGGCGTCGCTGGACACCGTGTTCCTGCTGATGGCCGGGTTGCACGCGCTCATCGGCATCGGCGAGGGCGTCATCACCGCCGCCACCGTCGGCGCGGTCGCCGCGACCCGGCCCGATCTCGTCCACCTGCTGCGCGGCAGCGGGGTTCCGCTGGTGCCGCGCCGCGGTGGCCCGGGCGCCGTCGCCGACGGAGGTGCGAGATGACGCGCTCGTCGGCCGACAAGCGGGCCCTCGGCTTCCTCGCCGGACTGCTCGCCGTGGCCCTGCTCATCGCGGGTGGCCTCTCCTACTTCGCCAGCTCCGACCCGGACGGCCTGGACAGCGTCACGCTCAACGGCTGCGTGCTGAACGCCGGTGGCGAGCCCGAGGGCGGCACGTGCATCGCGCAGAACGCGCAGGACAGCCCCACCGCCGCCGGCCCGCTGGCCGACTACGCGGTCGGCGGCGGCGAGGGCACCACCGGCCTCGCCGGGATCCTCGGTGTGGTGGTGTGCGTGGTGGTCGCCGGTGGCCTGTTCCGGGTGCTGCGCCGCCGGGGCTCCGCCGGCCGGAGCGAGGAGTAGGTGGGCGCGGGGCACTCCCACCCGTTGTTCCTGCCCGGCCGCTCGGCCGTCCACCGGCTCCCACCCGAGGTCAAGATCATCGCCGCGTTCCTCGGCGTGGTCTGCGTGGTGACGACCCCACGCGAGGCGTTCGGCGTGTTCGCGGGCTACCTCGTGCTGCTCGCCGCCGTCCGGGCCGCGGCGGGGATCCCCCCGGGCTGGATCCTGCGGCGCTCGGTCATCGAGGCCCCGTTCGTCGTGCTCGCGGTGCTGCTGCCGTTCACCGGCGGGGAGCCGCGGATCGAGTGGCTGGGGCTCTCGCTGTCGGAGCCGGGCCTGCTCGGGGCGTGGAACATCCTCGTCAAGGGCACGCTCGGCGTGCTGACGTCACTGACGCTCGCGGCCACCACGCCCCTGCGCGACGTCCTCGTCGGGATGCAGCGGCTGCGCGTTCCCGCACTGGTGATCACGATCGCCACGCTCATGCTCCGCTACATCGACGTCATCGCGGGTGAGGCCCGGCGCATGCGGCTGGCGCGCATCTCGCGCGGGCACGACCCCCGGTTCCTCTGGCAGATCGGGGCCACCGCCCGCGGCGTCGGTGCGCTGTTCGTCCGCTCCTACGAGCGCGGCGAGCGCGTGCACCTCGCGATGCTGTCGCGCGGCTGGGCCGGCGAGATGCCCCGCCTCACCGACGACGTCACCACCGCCCGCCACTGGCGGATCGGGCTCGCGCCCGCCGCGGTGGCCCTCGCACTGGCCGTGACCGGATGGATGACCACATGACCGCCGCCCCCGGGCCCGCCACCGCCACCGCCGCCGCGGCGGTGCCGCCGTCGCTGCTCGTGGAGGACCTGGCGTTCGCCTACCCCGACGGCCACCAGGCGCTGTTCGGCGTCGACCTGCGCATCGAGCGCGGCGAGCGCGTGGCCCTGCTCGGCCCCAACGGTGCGGGCAAGACCACGCTGTCCCTGCACCTCAACGGCATCCTCACCGCGGGCCACGGCACCGTCTCCGTGGGTGGTCTGCCCGTGGAGAAGGCCCACCTGAAGGAGATCCGCCGCCGGGTCGGGATCGTGTTCCAGGACCCCGACGACCAGCTGTTCATGCCCTCGGTGGGTGAGGACGTGGCGTTCGGGCCGGCGAACTTCGGCGTGAGCGGCGACGAGCTGCGGGCCCGCGTGGACGCCGCGCTCGCCACCGTCGGCATGTCCGAGCACCGCGACCGCTCGCCGCTGCACCTCTCGGGCGGCCAGCGCAGGCGCGTGGCCCTGGCCACCGTGCTGGCCTGCGAGCCGGAGATCCTCGTGCTCGACGAGCCGTCGTCGCACCTGGACCCGGTGGCCCGCCGCGAGCTGGCCGACGTGCTGCTCGGGCTGGGCACGACCATTCTCATGGTCACCCACGACCTGCCCTACGCGCTGCAGCTGTGCCCGCGCAGCGTGGTGATCGACGACGGCGGGGTGGTGGCCGACGGCCCGACCCGGGAGCTCCTGTCCGACGCGGACCTGCTCCGGAGGCACCGCCTGGAGCTCCCCTACGGCTTCACCCTCACCTGAGGCTCACCACGACGGACGTGCGGCACCCTCCCTCGTCGGGAACTACTGGACGAGGGTGCCGCTCGTCGGCATCAGGGCTGGGTCGGTGGGGGCGTCGGGTAGCCGGGGCGCGTAGCCGGGGCCTCGCTGCTCTCGTCCTTCGTGGGTGCGGGCGTCTGCGGGATGCCCCAGGGCGGGGTGGGCGTGGCACTCTCCGTCAGCGGACGCTCCGCCGGGCCGCCGTCGCTGAGGCTCTTGGGCTGGGCGGGCGGGGGCATGTGCCGCGGCACCGGCGTCGGGGTTGCCTGCCCCGGGGTGGGCGGCACCGGGGCGCCGAGTGCGGGCACCTGCTGGCGGGCCTGGGCCTCCGCGTCGGCGACGACCTTGGCGATGGCCGGGTCGGTGGTGGTGTTGAACCAGTCCTTGATGTCCTCGTCGTCGTCCTGCGGCTTGGTCAGGCCGACGGTGTCCTCGACGGGCGAGGGCTGGAACTTGAACACGCCGTCCTCGCCGGGGGCGCCGAGCATGCGACTGAAGCCCTCGAGCGCCTTGCCGAAGTCGGACGGGACGATCCAGACCTTGTTGGCGTCGCCCTGCGCCATCTGCGGCAGCGTCTGCAGGTACTGGTAGGCCAGCAGCTCCGGCGTCGGACGACCGGCCTTGATCGCCGCGAAGACCTTCTCGATGGCCTTCGCCTGGCCCTGCGCCTCCAGGTAGCGGGCGGCCCGCACACCCTGCGCTCGCAGGATGCGCGACTGGCGGTCGGCTTCGGCGTTGAGGATCTGCGCCTGCTTCGCGCCCTCGGCGGTGAGGATCTGCGCCTGCTTGTTGCCCTCGGCGCTGCGGATGGCCGACTCCCGCTGGCCCTCCGCGGTGAGGATGGTGGCCCGCTTCTCGCGATCGGCCTTCATCTGCCGCTCCATCGAGTCCTGGATGGAGCGGGGCGGGTCGATGGCCTTGATCTCCACGCGCGCGACGCGGATGCCCCAGCGGCCCGTGGCCTCGTCGAGCTCGCCGCGCAGCACGGTGTTGATCTGGTCGCGCGAGGTGAGGGTGCCCTCGAGGCTCATGCCGCCGACCACGTTGCGCAGGGTGGTGGTGGTGATCTGCTCGACACCGACGATGTAGTCGGAGATCTCGTAGACCGCGGCCTTGGGATCGGTCACCTGGTAGTAGACGACGGTGTCGATGTTGACCGTCAGGTTGTCCTGGGTGATCACCGGCTGCGGCGGGAACGACACCACCTGCTCGCGCAGGTCGATGCGCTCGCGGACCTTGTCGACGAACGGGACGAGGAACACCATGCCCGGATCGGCGGTGCCCTTGAACCGCCCCAGTCGTTCGATGACAGCCGCGGTGGCCTGCGGGATGATCTGTACCGCCTTGACCAGCGACACGACGACCAGCAACACCACCAGGACCACGACGATCAACAGGACCGAACTTCCGTCCACCGGTGTTCCGCCTCCCAGAATTGCCCTCGGCCGCTGGATCTCAGCGGCGCGGATCCTGCCCTACGCCGGGTGGGTCCCGACGACGAGGGCCGTGGCCCCCGCGATATCCATGACGGTGGCGTGCTCGCCGGGCTCGATGACCTCGTCGCCGTCGAGCGCGCGGGCCGACCAGAGGTCGCCGCCGATCTTCACCTGACCGCCGTGCCCGTCGACGCGCCGCACGACCACCGCGGTGACCCCGACCAGCTTCTTCGTGTGCATCACCGAGTGCTCGACGCTGCGGTCGAGCCTGCGCCGCAGCGGCGGCCGCACCGTGAACACCAGCAGCCCCGCCGCCACCGCGAAGACCACTCCCCCGACGACGACGCCGCCGACCAGCGCGGACACCCCCGCCGCGATCAGAGCGCCACCGCCGAGCATGAGGAGCACGAAATCCCCCGACAGCACCTCGGCCGCGATCAGCACGATGCCCGCGATGAGCCAGATCACAGCGGGGACCATGCCCCGATCCTGCCAGAACGTACAGGTCGGGATCAGCCCGTCACGAAATCGATCAACTCCTCGACGGCCCCGATCAGAGGGGTCTCGAGGTCGCGGAAGCTGCGCACCGCGCCGAGCACGCGGCGGGCCCCGTCGGCGGGCTCGCCCCAGCGCAGCGCCGCGCAGACGCCGGTCTTCCAGTCGGTGCCGCGCGGGATCCGCGGCCACGCCCGGATGCCGACCACCGAGGGCTTCACGGCCTCCCACACGTCGACATAGGGGTGCCCGGTGACGAGCACGTGGGGTCCGACGACGCTCTGCGCGGCCCGGGTCTCCTTGGACCCCGCGACGAGGTGGTCGACGAGGACCCCGAGCCGGCGCTGCGGACCGGGCTCGAACTCCGCGACGGCGGCGGCCAGGTCGTCCATGCCGTGCATCGGCTCCACCACGACACCCTCGACGCGCAGATCGTGGCCCCAGACCCGCTCGACAAGCTCGGCGTCGTGCAGGCCCTCCACCCAGATGCGCGCGGCCCGGGCGGTGCGGGCCTTGTGCCCCTGCACCTTCACCGAGCCCGACGCCGAGCGCACCGGGCCGGCCGGCGCCACCCGGGCGGGGGGCACGAGCGTGGCGGGGGCGCCCTCGAACAGGAAGCCCGCAGGGACCATCGGGAACACGCGCCGGTTGCCGCGCCGGTCCTCGAGCGTGACGTCGCGGATGTTCGCGCTGACGACGGCGCCGCAGAACCCGCTGGCCGGGTCCTCCACCACGAGCCCGGGCTCGGCGGGCACCTCCGGGATGACGCGACGGGTCACGCTGCGCGTGCCGTCGGACCCGAAGACGCCCCGGTAGTCATGGGTGGTCACCGGAGAGTTGTACCGGCGCTCCGCCCTCCACCCCGGGAGCGACACGCAGCTCGACCTGAGGTCACGCAACGTGTTCGTCTTCACCCGCACGGCCGGAGTGCCCCGGTCCCCGGACGTGGTTAGCCTGGCGCGGTGCCCTGTCCCTCCGCCACCTTCACCGTGTGGACGTCGTCCTGGCTCGCCGGCGCCGCGGCGCCCGACGACGTCCTCGACGCCCTCGCGCCGTGGGCCGACGCGCACGACGTGCAGGCCGCCGACCCCGCCACGGCCGCGGCCACGTCGCTGCCCGAGCCCGGCTCGCCGGTGTCATCGCTGATGTTCCTGCTGGCCGCGCTGCGCCGCGCCGCGCCGCAGAACCCGGGTCGTCTGGTGCTGCCGGCGCCGGGCGACGTGCGGGGGCTGCCGGGGCCCGGTGTCTTCAGCCGGGAGGCCACGGCGGCCGGTGAGGGCGTGGTGTTCGTGGACGCCGCCCTCGGCATCGTGCCCACGCAGGTGGCCGAGGGCGTGCTGCGCTGGACCGTCTACCCGGTGCCCGAACCCGGCCCCGTGCCGGAGTTCGTGGCGCTCGGCCAGGCCGAGCGCGACCTGCGCGAGCAGGTGCGGCAGTCCACGTCGGTGCTCACGTCGCTGGGGGTGGCCCGCCACCGTCCCGGCGTGCGCGAGGAGATCGCGGCCACGCTGCGCAAGCGGCCCGCGTCGCTGTGGCCGGCCGGCATGCCCGGGCAGGCGCTGCGCGTTCTGCAGCAGGCCGACGAGGTGGAGGCCATCCTCGCCGCCGCCTCCGTCGACGAGCCCGGCGGCGCGCTGTCGGCTTCCGCCGCCCAGGCCCGCCGCGACGCACTGCGTCCCATCGAGACCGCCGTCCGCGTCGCCCGCCGCGCCGCCGTGGCCGAGGCCGTCCGGGTGCTGGCCACCAGCCCCCTGGTCTGATCCACGCCGGCGAACCGACACCACACCCGCAAGCCGACACAGAACCGCGCGCGAGTGGCGCCGCCCGTTCACTGCACGGTGGATCCGGGCGCCACCGCCGTCACCCCGTCCCTGGTCACAGCGGTGATCCGGTTCCGGCGCGACGACGGCCGGGTGGCCCACGAGCGCTACGCGTTCGTCGTGTCCACCGCCCCCGACGGCACGCTGCGGATCGGCTCCTACCCGCGGCTCTGACCGCTCACGTCCGGGGCCGGACGGCCACGAGGAGCGCCCGCAGCTCGTCGAAACTGGGGCGGGCGAGCTCCAGCTCGGCACGGAAGCGCTCGGCGTCGGCCACGGCGCGGTCGCGGGCCTCCTCCGCCACGCGCAGCTCCGTCCGCATCCGTTGCACGTCGGCGACGGCGCGCGCCCGCTCCTCGGCGAGCCGGGACTCGAGACCGCGGACGGCACCGTCCGCCGCCTCCCGGTCGCGCTCCGCCTGCGTCACCGCGGCCGCCCGCTGCGCCTCGGCGGTGTCGGCGGCGCGGCTCGCCACCGTGAGGTCCGCGGCCAGGGCGTCGGCCCGGTCCTCGGCGCGCCGCCGGGCCGTCACGGCCTCGTCCGCCCGGGAACGCTCGGCGTCCCGCTCCACGGCCAGGCGCTCGGCGGTGAGCTGGGCGTCACGGGTCTCGCGCCGGGCGAGATCGCGGTCGTCCGTGGCCCGCTCCGCCCGGGCCTCGGCCGCGTCGCGTGCGTCGGTCGCCTCCTGCGCCTGACGGCGCGCCGCGCCGAGCGCCTCGGTGGCCTCCAGCGCCTGCCGCGCCGCGGCACCGGCCCGGTCGACGGCCTCCGC
>NZ_JAOPWR010000128.1 GCF_025965585.1 Pseudonocardia sp.
TGTCGCCCTACACGCCGGACGGACGGCCCCTGTGCCCCGTCTGCGGACGGGCGACGGACGCGGAGCTGCTGGCCCGCAGGCTCGTGCCCGTGCCGGCCGGAAAGGGTGGCAGCCGGTGGGAGGACCGCCCCGAGCGCGCCAACGCCCCGTTGCTGGACGCCCGGCCCGACATGGAGCGGCGCTGATCCGGCGGACGCCGGTCCCGACTGCTTGACCGCCACATGGTAAGTGGTAGCTTACGGTTCGTCATGACGAACGCAGCCGCGATGCTGACCGCTCTGGGCGATCCCACCCGGCAGTCCATCATCGATGCCCTCTCCCGCGGGCCGCTGGCCGTCGGGCAGCTCGCACGCGTGCTGCCCGTCAGTCGACCGGCCGTGTCGCAGCACCTGAAGGTGCTCAAGGACGTCGGGCTCGTCCTCGACCGGCAGGAGGGGACACGGCGGCTCTACCAGGTCGACCCCGAGGCCCTGGCGGTGCTGCGGCGGCACCTCGACACGTTCTGGGAACGGTCGCTGGCGGCGTTCGAGCAGAGGACCCGATCCGAGGAGGACCACGATGACCCGAGTGGTGGAGGCGATCCGGCGTGAGGTGACCGTGGGCGTGAGCAGGGCACGCGCCTTCGAGATCTTCACCGCCGGCATGACGTCGTGGTGGCCGCCGGCGCACCACATCGGCTCGGCGCCGATCGCGGAGATCGTGGTCGAGCCCCACGAGGGCGGCCGGTGGTTCACCCGGCACGAGGACGGGAGCGAGACGTCCACCGGCGTGGTCGCGGTCTGGGACCCACCGGGCCGGCTGGTGCTGACCTGGCAGATCGGCGCCGACTGGCGCTACCGCGACGACCTGGTGACCTCGGTCGAGGTGCAGTTCACCGAGGAGGCGCCCGGCCGGACGCGCGTGGTGCTCGAACACAGGGACCTCGAGGCGTTCAGTGCCGACGCCGACGCGATGCACGACACGTTCCAGCAGCCCGGGGCGTGGACGGCCATCCTCGGGGCCTACGTCGCGGCGGTCGGCGGGGCGTCGTGAAGTACGTCCTGTTCTACGCATCGGCCGACGACGTCGCCACGAGGGCGCCCGCGCACTTCTCGGCGCACAAGCAGCGGCTCGACGAGTTCCACGGCCGGGGAGAGCTCCTCATGGTCGGTCCCTTCGCCGACCCGCAGACGCAGGGCTCGATGGCGATCTTCCCGACCCGGGAGGCCGCGGAGGCGTTCGTCGCCGGCGATCCGTTCGTGGAGCACGAAGTGGTGGCGGCCTACGAGATCCGGGAGTGGGCCGAGATCCTCACCTGACGCGACCGCTCCGGTCCTACACCCGCAGGTCGTCGCGCAGCGGCACGCCCCAGGACCCGGTGAGGAACAGCCGCGGGATCATCTCGGTCGCGACGCCGCCGACGATCCGGTCGTAGGCGCCCTCGGCCGTCGGGTGCAGGTCGTTGAACCCGTGGTTCGCGACGAGGTCGTCGAGCACGCCGGCGGCGCGGGCGAGGGGGAGGGCGAACCCGGCGGTGTAGACGCGGCCTCCGGCGAGCACCTTCTCCTTGGTGTCCATGGTGGCGATCCGGCGGTACAGGGCGTCGGAGACGGCCTCCACCCGCGTGCGCAGCGCGGCCGCGTCGTCGAGGGAGAGGACGCCGAGCTCGTCCATCGGGGTGTCCCAGTGCTGCCGGGTGTAGATCGCGACGCCGCTGATGTGGGGCGCGTAGTTGGCCGGCGTGGTGAACATCGTCGACAGGTCGGTGACCTTGACGTCGAGGCCGCTGTCGGGGCCGACGAACATCGCCATCGTGACGGCGTAGGGCAGGTCGCCGGAGACGTCCGCCCACGGGAAGGACGGCTCGTTGACGAACAGGTCGCGCACCAGCACGAAGCCGCCGTCCGGCAGCGGGTACGGGCCGTGGTCGCCGAGGCCGAGGCGGTTGTCGAAGTGGTGCAGGAAGCCCAGCAGCTCCGTGGAGGCGCTGAACTTCTGGAACGCGGTGCGGGACGCGGCGTCGTCCAGAGCGATGCGGTCCTTGGTGAACCGGGCGATCCACGAGTCGTCGAGCAGGGGGGCCTGGTAGCTGCGCATCGAGCTGAACATGCCGCCACCGCCCCAGTGGCCGAGGTAGAGGCGCCGGACGATGCTCAGCGCCTCGACGACGGACGCCGCCTCGTGGTCCTCGTCGTGCAGTCCCATCTCCAGCGCGATGCCGCGGCCGAAGCTGGGGGCGGCGGCCAGCGCCCACGAGTGCAGCAAGTTGATCTTCGTGCCGATCTCGGTGCGGGCGCGCCTGCCGATGTCGATGACGCCCTGGATGCCGACGGCGGCGTCGACGACCTTCAGCCAGCCGGGGTGGCGCAGCCAGCTGTTGAGGATGCCGAGCGCCTCGTACTCCTGGCGCGGGATCAGGCCCGACTCGCCCTCCGTGGCCCGCGCGGCGAGCGCGTCCCACTCGTTCCAGGTGAGGTAACGGACGAGCTCGTTGGCCTCCGTCACGGAGATCGTGCGGCCGACCGACTCCTCGTCCAGATCGAGGACGGAGGTGGTGAGCCCGGCGCGCATGATCGCGTCGCCGTCGTCGCCGTGCGGGACCTCGCCGCCGAACTTCTCCAGCAGCACCATGATCTGGGCGAGCTGCTCCGGGCTCATCCCGGCGGGTCCGTCGGGCGCGGGGCTGTCGTCGACGGGCGCGCCGGCCTCCACGCTGATGCTGCCGTTCGGACGGGCGGACACGTCGAGCCGGACGCGGACGCCGTCGGCCGGGACGGTCTCACCGCGGCTGGTCCGGACGCCCTTGGAGAAGGCCACCGACATGAGGCAGGGAATGCCGTACTCGCGCGAGACGATGCCGAGGTGGCTCTCCGGTGCGCCCTGCAGCGTGATGACGCCGCGGATGCCCGCCGTCAGCGCGGGGGTCAGGAACGTCGTGGTCCCGCCGCGGACGATGACGATGTAGTCCTCGATGTCGTCGGTCTCCTCCACGAAGTCGATGACCTCGTCGGGGGAGTCGAGCCACTTGATCCGGCCCTCGACCGGCTCGGGGAACTCCGTGACGTTGAGCCCGGTGCCGACCGGCTCGAACGTGGCGCCGTCCGCCTCGGCCGGCGCGGCGGGTGCGTCTGTCATTGAGGACCTCCGGGTCCGGCGACTGTGATCTGGGACTCGGCGAACCGTAGCGTTCGGTCAGACCTTTGTATAGGTTGATATCCGCCCACCACTCGTCCTGAGGAGCGGATCGTGACGGCTGATGCCGAGGTCGCCGACCAGATCGACCTGACCGACATGCGGCCCTACCTCGCCGGTCGGCAGCACGAGCTCTTCCGTGAGCTGCGCGCCCACGACCCCCTGCACTGGAACGACGAGCACGACGGCGGCCGCGGCTTCTGGTCGCTCACGCGCTACGCCGACGTCCGCGCCGCCGCTCTGGACCACGTGCGGCTCTCCAGTGCCGAGGGGACCCAGCTCGCGGAGCGCCGGGTGGAGGGAAAGCTGCACAGCCTGCACAACATGGACGAGCCGCGGCACGGCCGGCTCCGGCGCGTGGGCATCGGGTACCTGCGCGCCGTCAAGATCAAGGAGTGGCAGGCCGCGATCGACGAGGCCATCACCCGGATCGTCGACGACGCGGTGGCGGCGGACGAACAGGCCGCAGGCGCCGGCATCGAGTTCGTGCACGCGGTGTCGGCGCGACTGCCGATCGAGGTGCTGGCGCGCATCCTCGGCGTCCCCTCGCAGGACTGTCCCCAGCTCGCGGAATGGAGCAACCAGGCCCACATCCAGGATCCCGAGTACGTCACCGACGAGGCCACCCGCGAGACCGCGCGGGAGAACCTGTTCGGCTACTTCCGCGACCTCTCCGACGCCCGGCGCGCCGAACCGCGCGACGACCTCGTCAGCGTGCTGGTGCACGGCCGGATCGACGGCGAGCCGCTGACCTGGGAGGAGCTGGCGGCCTACTACATCGTCCTGATGGCGGCCGGCAACGAGACGACGCGCCACCTGATCTCCGGCGCGGTGCTCGGCCTGAACGAGTTCCCGGGGGAGCGGCAGCGGCTGCGCGCCGATCCCGGCCTGCTCACCGCCGGTGTCGAGGAGATGATGCGGTGGGTCACGCCGGTCGCGTTCATGCGGCGCACGGCGCTGGAGCGGATCGTGCTGCACGGCCGGGTGATCGAGCCGGGACAGAAGGTCGTGCTGTGGTTCGGCAGCGCCAACCGCGACGAGGGGATGTTCGCCGATCCCGACCGGTTCGTCCTCGACCGTGCCCCCAACGAGCACCTGACGTTCGGCTGGGGCGTCCACTTCTGCATGGGTGCCCACCTGGCCCGGGCGGAGGCGCGGTCGCTGTTCGCCGAGATCCTGCGCCGCGGTCTCGACCTGCGGCTCGTGCGCGAGCCCGATCGGCTGGAGGCGAGCATGTTCAACGGGGTCAAGAGGATGCAGGTCGCCCTGCGTCCCGCGACCTGACCGCGCCCGTGCACCTCGGTGCACCAGCTCGGCGGAAGCGTCGTGCTCATGGACCGCTTCGACGCCGAGGTGGCGGGTGCGGTCCGGCCGCCCCGTCGGACCTGGCAGGATCAGCGCTCGGCTGTCCTGACGGGGCCGGCCCGTCCGCTGCGAGCTCGCTCCCGGGA
Source organism: Pseudonocardia sp. (assembly GCF_025965585.1). Lineage (GTDB taxonomy): Bacteria > Actinomycetota > Actinomycetes > Mycobacteriales > Pseudonocardiaceae > Pseudonocardia. Next base: position 4,623 of record NZ_JAOPWR010000128.1, read on the forward strand.
GACCTGGTCATGCCCGACCCGAACGAGATCAGGTTCGACATCCCGCACCCGGCACGGGTGTGGAACTACTGGCTGGGCGGCAAGGACAACTACGCGCCCGACCGCGCCGTCGGCGACGCGATCGTCGCGCAGAACCCCGACATCCTGCACATCGCCCGGCAGGCCCGGCAGTTCCTCATCCGTGCGGTGACGTTCCTGGCCGGCGAGGCCGGCATCGACCAGTTCCTGGACATCGGCACCGGCCTGCCCACGATGCAGAACACTCACGAGGTCGCCCAGCAGGTCACGCCCTCGTCGCGCATCGTGTACGTCGACAACGACCCGCTGGTCCTGGCGTACGCCCGGACACTGCTGGTGAACACCGCACCCGAGGGCGCCACCACCTACGTGCACGCCGACGTCCGTGACCCGGAGCAGATCATGGCGCGGGCGAGCGACGTCCTCGACCTGGAGCGCCCCGTCGCGGTCATGCTGCTGGGTGTCCTCGGCCACGCCACGCCCGACTTCGGCGAGATGCGGTCGGTGATCGACCGGCTGATGGCGGCGGTCCCCTCCGGCAGCTA
>NZ_JAOPWR010000129.1 GCF_025965585.1 Pseudonocardia sp.
GTCGTTGGGCAAGCACCTGTTCACCCGCTTCGACGACGGGCGAAGCCTGCACAGCCACTTCCGCATGGACGGCTCCTGGCACCTCTACCGGCCCGGGATGTCGTGGCAGCGGCCCGCGCACGAGGCCCGCGCCGTGCTGGAGACCGCCGACCGGGTCGCCGTCGGGTTCGCGCTGCACGACATGGATCTGCTGCCCACCGAGCAGGAGGACCGCCTCGTCGGCCACCTCGGCCCGGACCTCCTCGATCCCGCCTGGTCCGACGACCACGTCGCCGAGGCGCTGCGGCGCTTCACCGCGCGCGGCGAGTCGGAGGTGGGGCTGGTGCTGCTGGAGCAGCGCGTGATGGCGGGCGTCGGCAACCTCTACAAGACCGAGGTGTGCTTCCTGCGCGGCCTCTCCCCGTGGACGCTCACCCGCGACGTGCCCGACCCCGCCGGGCTGATCGCCCTGTCCCGGGAGTTGCTGCTGCGCAACGCCGACCGGCCCGCGCAGTCCACCACCGGCGACCTGGGCCGCAACCAGCACTGGGTGTTCGAGCGCGGCGGGCAGCGCTGCCGCCGCTGCGGCACGAGGGTCCGCGTGGGCGAGCAGGGCGACGGCGTCTACGCGCGGGTGGCCTACTGGTGCCCGCGCTGCCAGCCGGGCCCGACCCCGCCCGCGCGCCCCCGCCGCCGCTGACCCCCCGCGAGTCGACACAACGCGGCGCGAGTCGACACCCTGTGCGACTCGCGGGCCGATTCGTGTCGACTCGGGGGTGTGGGCCTCGTGGGTGGGATGGGCGCACACGACGACGCCCGCTCCCCAGCGGGGAACGGGCGGTGTCGGGCGGTTCGGGGCGGCTCAGGCGGTGCCGGGCTGCTTCTGCGTGTTGATCTGCGGGGTGGCCGGCGCCGGGGCCGCCTCGCCCGCGGTGACCTCGCCCGCCACGGGCGTGCCGTGCAGGGAGGCGCGGATCTGGTCGAGGCGGCTGGCCCCGGCCATGTCGATCGCCGACGCCTGGACCTCCATCATCCGGCCCTGCACCGAGTTCTGCGCGAGCTCGGCGGACCCGATGGCGTTGGCGTAGCGCTTCTCGATCTTGTCGCGGACCTCCTCCAGCGACGGGGTGTTGCCCGGCGCGGCGAGCTCGCTCATCTGGCGCAGCGAGTTGGCGGCCTGCTCCTGCATCTTCGCCTGCTCCAGCTGGCTGAGCAGCTTGGTGCGCTCGGCGATCTTCTGCTGCAGCATCATCGAGTTGCGCTCGACGGCCGTCTTGGCCTGCCCCGCGGCCTGGATCGACTGGTCGTGCAGCGTCTTGAGGTCCTCCACCGACTGCTCGGAGCTGACCAGCTGCGTGGCGAACGCCTGAGCGGACTGCTCGTACTGCCCGGCCTTCACCTCGTCACCGGTGGCGCGCGCCTGGTCGGCCAGCACGAGCGCCTGACGGGCCGAGGCCTGCAGCTTCTCGATCTCGCCGAGCTGGCGGTTGAGCTTCATCTCCAGTTGCCGCTGGTTGCCGATCACCGCCGCGGCCTGCTGGGAGAGCGCCTGGTGCTGGCGTTGCGCATCCTCGATGGCCTGCTGGATCTGCACCTTCGGGTCCGCGTACTCGTCGACCTTGGACGAGAACAGCGCCATCAGGTACTTCCAGGCCTTCGTGAAACCGTTGGCCATCTGCTCCGCCCCTTCGAGTGCGACACCGCTCTGCCAGCGCCGTCCGACATCTACAGTCCGTGCGTGCCGGCCCCGATGCCGGACGTGCCGCCCCCATCGTGGCACCCGACCGGTCCGGCTTCCACCGTGGGCCGACGATATCGGGGATCTTCCGGAGACCGCCGTCGGGGCGACCCTGACATCGAGGCTACCGGGACCACGAGGCTACCGGCCGGAGACGACTCGACGCCCGTCGCGAACGACGGGCGTCGAGGTGGGATCAGGATCAAGCGGCGGCGCGCACCCCGGCGACGGGCTGAGGCACGGCCGGCTGCGGGGCCACGGGGTGGCCACCCGGGCCGACCGGCAGGGGCGTGGGGACCGCGGCCGGCACCGACGTGTCGAGCGGGTCGGCGGCACCGGCGAGCCGCAGGTCCATGTGCCGCAGGCCGATGGGCCGGCGCGGACGTGCCGCGGCCATGGCCTCGGCGATGGTGTCGGCAGCCTCCGTCAACAGGTCGGGCAGGGAGATGTCGAGCGCCTCGCAGATCGCCGCGAGCAGCTCGCTCGACGGCTCCTTGCGACCGCGCTCCACCTCGGACAGGTAGCCGAGGCTCACCCGCGCACGCCGCGAGACGTCACGAAGAGTGCGCCTGCGCGCGGTACGGGCCCGCCGCAGGGTGCCGCCGATCGCCTCCCGCATCAGCACCGCCATGCGAACCCTCCTCGTGCTCCACCGGACGGGGCGCCGGTGAGATCACCGTACCGAGTATCGGCCCGTCGCGTCGCCGGACGAGGACGGCGGTCGCGTCCGCCCACGGCGAACACGCGGTCTCCCCCCAGGTCAGGCCGACGCGGACGCCGAGCGCAACCGAGCGGCCCTGAGCACGTAGTCGATCCCGGTGACGACGGTCAGCACGACCGCCACCGCCATCACCGCGCCCCGTGCCCCGTCGACGGCTCCTCCGTGGCCCGTGAGCTCCACCAGCGGGAGGACGTAGAGCCCGATGGCGACGGTCTGCACCAGCGTCTTCGCCTTGCCACCGCGGCTGGCGGGGATGATCCCGTGGCGCAGGACGGAGAACCGCAGCACCGTGATGCCGACCTCCCGCACCATGATCACGATGGTGACCCACCACCACACCTGGCCCAGCATCGACAGCCCGATGAGCGCCGAGCCCATGAGCGCCTTGTCGGCGATCGGGTCGGCGATGGTGCCGAACGACGTGACGAGGCCCCGGCTGCGGGCCAACTCGCCGTCGAAGCGGTCGGTGATGGCGGCGAGGGCGAACACGCCCGACGCGACGAGCCGCCAGCCCGTGTTGGTGCCGCCGTCGGTGAACAGCGCCGCCAGGAACACCGGCACGAGCACCAGCCGCACGCCCGTGAGGACGTTGGCGATGTTCAGCAGCGGTGGTGGCCCCGACGGCACGGTGGTCATCCGGCGTCCTGGGAGGCGCCCGCAGAGGCCTCGACCCGCGCGCCCAGGGCGCTGCGCGGCACCGTCTCCCGCGGCGACACGATGAGATCGGCGCCCTCGGTGCCGACCACCTCGCAGCGCACCAGGTCACCGATCCGGAGCCCCGCCCCGCGCTCGACCACGCACTCGCCGTCGACCTCGGGGGCCTGGTGCGCGGCGCGGCCGGTGCACTCGAAGTCGTCGTCCTCCTCGGCCTCGATCAGCACCGTGACCTCGGTGCCGACGCGGTCCTCGGCGCGCTGGCTCATCAGCTCCTCGACGAGCGACGTGATGCGCTCGACGCGGGCCGCGATCACCTCGGCGGGCACCTTGTCGTCGTAGTGCTCGGCCTCGGTGCCGTCCTCGTCGGAGTAGCCGAACACGCCCACGGCGTCGAGGCGCGCTCCGGTCAGGAAGGCCTCGAGCTCCGCGACGTCCTGCTCGGTCTCCCCGGGGAAGCCGACGATGACGTTGGAGCGGATGCCCGCCTCCGGCGCGAGGGCGCGGATCCGCGCGCAGAGGTCGAGGAAGTCGGGCCGGGAGCCGAAACGTCGCATCCGGCGCAGCACCGACGGGCTCGCGTGCTGGAACGACAGGTCGAAGTACGGCGCCAGCCCGGGCGTGGTGGCGATGACCTCGATGAGGTCAGGACGCATCTCGGCCGGCTGCAGGTACGACACGCGGATGCGGTCGATGCCCGGCACGTGTGTCAGCCGGGGCAGCAGGCGCACCAGCGCGCGCGTGCCGCCGGGCAGGTCCTTGCCGTAGGACGTGGAGTTCTCGCTGACCAGCACCAGCTCGCGCACGCCCTGCATGCCCAGCCACGCCGCTTCGGCGACCACGTCGTCCGGCGGCCGGGAGATGAACGAGCCGCGGAACGACGGGATGGCGCAGAACGCGCAGCGCCGGTCGCAGCCGGAGGCGAGCTTGAGGTTGGCGACCGGGCCGTCGGACAGCCGCGTGCGGGCGAGGTTGGGCACCCATGCGTGGCCGGGGATCTCGACGTCGCCGGCGGCCGCGGGGCGCTCCACCGGCGAGATCGGCAGCAGCGAGCGCCGGTCGACCGGCACGTGCGGCTCGGGGGCGTGCCCGCCGATGACGTCGGAGAGGCGCTCCGCGAGATCGGGGTAGGCGTCGAAGCCGAGCACGGCGTCGGCCTCGGGGAGCTGGTCGGCCAGCTCCTTGCCATAGCGCTCGGCCAGGCACCCCACCGCGACGACCTTCGCCCCGTTCGCGGCGTCGGATGCGGCCAGCAGCGTGTCGATGGAGTCCTTCTTCGCCTGCTCGACGAATCCGCAGGTGTTGACGACGATGACGTCGGGCTTCTCGTCGGACTCCACCAGCTCCCAGCCCGACCCGGTCAGACGTCCGGCGAGCTCCTCGGAGTCGACCTCGTTGCGGGCACAGCCCAGGGTGAGAAGTGCAGCACGACGTGGAGCGGTTTCCGGCACGGGCACCAGGGTATCCGCCCACCATGATCTAGCCTGACCCGTCATGGCGACGGTGGCCGTACGGCGGGCCAGGACCGCCGACGTGACGACGATCAAACAGCTCGTGGACAACTACGCGGGCCGGGTCCTGCTGGCCAAGGAGATCGTCACCCTCTACGAGTCGGTGCAGGAGTTCCTGGTCGCCGAGCTCGACGGTGAGGTCGTCGGCTGCGGTGCCCTGCACGTGCTGTGGGAGGACCTGGGCGAGATCCGCACGGTTGCGGTGCACCCGCGCGTCGTCGGGCAGGGGGTGGGGCACGCGATCGTGTCGTCCCTCATCGCCAATGCCCGCGAGCTGGGGCTGCTCCGGCTGTTCGTGCTGACGTTCGAGAAGCAGTTCTTCTCCCGCCACGGGTTCGCCGAGATCGACGGCACACCGGTGGAGCCCGACGTGTTCGCGGCGATGCTGCGGTCCTACGACGCGGGCGTGGCGGAGTTCCTCGACCTCGCGCACGTCAAGCCGAACACCCTGGGCAACGTACGGATGATCATGCGGCTCACACCTCCCGGATGACACCGTTGCGGCTACGTTCTCCGTGCCCGACCTCGGGCCGCCGCCGGTAGCCTGCGGACATGGTCGCCCCGACCGCAGCCCCGGACGCAGCCCCGGACGCAGGCTTGCGCCGGCACCGGCCCACGCCCGCGCTGCGACCCTGGGTGAGCACCTGCACCGGCTACCGCACGGAGGCCGGGCCGCCCGGCGTCCACCACGGCGTCCCCGGTGCGCACCTGCCGTTCCTGCTCTGCCTCGACGGCGTCGTCGCCATGCTCACCAGCGCCGACCCGGCCAAGCCCCCGGGCCGGTACGCGGCGCTGGTCGGCGGGCTGCACGACCGCCCGGCCCTCATCGCACAGGGCGAGCCGCAGACCGGCATCCAGCTGCGCCTGACCTGGCGGGGCGCCCGCGCGCTGCTCGGTGTGCGGGCAGGCGACCTGGCGGGCGACGTCGTCGACCTCGGTGCCCTCCTCGGGAGCCGGGCCGGCCGGCTGCTCGACCGGCTGGCGTCGACCCCCACCTGGCCGGAGCGCTTCGCGGTGCTCGACGCCGAGCTGGGCGCGCTCGCCGCCCGCGGCCGCGGCGACCGGGAGGTGCGCCCCGAGGTCGGCTACGCCTGGCACCGCCTCGAGGAGACGGGCGGCAACCTGCGGATCGCCGACCTCGCCGCCGAGGTCGGCTGGAGCCGGCGCCACCTGGCCGAGCACGTCCGCGCCGAGACGGGCCTCGCCCCGAAGGCCGCGGCCCGCGTGATCCGCTTCGAACGGGCCTGCGACCGCCTGCGCGGCGCGTCGCGGCCGTCGCTGGCCGAGGTGGCGGCCGACGGCGGGTACGTCGACCAGGCGCACCTCTCCCGCGACTTCCGCGACCTCGCCGGCCAGACCGCCACGGCCTGGATCGCCGAGCGCACCCGGCCCTGATCCCACCCGCGAGCGGGCCCCGAGCTACTGCTGCAGAATGCCCTGCACGTCGAGGGTGATCTGGATCGTCGAGCCCACCACCGGCACACCCCGGGCCAGCATCTGCTGCCAGTTGACCGTGAAGTGCTCGCGGTGCAGCTCGGTGGTGGCCACGCAGCCCGCGCGGACGCCGTTCCACTCCTGCATGCCCAGGTAGGTGGTGTCGAGCTGGACGTCGCTCGTCATGCCGTGCAGCGTCAGCTCGCCGTCGATCAGCCACCGGTTGCCGCCGGGACGGCTGAAGCGGTGGCTGGTGAAATGCAGCTTCGGGTAGCGCTCGACGTCGAGGAAGTCGGACGAGCGCAGGTGGTTGTCGCGTGCCTCGACGTTGGTGAACACGCTCGCGGCCTCGATCAGCACCTCGATCTGCGAGTCCTCGAACGGCTCGGCGATGCGGATCTGCCCGCTGAACTCCTGGAACTGCCCGTAGACCTTCGACATCGCGATGTGGCGGGCCACGAACCGTATCGAGGAGTGGTCGGGGTCGATCTCGTAGATGCCGGCCGACGGCACCGTCAACGTCTCGTCCGGGACGAGGGTGAGCTGGCCGAGCGGGCGGTGGGTGCCCCACTCGACGTCGGTGCGCTCGTAGAGGCTCTGGTAGCCGCCCGCCTCGGCCTGGATGCGGTAGCTGCCGGGCACGACCGCCGCGGCGAAGAAGCCGTACGCGTCGGTGTCCGAGCGGGCGACGCGCTTGCTCGACCGATCGAAGATCGACACCTCGGCGCCGGGAAGCGGCTTACCCTCGTCGTCACGAACCTCGCCGCTGAGCAGACCGCCGGTCAGCGGGATCGGCATGAGGGCCTGCCGGCCGCCGCTGACGCCACCACGGTTGCCGCTCCGGCGCTTGCTCCAGAACATCTCCTGGAACTCCTTCGTCGTCGGGGTGCTCCGGCCGGGCGCGGCCGTGCGGGACACTCTGACACGCCGCGTGACCGATGGCACCCTCGACCCTGAAGTTGGAGTAAATTGCGGTGATATCAGTCACTCACCGTCGCCGATTGCACCGCACGTTCATCAGTCCTCGTCGGGCTCCGGACCTCCGCCACCCCGCATGAGCCACAGGACGCTCTCGAGCTCGTCGGGCTTGATGAGGACGTCGCGGGCCTTCGACCCCTCCGACGGTCCGACGACGCCGCGCGACTCGCACAGGTCCATCAGCCGGCCGGCCTTCGCGAACCCGACGCGCAGCTTGCGCTGCAGCATCGATGTCGACCCGAACTGCGAGGTGACGATCAGCTCGGTGGCCTGCAGCAGGAGATCGAGGTCGTCGCCGATGTCGGCGTCGACCTCCTTCTTCTCGCCGGCCTTCTGCGCCGTGACGCCGTCGGTGTAGGTGGGCTCGGCCTGGTCCTTGGCGAACGTGACGACCGCGGAGATCTCCTCGTCGCCGACGAACGCGCCCTGCATGCGGACGGGCTTGCCCGCCCCCATCGGCAGGAACAGCGCGTCGCCCATGCCGATGAGCTTCTCGGCGCCGGGCTGGTCGAGGATGACCCGCGAGTCCGTCAACGACGACGTGGCGAACGCGAGCCGCGACGGCACGTTCGTCTTGATCAGGCCGGTGACGACGTCGACGGACGGGCGCTGCGTGGCGAGCACCAGGTGGATGCCGGCCGCACGCGCCTTCTGCGTGATGCGGACGACCGCGTCCTCGACGTCACGCGGCGCCGTCATCATGAGGTCGGCCAGCTCGTCGACGATGCACAGGATGTAGGGGTAGGGCCGGTACTCCCGCTCGCTGCCCAGCGGCGCGGTGATCTCGCCGTTGCGCACCTTGCGGTTGAACTCGTCGACGTGGCGGACCTTGTTGACCTGCATGTCCTGGTAGCGCTGCTCCATCTCCTCCACCAGCCAGGCCAGCGCGGACGCGGCCTTCTTCGGCTGGGTGATGATGGGCGTGATGAGGTGCGGGATGCCCTCGTAGGGCGTCAGCTCCACCATCTTGGGGTCGATGAGGATCATCCGGACCTCGTCCGGCGTGGCCCTGCTCAGCAGCGACACCAGCATCGAGTTGACGAAGCTCGACTTGCCGGAGCCCGTCGAGCCGGCCACCAGCAGGTGCGGCATCTTCGCGAGGTTGGCCGTGAGGAAGTGACCCTCGATGTCCTTGCCCAGCCCGACGACGAGCGGGTGCTGCTCGGCCCGCGCGGTGCCGCTGCGCAGCACGTCGCCGAGGCGGACCATCTCGCGGTCGGTGTTGGGCACCTCGATGCCCACGGCCGACTTCCCCGGGATCGGCGCCAGGATCCGCACGTTGTCGGTGGCCACCGCGTAGGAGATGTTCTTCGTCAGCTGGGTGATCTTCTCGACCTTGACGGCCGGGCCGAGCTCGATCTCGTAGCGCGTGACGGTCGGGCCGCGGGTGAAGCCGGTGACCTGGGCGTCGATGGAGAACTGCTCGAGCACGCCGGTGATGCGCTCGATCATCGCGTCGTTGGCGCTGCTGCGGGTCTTGGGCACGGGGCCCGACGGCAGCAGGTCGCTGGGCGGCAGGAGATAGGGCGGCTCGCCCTCACGGCTCTGGACGACCAGCCGCAGCTGCTCGCCGACCTCGCCCTGGGGCTCCGGCTCGACGACGGGCGGGGTCGCGGGCACGGCGGCGGGCGGCGTCCGCTTGCGGGGCGGGGCCACCGCCTCCTCGACGGGCGGCACGGGCGCCTCGTCCGGGACGGGGGTGGGCGCGGCGCCGTCAGCGGAGTCGTCGGCGAAGAGATCGGCCACGCGGGTGGCCTGCCGGCGGCGAGACGGGCGGCGCACCGCGGCGGGCGGGGTCTCGGTTACCGGGTCCTCGGCCGGAGCGGCGGTCAGCTCGGCGTCCTCGTCGGTCGCGTCGTCGTCGACCGGCTGGCCGAGCAGGCGACGGAACCGGTTCGGCACCTCGCGGAACGGCGTGGCCGTGAGCACGAGGAACGCGTAGCCCGACAGCAGCACGAGCACGGGGACGGCGACCCAGCCGGTCAGGCCGGTGGCGAGCGGCGTCGCGGCGACGTAGCCGATCGCGCCGCCTCCCTCGGCCCAGCGTGACGGCTGGTCGGGCCGTCCGGCGACGAGGTGCACGAGCCCCAGCACGCCGAGGGCGAGCAGCAGGGTGCCGACGGCGACACGCGGGCGCGCCTCGGGATGCGGCGGCGTGGCGAGCAGCACCACGCCGACCACGGCCAGCAGCACCGGCAGCACCGCGGACCCGAGCCCGACGACGAACCCGATCGCCGTGGACAGCGCGTGGCCCACCGGACCGCCGGCCCCCCACCAGATCCCGGCCGCGCTGACCACCGCGAACACCAGCAGGGCGACGCCGATACCGTCGCGGCGGTGGGCGGGGTCGAGCTCACGGGTGCGCCCCATGGCGCGTCCGGCGGAACGACCGAGCCGCGCGATGCCGCGGCCGACGCCGTCGATCCCGCGGTCGATGAGGTCCGGGCCCTTGCGGGGCGGGGGCTTGCGCGGGGCGGGGCGCCTGCCGTTCGACGGGCGGCGGGCGGCGGGCTTGCGGGCACCCGAGCCGCGAGAAGTCGACCGCGCCGCGGTGCTCCTGCTACCGCCGCTTGCGGTCGTCCGTCCAGCCATGGGTCCACGGTATCGGGGACGGCGGCATGATCCGGTGACCGACGCACCCCTGCTCCGTCACCCACCCGCGCCCACGATCACCGGTTCGGCGCACCGACGGCCACATGTGGCCGCGGATGCACCCGAACGGTGATCATGGAGAGAACGCTGACCCCCGAGCGTCAGTCGTAGCGCTTGAGCACCACCCACGTGGTGGTGCGCACCGTCTCACGCCACCCGGCCACGCGGTCCAGCACGGCGTCGAGCTCGGCCCCGCTCGACGCCGTGACCAGCACGATCAGGTCGTACTCCCCCGTCACCGTCTCGATCCCACCCACCCCGGGCAGGGCGGCGAGGCGCCGGACGTAGCCCGCGACGTCCGGGGTGCGGATCACCAGCCCCACGCGGGCGCGGTGGGCGGCGGCCACCCCGGGCAGCGCGACGTCGGCCCGGTAGCCGCGGATCACCCCGTCGCGCTCCAGGCGCTGCACGCGGGCGAGCACCGCCGTCCGCGACAGCCCGACGGCGCGTCCGAGATCGGCCATCGTGGCGCGGCCGTCGGCGGCCAGCAGGGTGAGCAGGCGGAGGTCCAGGTCGTCGAGCTGACGATCCGTCGGTGGCACGGGCCACATCGTGGCACTTCGCCGGGTCATGCCGACGCTCGGCGTCGTGACCCGTCAGGATCGCGTCAGAACACTTGACGCATGGCCGCCATCACACCGGACCGCGTGCACGACACGCTGCGCCGGCACCTGCTGGTCGACGGCTTCGACCTCGTACTGGACACCCGCGCCAGCCGCGGGCCCTGGCTGGTCGACGCCCGTGACGGGACCCGTCACCTCGACCTGTTCAGCTTCTTCGCCTCGTCACCGCTGGGGATGAACCACCCCGCGCTGGCCGACGATCCCGCGTTCCTCGCCGAGCTGGCCGAGGTGGCGGTCAACAAGCCGTCGAACTCCGACATCTACACGACGCAGATGGCCGAGTTCGTGGACACGTTCAGCCGGGTGCTCGGCGATCCCGCGCTCCCCCACCTGTTCTTCGTCGAGGGTGGCGCGCTCGCCGTCGAGAACGCGCTGAAAGTGGCGTTCGACTGGAAGCGCCGCCACAACGCCCTGCACGGACGGCCGGCGCAGTGGGGCACGAAGGTGCTGCACCTGCGCAAGGCGTTCCACGGGCGCAGCGGCTACACGCTCTCGCTCACCAACACCGATCCGGTGAAGACCGCGCTGTTCCCGACGTTCGGCTGGCCCCGCATCGACGTTCCCGCGATCCGGTTCCCGATGGACCTCGACGCCGTGCAGATCGCCGAGCAGCGGGCGATCGCCCAGGCCCGCGCCGCGTTCACCGGGCACCCGCACGACATCGCGTGCTTCATCGCCGAGCCGATCCAGGGCGAGGGCGGCGACAACCACGTCCGTGCCGAGTTCCTCCGGGCGATGCAGGCGCTGTGCCACGAGCACGACGCCCTGTTCGTCCTCGACGAGGTGCAGACCGGCTGCGGCATGACCGGCACCCCGTGGGCGTACCAGCAGCTCGGCGTCCAGCCCGACGTCGTGGCGTTCGGCAAGAAGGTGCAGGTCTGCGGGATCATGGCCGGCGGCCGGGTCGACGAGGTGCCCGACAACGTGTTCGCCGTGTCGTCGCGGATCAACTCCACCTGGGGCGGCAACCTCACCGACATGGTGCGCTCGCGCCGCCAGCTCGAGGTGATCGAGGACGAGGGGCTGATCGAGCGGGCGGGGCTGCTGGGCAAGCGGCTGCTCGACGACCTGCGCGCCGTCCCCGGCATCGACAACGTCCGCGGGAGAGGCCTCTTCGTGGCCTTCGACCTGCCCACCCCCGAGGAACGGGCCGCGGTGCTGCGCCGGCTGCACGAGGCCCACGTCCTGATCCTGGCCGGAGGCGAGCGCTCGATCCGCCTGCGCCCCGCGCTGACGATCGGCGAGGACGAGCTCACGCTCGCGGTCGAGGCGATCCGGAAGGCGGTGACGGCGTGAGCGCGACCGTGGGCTCCCACATCGCGGGCGCCTGGCGCGACGACGCCCCCGGCGGCCTGCTCGCCTCCGTCGACCCCTCCACCGGCGCCACCGTCGCCACCGCCCTGCTCGGGGACACGGCGCAGTTCGTCGAGGCATGTGCGGTGGCCCGCGACGCCCAGCGCGCCTGGGCCGCCACCCCGGCGCCGGTGCGCGGGCGGGTGGTCGAGCGCATCGGCCGGCTCGTCGAGGCCAACCAGGAGGCGCTCGCGCGGATCGTCACCCGCGAGCTCGGCAAGCCACTGGCCGAGGCCCGCGGCGAGGTGCAGGAGGTGATCGACACCTGCTCGTTCTTCGCCGGCGAGGGCCGCCGCCTCTACGGGCAGACCGTGCCCAGCGAGATGCCAGACAAGCAGCTGTTCACCTTCCGTGTGCCCGTCGGCGTCGCGGCGATCGTGACGGCCGGCAACTTCCCCGTTGCGGTGCCGTCCTGGTACCTCGTGCCCGCGCTGCTCTGCGGCAACTCCGTGGTGTGGAAGCCGGCCGAGTACACCCCGGCGATAGCGCAGGCGTTCACCGAGGTATTCGTGCGCGGCGGCCTGCCCGACGGCGTGCTGAACTCGGTGCTCGCCGACGGTCCCGCCACCTTCGACGGCCTGTCCCAGGCGCTCGACGCCGGACTCGTGCAGAAGATCGGCTTCACCGGTTCGTCGGCCGTCGGCGTCCGGATCGGCGAGCTCGCCGGGCGGCACCTGCAGAACCCCTGTCTGGAGCTGGGCGGCAAGAACCCGCTGGTCGTCATGCCCGACGCCGACCTCGACCTGGCCGTCGAGGGCGCGCTGTTCTCCGGGTTCGGCACAGCCGGGCAGCGCTGCACGTCGCTGGGCACGGTGATCGTCCACGAGTCGGTGCACGACGAGTTCCTGGCGCGCTTCGACGCCGCCGTGCGCGGGGCGGTGATCGGTGACCCCACGGGTGACGTCCTGTACGGCCCGATGATCTCCGAGCGCTTCCTGGAGGGCTTCGAGAAGCACCTCGGGCTGATCGAGCCGCACCACACCGTGCTCGGGTCGTCGGGCACGGGCCGGATCACGGCAGGCAACCCGCGCGCCGGGTTCACCGGCGACCTCGCCGGCCTCTACGCCCACCCGACGATCGTCGACGGCGTCCGCGCCGGAGACGCGCTGTACGGCACGGAGACGTTCGGCCCGATCGTCGGCGTGGCGCCGTTCAGCACGTTCGACGAGGCGGTCGAGCTGGCCAACGGCCACGGCTACGGCCTCTCGGCGTCGATCTACACCTCCACGCCGGTGCACGCGTTCCGGTTCCGGGAGCGCGTGAGCGCGGGGATGGTGAGCGTCAACAACTCGACGTCCGGCGCCGAGGCCCACCTGCCCTTCGGCGGCAACGGCCGCTCGGGCAACGGCAGCCGCCAGTCCGGGGTCTGGGTGCTCGACCAGTTCACGAGGTGGCAGTCGATGAACTGGGACTACGCAGGCAAGCTCCAGAAGGCCCAGATGGACACGCAGGACATCACGGGAGACCCGGCCTTCCGACTTCCGTGACCCCGACCGGGCGTGTCAGCCGCCGAGGGCGCGCGAGAGCGTCGTCGCGATCACGCTCGGGCGGCCCGTCAGCTTCTCCTCGCCGTCGGCCAGCGTCATCAGGCGCAGTCCGGCGTTCACCAGCAGCCAACGCAGGGGCTCGGGTTCCCAGCGCCGGGACCGGTGCCCCACCCACGGCATGGTCGTCAGCGGGTCGTCGCGGCCGAGGATCAGCGCGGCGAGCGTGCGGCCGGCGAGGTTCGCCGTGCCGACACCGTCGCCGACGTAGCCCCCGGCCCAGCCCGTCCCCCCGGCGAACCCCACGCCCGCATGCCAGCCCCGCGCGATGCCCAGCGGACCGCCCCACGCGTGGGTGAAGTCGTCCGGACGCAGGGCCGGGAACAGGTCGGTGGCCGCGGCGCGGAGCCCGGCGAACACCCGGTCGTCACGGTCGAACTCCGGCCGGATCCGCGACCGCCAGTGGTACGGCGCGCCGCGGCCTCCGAACACGAGCCGGTCGTCGGCCGTGCGCTGGCCGTAGACGACGAGGTGGCGGTGGTCGGAGAACGTCTGGCCGCCGGCGAGCCCGGCGGTGTCCCAGAACGACGCCGGCAGCGGCCGGGTGGCCACGATGAGCGAGTACACCGGCGCGACGGACCGCGGGGACAGCTCCGCGGCCCAGGCCTCGGCCGCGCGCACGGTGGCGACGGCCCGCACGACACCGCGATCGGTGACGACCCGTCGTGGCCCGATCGACAGCGCCGTCGTGCCCTCGACGATCCGTCCGCCCCGCCGCTCGACGGCCCGTGCCAGCCCCCGGACGAGCCGGGCGGGCTGTACGCGGGCGCAGTCGGGCGAGACGGTGGCCCCGAGCACGCACGAAGCCCCTACCAGCGCGGACGCCTCGGCGGCGCCGAGGAGCTCCAGCGGGTCGACGCCCCACCCGGCCTCCTCCGCGACCTCGGCGTGGGCCCGGGTGAGCTGCACGGGCGTCCGCGCCAGTACGACGGTGCCGCCCTTGCGCCAGTCGCAGGCGATGTCCTCCTCCGCGACGACCTTGCCCACCTCGTCGACGGTTCCGCGCATGACGGTGCGCAGGGCGACCGCCGCGTCCCGCCCGTGCAGACGGGCGAGCTTCGCCGTGCTCGCGGGGAACAGCGCCGAGCACCACCCGCCGTTGCGGCCGCTGGCGCCGAAGCCCGCCGTCTCCTTCTCCACGACGACGACGCGCAGTCCCGGATCGGCCTGCAGCAGCGCGTACGCCGTCCACAGGCCGGTGTAGCCGGCGCCGACGACGCACACGTCGGCCTCGGTGTCTCCGTCCAGGGCCGGGCGCGGGGTGAGCAGGTCACCGTCTGCGGCGACCTGCTCGTGCCAGAGGCTCAGAGCCGGGCCCATGCCTCCCCCAGCACGCCACGCAGGATCTGCTCGATCTCGTCGAACTCGGCCGGGCCGGCGATCAGCGGCGGTGCGAGCTGGACGACGGGATCCCCGCGGTCGTCGGCGCGGCAGTAGAGCCCGTTGGCGAACAGCGCGCCGGAGAGGAACCCGCGCAGCAGGCGCTCGCTCTCGTGGTCGTCGAAGGTCTCCTTGGTGACCTTGTCCTTGACGAGCTCGATGCCGAAGAAGAAGCCCTCGCCGCGGACGTCACCGACGATCGGCAGGTCGAGCAGCTTCTCCAGCGTCGCGCGGAACACCGGCGACTGCTCCTTGACGTGGGCGTTGATGCCCTCGCGCTCGAAGATGTCGAGGTTGGCCATCGCCACCGCGGCGGAGACGGGGTGGCCGCCGAACGTGTAGCCGTGCAGGAAGGTCGTGTCGCCGTGGCTGAACGGCTCGAACAGGCGGTCGCTCGCGATCATGGCGCCGATCGGCGAGTAGCCCGAGGTCATGCCCTTGGCACAGGTGATGATGTCGGGGACGTAGCCGAAGTCGTCGCAGGCGAACATCGAGCCGATCCGGCCGAAAGCGCAGATCACCTCGTCGGACACGAGCAGCACGTCGTGGGCGTCGCAGATCCGGCGCAGCCGCTCGAAGTACCCGGGCGGCGGCGGGAAGCAGCCGCCGGCGTTCTGGACGGGCTCGACGAACACCGCGGCGACGGTGTCGGCGCCCTCGGCGAGGATCGCCTCCTCCACGCGGTCGGCGGCCCAGATGCCGAACTCCTTGCCCTCGAGCTCGCCGGGCGCGCGGTAGGCGTTGGTGTTCGGCACCTTGAACGCGCCGGGCACCAGCGGCTCGAACGGCGCGCGCATCTCCGGCACGCCCGTGATCGCGAGCGCCCCCTGCGGGGTGCCGTGGTAGGCGATGGCCCGGCTGATCACCTTGGTCTTCGAAGGCTTGCCGGTGAGCTTGAAGTACTGCTTGGCGAGCTTCCACGCGCTCTCGACGGCCTCGCCGCCGCCGCTGGTGAAGAACACCCGGTTCAGATCGCCCGGGGCGTGGTGCGCGAGCCGCTCGGCCAGGTCGATCGCCGCCGGGTGCGCGTAGGACCACAGCGGGAAGAACGCCAGCTCCGACGCCTGCTTCGCCGCCACCTCCGCCAGCTCGCGGCGCCCGTGCCCGACCTGCACCGTGAACAGGCCCGCGAGACCGTCCAG
The DNA here is from genome assembly GCF_025965585.1 of Pseudonocardia sp. GTDB lineage: Bacteria > Actinomycetota > Actinomycetes > Mycobacteriales > Pseudonocardiaceae > Pseudonocardia. The sequence continues at coordinate 15,710 of NZ_JAOPWR010000129.1, forward strand.
GTAGCTCTTGCCCGCGTCGTCCCAGACGCGGCAGCCCTCCCCCCGCACCATGATCGGCGGCGCCCCGCCGTCGGCGAAGGACGAGTGGCGCGTGAAGTGCATCCAGAGGTGGTCGCGGACCGCGTCCGTGCGCACGGTGCCCATCGGTGTCGTGCTCGGCCCTGTCATCGGGTTCCCCAGTTGTAGTGCTGCTTGTGCAGCTTCATGTAGACGAACGTCTCCGTGCTGCGGACGCCGGGCAGGGCCCGGATCCGCCTCCCGACGAGCTCCAGCAGGTGCTCGTCGTCCTCGCAGATCGCCTCGGCCAGCACGTCGAAGCTGCCGGCCGTGATCACGACGTAGTCGACCTCGGGCATCGCGGCCAGGGCGTCGGCGCAGACCACGACGTCGCCGTCGACCCGCACCCCGACCATCGCCTGCCGTCGGAATCCGAGCTGCAGCGGATCGGTGACGGCGACGATCTGGATGACGCCGGCCTCCTGCAGCCGGGCCACCCGCTGGCGGACGGCGGCCTCCGACAGGCCCACGGCCCTCGCGATCGTGGCGTAGGGCCGCCTGCCGTCCTCTTGCAGCTGCTCGACGATCGCCTTGCCGACGTCGTCGAGCAGGGCGTGGGGTGCTACGGCGGTCACCCGACCGAGAGTAGGCGACGCGAGGGGATCTGTGGAACTCATTTCGTTGTCCGATCCTCTCTTCAACACGAATTTCAGGGTCAGATACCGCTCCGACATGAGGATTCCGCAGCAGAGCTCCGACCGCCGCGCAGATCGTGGTGGTCGCGGGTCAGGTCCTCGCCGCGCGCCGGCGGCGTGCGACCACGGCGTGACCAGACATACAGGGCATCCGTCAAGGGATTCCGTTGCAAAGGACGCCGAGAAACACTGATTTCATCGAGTTGCTCCATCAGAGCCTCGAAATACGTCGATCCGCGCTCTAGTCTGCCCCCGTCAGGTGATCGTAAGCCCGGGGAGGCAGCATGAGCACGGAGACGTCCTCCGAGGTGGCAGGGTTCGGGAGCGCGCCCGGCGACAAGGGGCTGAAGGGCGGCGCCCTCGGGCTCCTGTCCAGCGTCGTCATCGGCATGGCGTCGACCGCACCGGCCTACAGCCTCGCGGCCAGCCTCGGGCTGATCGTCGTGATCGCCGGCGAGAAGTCGCCGTCGATCATGCTGATCGCATTCATCCCGATGTACCTCATCGCGGTGGCCTACCGGGAGCTCAACGAGGCCGAGCCCGACTGCGGCACCACGTTCACCTGGGCCGGACGCGCGTTCGGCCCGTGGATGGGCTGGCTCGGCGGCTGGGGCATCATCGCCGCAGACGTGATCGTCATGGCCAACCTCGCGCAGATCGCCGGCCAGTACACGTTCGAGCTCTTCGGGCTCACCGATCTGTCCGGCAGCACCCTGTGGACCACGGTCGCCGGCGTCATCTGGATCGCCGTGATGACCTACATCTGCTACCGCGGCATCGAGATCTCCGCCCGGCTGCAGTACGCGCTGCTCGGCGTGGAGCTCGTGGTGCTCGCGGTCTTCGCCGTGATCGCGCTGGTCAAGGTGTTCGCGGGTACCGCACCGACCGGATCGATGGTCCCGAGCATCGCGTGGCTGTGGCCCGACGGGCTGGGCGTCTCCGACATCGTCGACGCCATCCTCATCGCCGTGTTCCTCTACTGGGGCTGGGACACGGCGGTAGCCGTCAACGAGGAGAGCGACGACCCCGGCAAGACCCCCGGGCGCGCCGCGGTGCTGTCCACGCTCCTGTTGCTCGTGACCTACGTGCTGGTCACGGTGGCCACGGTCGCCTTCGCCGGAACCGGCACCACGGGCATCGGCCTGGGCAACCCCGACAACTCCGGCGACGTGTTCGCCGCCGTCGGGCCGGCGGTGTTCGGCGACTCCGGCGTCGGCAAGCTCTTCGTCATCCTGCTGATCATCTCCGTGCTGACGTCGTCGGCCGCGTCCACGCAGACCACGATCCTGCCGACGGCCCGCGCCGCGCTGTCGATGGGCGCCTACCGGGCCATCCCCGAGCGCTTCGCGAGGATCCACCCGAAGTACCTCACGCCCAGCTACGCGACGTGGGCGATGGGCGGCGTGTCCGTCGTCTTCTACGTCGGGCTGACCCTCATCAGCCAGAACGTGCTGGCCGACTCCATCGCGGCCGTCGGGCTGCTCATCGCCTTCTACTACGGGCTGACCGGCTTCGCATGCGTCTGGTACTACCGCAAGCACCTCCAGGGCCGGAACCTGTGGACGAAGGGCGTACTGCCCGGCCTCGGCGGGCTGACGCTGCTCGGCGCGTTCATCGAGGCGAGCATCGGCTACGCGAACCCCGCCGGCGGCGAGACCGTCGTGTTCGGCATCGGCGGGGTCTTCGTGATCGGCATCGGCGCGCTCGTGCTGGGCGGCGTGCTGATGCTCGTCTACAGCCGGGTCAACCCGCCGTTCTTCAAGGGCCAGACGCTCGTCCCCGGCAGCTACGACCTCGTGCTCGACGCCGAGGGCGGCCCGCACCTCGGGCTCCCCGACTCCGAGGAGCGCACCGTGATCGCGCCGGACCTGTCCAACCTGCCGCCCGGCAAGGATCCGGTGGACCCCCGCCCGTAGCCCCGGACACGCCGGCCACAGCCGGCCACACCTCGGCGCCCCGAGGGGGACGCCGGGGTGCGGCCGGCGGCGATCAGGGACGGTGCCGGAGCGGGTGGCTAGACCGCGATGACCGTCGGCACGATCATCGGGCGGCGGCGGTAGGTCTCCCCCACCCACTTGCCCACCACGCGGCGCACCTGCTGCGCGATGCGGTGGGTGTCGGTGATGCCGTCGGACTCGGTGCGCGCGAGCTCCGCCTCCACCAGCGGCAGCACCGCCTCGAGTGCCTTCGGGTCCTCGGAGAACCCGCGGCCCGACAGCGTGGCCGACGACACCGCGCGGCCGGTCGTGGCGTCGATGGCCACCGTGATGGAGATGAAGCCGCCCTCGCCGAGGACGAGACGGTCGGCCAGCGTGGGCTGCTCGATGTCGCCGGTGGAGACGCCGTCGACGTAGGCACGACCCACCGGTATCCGGCCGGTGATCATGGCCTTGCCGTCGATGAGGTCGACGGTGATGCCGTTCTCCGTCACCACGACGGCCTCGTTGGTCACGCCCGTCTGCTCGGCGAGCTCGGCGTTGGCACGCAGGTGGCGCCACTCGCCGTGCACCGGCATGACGTTGCTCGGCCGTACCGCGTTGTAGAGGAACAGCAGCTCACCCGCGTACGCGTGCCCGGAGACGTGCACGGTGGAGTTGCGGTTGTCGACCACCTTGATGCCGGCCCGGCGCAGCCGGTTGACCACGCCGAACACCGCGTGCTCGTTGCCGGGGATGAGCGAGCTGGAAAGGATCACCGTGTCCGACGAGCGCATCTGGAACGTGCGGTGCTCGCCGCGGGCGATCCGCGACAGCGCCGCCATCGGCTCGCCCTGCGACCCGGTACAGATGACCAGCAGCTCGTCGTCGGGGATCTCGTCGACGTCGTCGAGGGACACCATCGTGCCGTCGGGCACGGTGAGCAGGCCCAGGTCGGTGGCGATCTCCATGTTGCGCAGCATCGAACGGCCGATCAGGCAGACCTTGCGCCGGTGGATCACCGCGCCGTCGATGATCTGCTGCACGCGGTGGACGTTGCTGGCGAAGCAGGCCACGAACACCCGGCCGAGGGCCTGCTCGATCGCGGCGGCGAGCGGCGCGCGGAGCGTCGCCTCGGACGGCGAGACGCCGGGGATGTCGGCGTTGGTGGAGTCGCACAGGAACAGGTCCACGCCCTCGTCACCGAGCCGGCTGAACCCGGGCAGGTCCGTGAGCCGGCCGTCGAGGGGGCGCTGGTCGAGCTTGATGTCGCCGGTGTGCAGGATGACGCCCGCGGGCGTACGGACGGCCACCGCGAGGCACTGCGGGATGGAGTGGCTCACCGCGTAGTACTCGCAGTCGAACGAGCCGTGACGCAGTCGGTCGCCCTCGTTGACCTCGAGCATGTGCGGCGTGATGCGGTGTTCCTTGCACTTCGCCGCCACCAGCGCGAGCGTGAACGGCGAGCCGACGACGAGCAGGTCGGGCCGCTCGCGCAGCAGGTAGGGCACGGCGCCGATGTGGTCCTCGTGGCCGTGCGTGAGCACCAGGGCGTCGATGTCGCCGAGGCGGTCGAGGATCGGCCGGAAGTCCGGCAGGATCAGGTCGACGCCGGGCGCGTCGGCGTCCGGGAAGAGTACGCCGGCGTCGATGATGAGCAGCCGCCCGTCGTGCTCGAAGACCGTCATGTTGCGGCCGATCTCGGAGATGCCCCCGAGCGCCACGACGCGGAGCGCGCCCTCGGGCAGCGGCCCGGGCGGCTCGGTGGGCAGGCCGGGGAGCAGCGGCTCCTCGACGGGGGGTTGGGACCGTGACTGGTCGCGCCGGTTCGGGCGGGATCGGCGGTCGGACCGGTTTCGGTCGGGTCGTGCGGGTGGACGACTCAAGAATCTTCCTCGCTGTACTGGATGCGGCGCACCCTGCGGACGCACCGCTGATCTTGTGACGCCGTCGTGGCGTCATGACGCAAGTGGTGGGAGGTCACCGGTAGGCGACCTCGGCGCCGAGGTCGACGGCCGCCCGCTGCCCGAGGGCACCGTGGCCGCGCCCGGCGCGGGTGTGTGCTGCACGGTCGAGCGCAGCGGGGTCGAGCGCGACACCTGCCGCTCCCAGGTCGGCCGCGATGGCCGCGATCTGCTCCTCGGTGGCGGGGGGCAGCGGGAGCCTGGTCTCGCCGACATCCATCCCGCGCAGCCGCAGCGCCGTCTTCGCGAACACCGCGCCCCCGACACGACCCATCGCACGGAGGACGGGCAGCATCGAGGCGTTGATCGCGCGGGCCCGGTCGACCTCGCCCGCCTCGAAGGCGTCGATCAGGGCCCGCAATCGATCGGCCACGACATGACCGGTGACGCTGACGAACCCGGCCGCCCCGACCGAGAGCCACGGCAGGTTGACGGGATCGTCCCCCGAATAGTAGGCCAACGTGGTGGTGGCCAGCACCTCGGTACCGACGCGCAGGTCGTTGCGGGCGTCCTTCACCGCCACGATGCGCGGGTGCTCGGCGAGGCGCTGAAACGTCTCCAGCTCGATGGGGATGACGCTGCGCGGCGGGATGTCGTAGAGCATCACCGGCAGCCCGGTGGCGTCGGCGACGGCCGTGAAATGCAGCACGAGGCCCGACTGCGGCGGCCGTGAGTAGTACGGCGTGACCAGCAGCAGCCCGTGCGCACCCGCCTTCTCCGCGTCCCGCGCGAGCTGAACGCTGTGGGCCGTGTCATAGGTGCCGGCGCCGGCCACGACCGTGGCGCGGTCACCCACCGCCGACACCACGGCCCGGATGAGCTCCGACTTCTCCGCATCGGAGGTGGTGGGCCCCTCACCGGTGGTGCCGTTGACCACCAGACCGTCGTTGCCCAGGTCCACCAGGTGCGATGCGAGCTCCTCGGCCGTGGCGAGGTCGAGCCCGCGCTCGGCGTCGAACGGTGTGACCATGGCGGTCAGGACCCGGCCGAACGGACGGCCCGGCTGACGCAGGTCGGCGGCGATGCTCATGTCCCGACGGTACCGCTCGGGCCCGACCGGACCGCGCACGCACGCGCGGTCTCAGAGGCCGCGCTTGCTCGTCTTCAGGGCCGCGACGTCGGCCGGGGCGCCCTCGAACTCCACGCGGACGGCCTCGCGTCCGAATCCGTAGAGCACCAGCTCGCCCGGCTCGCCGACCAGCGTCACCACGCCGGAACCGGTGGTGACCACGTACTGCTCCCCCGACGGGCGGCGCAGCACCACCCCGGGTGCGGCGCCGCGGAAGAGCATCCGGCCCATCCGCTTCAGCGACGTCCACAGCTCCTCGTCGCGCACGGGTTCGGCGGGCCGCGGCTCCCAGCCCGGCTCGCCGCGGCGGACGTCCTCGTGGTGGACGAAGAGCTCGCCCCCGTTGGCGAACGCGTCGACGGCCGGGATGCGGAACGGCGACCACGGCGGCGCACCGGCGCGCAGCAGCGCGACCATGTCGGCCCACGGCATCTCCGCGTAGTCGGCCATCGCCTTCTCCGTGATGCCGGCCAGCGCGGGCACGAACATCCCGACCCCCGTCCACGGCTGCCGCTCGCGCGCCAGCAGGTGGGCCAGCAGATCGCGGGTGGTCCAGCCCTCGCACAACGTGGGCCGGTCGGGCCCCGCCTTCTCGAACTCGTCGCAGATCGCCGCGCGCTCGTCGGCAGCCAAGGTCATGTCCGCGAACATACGGGGCCCGGCGGCGGGGCGCCGTCCACTACCCCTCGGTGACTACCCCTCCGTGACGAACGGGCTGGAGGCGATCTCCGTGCCGTCCTCGAGCGACTGGATCTCGAAGTCGTTGAACACGTTGGTCACCTCGCGCTGCAGCTGGCGGAGGCACTCGATGGCCAGGGCGCGGATCTCGACGTCGGCGTGCTCGGTGGCCCGCATCGCGATGAAGTGGCGCCATGCGCGGTAGTTACCGGTGACGACGATGCGCGTCTCGGTGGCGTTGGGCAGGATCGCGCGCGCCGCCTGCCGGGCCTGCTTGCGGCGCAGGGTGGCGTTGGGCTCGTCGGCGAAGCGCTTCTCCAGGCCCGCGAGCAACTCCTCGTAGGCCTTGACCGCGGCCGAGGCCGCCTCGCCGAACAGCGCGTGCAGCTCGGGATCGGCGGCGATGACGTCGGGCTCGACCATCGCGGCGTCGCGCTCGGGCACGTAGCGCTGCGAGAGCTGGCTGTAGGAGAAGTGGCGGTGGCGGATCAGCTCGTGGGTGAGCGACCGCGACACGCCCGTCAGGTAGAAGCTGACGGTGCCGTGCTCCAGCACGGACAGGTGGCCCACCTCGAGGATGTGGCGCAGGTAGCCGGCGTTGGTGGCCGTGGCCGGGTTGGGCTTGCCCCACGACTGGTAGCAGGCCCGCCCGGCGAACTCGGCGAGCGCCTGACCGCCGTCGGCATCGGTGGTCCACGGCACGCCCGCGGGCGGGACGAACTCCGTCTTGGCGACGAGCTGGACACCCAGCGGCACGATCTCCGGCATGTCGGCAGGGTAACGGGGAGCCCCGGTGACGCCATATGACGCTCCTCTGGCATCCCATTGACACCATCATGCCCTTGACTGGCGTCATGAATGACGTCACAGTGGCGTCATGGACCTGAGCACGTATGTCACGCAGCTGCGGGAGGACCTCGCGTCCGCCGCCGCGGCGGGCGACGAGCAGACGCAGCGCACCGCTGCACTGCTCGGCGCCGCCATCGAGCCCGCCGCCCGGCTGGCCCTCATGAGCGCCCTCTCCGACCTCGCAGCCGAGGTGACGGCAGCTCTGCCCGACCACGTCGTCGAGGTGCGGCTCGACGGGCGCGACGTCCGCGTGGCCGTCGACACCACCGCCACCAGCGATCCCGAGCCCGAGCCGGCGGCGCCGCCCGCGGGCGGGTTCGGGGGCTTCGGGGGCTTCGGAGGTGGCGGTCTGGGCGGCGACGCGGGCGACATCTCCCGCATCACACTCCGGCTCGTCGAGCAGATCAAGGGGCAGGCGGAGCAGGCCGCCGCCGCGCAGGGCATGTCGCTCAACTCGTGGGTCGCGCAGGCCGTGCAGGGGGCGCTGGCCGGCGGGCACGGGCGCGGCCGGCCGGGCCGCGGGCCGGGG
>NZ_JAOPWR010000146.1 GCF_025965585.1 Pseudonocardia sp.
GCTTCACCGGACAACCAGGAAGTGACGACCCTGGCGTGCTGGTGTGTATCAGTGAGGAGCTCATCGTGACGCATCCATCCGAGAGCGACGGCTTCTTCGTGGTCGATCTGCGCGGGGTCGCGCTGCCTGAGGGGGCAGCACAGTCCATCGCCCGGGCGATCCGCCGGGGTGTTTATCGGGGACGAACTCTGCGGGGTGCTGGCTGGCCCCTCGGGTGCTCTGGGGGGCTCGCTCCTAGCCCGGGAGCTACTTCAGTGATGCACTGACTGCGCTCGCAGCGGCGTCTGAGCTTGTGCCGGGGCCCGGGCACAAGGGCCAAGCTCACTTGTGCCCGCTGATCTTTCATTGCGCCAGCTTGCGCTTCGTCGAATTCCGTCTACGGATCAGGCAGGAATGCTGCATACGGTAATGCGACGCGCTCCCGTGGTGGTGGCGGTCGAATTCGGCGTCTGAGGTCCGGGATGTTGGTCGACATCCTGGCGTGATCACCGGTCCGAATCAGAAGCGCAGAAGGCCGGTCCGCCGCGCCGGACCTGGCTGCGGCTCTCCGCCGGTGCGGGAGCGGGGCGAGTCGTCGCTTCCGCCGTCGCTTCGACACTGACGAACCCCCTCGGCCGGGAGCGCGCGTACTCCGCGTGCACTTGTACCGGCCGGCCGGCACGGCCGACGGGATGAGAAGCCCCGGCGGCCGTGCGCCCGCATGGATGCGGGACAGTGCGTCAGGAGGCCGGCGGCACGGCGGAGGCGGTGACGAGGTCCGCGCGCTCCCACACCCGGTGCCGGCTCATCGCCGCTACCAGGGTCTTCGCGAGGGTCTTCGCCGTCTTCCCGGTCAGCACCCCCGGTCCGTCGTCGTCGATGCCGGCCGAGGCCAGAACCTCCGTGCCGTCGCCCCAGGCGGCGAACGGCTTGAGCTGCCGGTACGCCTCCTGGAGGAGGATCACCGTCTTGATGTCACGGTCCTTGGGGGCTCCGTCCGCGACGACGACGGCGTCGAACTCGATGGACCGGGCGGTGACGACTGTCCGCTCGACGACCTGCTGGTTCTTGCCGCTGCCGAGGGTTCCGCCGTGCGGGGCGATCACCTTGACCTGTGCACCCTCTGCCTCGAGCGCCTCTCGCAGCGCAGCGATCCCGGTCAGGTCCGCGTCCGGCCCGGCGACAACGCCGACCTGGCGGCCCGTGATGGGGAACGTCGCGTCCTTCACCTGGGCCAGTGCGGGAGACGGTGCGAGGTGCTCGACCGGCTTCTCGTCCGGGGCCGGGAGGCCGAGCCCGGCGGCGACCTTCTCACAAAGGTCCGAGTCGATCTTCGCGAGGACGCCGAGGACCCGCTCCTTGATCTCCTGCTCGTAGACCTTTCCGAGCTCGAAGGTGTAGGCCTCGATGGTGTGCGTCTTCTCGACGTCGGAGAGGCTCGCGTAGAACATCGCCGGCTGGCTGAAGTGGTCGTCGAAGGACGACGGGACCCCCCGGACGACCTCGCCCTCGACGCGCCGCGGCACGTTGACGTACCCGCCGTGCTCGAAGTCGGTCGGCTGCGGGCTGCCGTCGTCGACCGAGTTGGGCAGGTAGGGCGCCTCGCCGACCGGGACGCCCTGCTGCATGAAGCCGTCGCGATGGTTGTCGTTGACGGCGACGTGCGGCCGGTTGATCGGGATCTGCGGCCAGTTCGGGCCGCCGAGGCGGGTGAGCTGGGTGTCCAGGTAGGAGAAGTTGCGGCCCTGCAGCAGGGGGTCGTTGGTGGGCTCGATGCCAGGCACCACGTGTCCGGTGCAGAAGGCGACCTGCTCGGTCTCCGCGAAGTAGTTCTGCGGGTTGGCGTTCAGCACCAGCTTCCCGATCGGCTGGACCGGGACCATCTCCTCGGGGACGATCTTCGTCGGGTCGAGGAGGTCGATGCCCTCGTGGGTCTCCTCCTCGGTGTCCGGGAAGATCTGCACGCCCAGCTCCCACTCGGGGAAGGCGCCCGCCTCGATGGCGTCGGCGAGGTCGCGCCGGTGGAAGTCCGGGTCGACACCCGCGGCGATCTGCGCCTCCTCCCAGGTCAGGCTGTGCACGCCCAGGACCGGCTTCCAGTGGAACTTGACCAGCGTCGTCTCCTGCTTCGCGTTGACGAGGCGGAAGGTGTGGACGCCGAAGCCCTCCATGGTGCGGTAGCTGCGCGGGATGCCCCGGTCGCTCATGTTCCACAGGGTGTGGTGGGTGGCCTCGGTGTGCAGGCTGACGAAATCCCAGAAGCCGTCGTGCGCGGACTGGGCCTGTGGGATCTCTCGTGTGGGGTTGGGCTTGGCGGCGTGGATGATGTCCGGGAACTTGATCGCGTCCTGGATGAAGAAGACCGGGATGTTGTTGCCGACGAGATCCCAGTTCCCCTCCTCGGTGTAGAACTTCACCGCGAATCCCCGGGTGTCGCGGACGGTGTCGGCCGAGCCGCGGGAGCCGAGCACGGTGGAGAACCGCACGAACACCGGTGTCTGGAGGTCCTTCTCGGCCAGCACGGCGGCGCGGGTGATGTTTGCGGCGGTGCCGTAGCTGGTGAACACCCCGTGGGCACCGGCGCCGCGGGCGTGGACGACCCGCTCGGGGATCCGCTCGTGGTCGAAGTGGCTGATCTTTTCGCGGAGATGGAAGTCCTCGAGCAGGATCGGGCCGCGCGGGCCCGCCTTCAGCGAGTGGTCGGTGTCCGGGATGCGGACCCCCTGCGGGGAGGTCAGCACGTCGCCGGCCTGGGCCCGCGGGTCGGGGGCGCCGTCGGGCAGCGGGACCTCGACGCCGGTGGGGCTGACGGGGGCTGGGGGGGACTGGTCAGGTTTGCGCGTGGGGGGCATGGCCTACCTCGGTCGTCGACATACGGGGAAGGCGCCGGCTGCTCGACGCTCACGCCGGCGAGATTCCCGAGGGTGCCCGCCCCGAAACCCGGTCAGGCCGACGAGCCTGCGTGCAGCAGCTCGGCCATCTCCGGAAGATCGAAGAACTGGGCGACGGCCAGCGCGGACTGCCTACCTGCGGCCGGGTCCGCGCCGGCTGCGAGGAGGGCGACGACCGAATCACGGGTACGGCGGAACGTCGCTGCGCCCAGAGCGGTCTGACCGCGGTCGTTTACCCGTCCCGGGTCCGCCCCGCGGGCCAGCAAGGCGGAGACGGTCTCCGGGTGGGCGTGGTAGGCGGCGAGGATCAGCAGTGTGTCGCCCTTGTCGTTGGTCAGGTCGACCGGCAATCCCGCGTCGACGTTCGCGGCCAGCTCCTCGGTGCCGCCGGCCCGGGCGAGCTCGAACATCTGGTGGGCGAATTCCAGGGTCTGCTCATCGGGTTCCATGGCCGTTCCCTTCCGCCACGTCGGCCAGGCGGTTGAGCGACTCGGTGTTGCGCAACTTCAGCATGATCGCCTGCGCGGGCCGGGGGATGAGACGCGCGGGCCCGCTCTCGGCCTGCTCGCCCATCGTCACCAGGGTTCCCGCGGGCGACGGGGCCAGGGTGATGCGGACGCGCGCGGCACCGCTGGGCCAGGCGCGGGCGTGCAGTTCGAGCAGCTGGCCTGGCTCGGCGGCGCGGACCTCGGTGATGTCATGGATCTGCAGGGGCCAGGTCCCGACGCGGTGGTGCAGCCGGGACCCGACAGCGGGCCAGTTCGGGTCGACCTCGCGCATGTGGGTCGCGCCCACGACCCACAGCGGATAAGTCCATCCGTCGGCCAGGACGGCGAACACCTCCTGCGGGCTTGCGTGGACGACCCGGCTCACCTCGATCATGATGTTCACTCCTCGCTGCGGGGTCGGTTCGGATGTCAGCGGGTCGCGCGACGGGCGCCCTGGGCCACGATGGGTGCGAGCGGTATCGGCGACGGAGCCGGTATGACGGGCGCCCCGGTTCGCCGGAGGTACGGCGAACCGGGGCGTCGTCAGACGGGGGTGGGTTACCGCAGGTCGTAGCGGTCCAGGTTCATGACCTTGTCCCAGGCCTTGACGAAGTCACGGACGAACTTCTCCTTGGCGTCGTCGGCGGAGTACACCTCGACGATGCCGCGCAGGATCGAGTTCGAGCCGAAGACCAGGTCGACCGCGGTGGCGGTGCGCACCACGGTGCCCTGGGCGTCGCGGGCCTCGTAGACGCCCTCGTCCTCGACCGACGTGCTCCACTCGACCCCGAGGTCGAGCAGGTTGCGGAGGAAGTCCTGCGACAGGACGCCCGGGCGGTCGGTGAAGACGCCGTGCTGGGTGCCGCCGGTGTTCGCGCCCAGCACGCGCAGGCCGCCGACCAGGACGGTCAGCTCCTTCGCCGTGAGCTCGAGCATGTACGCGCGGTCGACGAGCAGCGTCTCCGGCGCCAGCTTCACGTCCGGCTTGATCCAGTTGCGGAACCCGTCGGCGCGCGGCTCGAGGTACTGGAACGTGTCGACGTCGGTCTGCTCCTGCGAGGCGTCGGTGCGGCCGGGGCTGAACGGCACGGTGACGTCCACCCCCGCGTCCGCGGCGGCCTTCTCCACGGCCGCGCAGCCGGCCAACACGATGGTGTCGGCGATCGAGACGGGCTTGCCGAACGCGGCGCGGACCTCCTCGAGCTTCGCGATGACCTCCTGCGTGCCGGCGTTGACCTCCCAGCTCGCCTGCGGCTCGAGGCGCAGCCGGCCGCCGTTCGCGCCGCCGCGCTTGTCGGTGCCGCGGTAGGACGCGGCGGCCGACCAGGCGGTGTGCACGAGCTGCGGGACCGTCAGGCCCGAGGCGAGGATCTGCTTCTTGAGCTCGGCGGCGTCGGACTCGGACAGCAGCTCGTGCTCGACGGGCGGAACCGGGTCCTGCCAGAGCAGCTCCTCCTGCGGCACCCAGGGGCCGAGGTAGCGCGACACCGGGCCCATGTCGCGGTGCAGGAGCTTGAACCAGGCCCGGCGGTAGGCCTCGGCGAACTCCTCGGGGTTGTCGCGGAACCGCTCGGAGATCTTGCGGTACTCCGGGTCCACGAGCAGCGAGAGGTCGCTCGTCGCCATCATGGGCGGGTTCTTCTTGCCCTCGATGTGCGCGTCGGGGACGAGCTCCTGGCCCTCGGCCTCCTTGGGCTTCCACTGCTTGGCGCCCGCCGGGCTCTGGGTGAGCTCCCACTCGTAGCCGAACAGCATGTCCCAGTAGCCGTTGTCCCACTGGGTGGGGTTCGGGGTCCAGGCGCCCTCGAGGCCGCTGGTCACGGTGTCGGCGCCCTTGCCGGTGCCGTTCTGGTTCTTCCAGCCGAGGCCGCCGGAGAACACCGGGCAACCCTCCGGCTCCGGGCCGACGAGGTCCGGGTTCCCGGCGCCGTGCGCCTTGCCGAAGGTGTGGCCGCCGGCGATGAGGGCGACGGTCTCCTCGTCGTTCATCGCCATCCGGCCGAAGGTCACGCGGATGTCGTGGGCCGTCGCGACCGGGTCCGCCTCGCCCTTCGCGCCCTCCGGGTTGACGTAGATGAGGCCCATGGTGACGGCGCCGAGGGCGCCCTCGAGCTCGAGCGGTGTGTCGCCGCTGTAGCGCTCGTCGCCGAGCCAGGCGTCCTCCGGACCCCAGAAGACCTCCTCGGGCTGCCACACGTCCTCGCGGCCGAAGGCGAACCCGAAGGTCTCGAAGCCCATGTCCTCGTGGGCCACGTTGCCGGCGAGCACCAGCAGGTCGGCCCAGGACAGGCTGCGGCCGTACTTCTGCTTGACCGGCAGCAGCAGGCGGCGCGCCTTGTCGAGGTTGCCGTTGTCCGGCCAGCTGTTGAGTGGGGCGAAGCGCTGGGCGCCGTCGCCGGCGCCACCACGGCCGTCGAGCTGGCGATAGGTGCCTGCGGCGTGCCACGACATGCGGATGAACAGCGGGCCGTAGTGGCCCCAGTCGGCGGGCCACCAGTCCTGCGACGTGTGCATGACCTCGACGATGTCGGCCTTGACCGCGTCGAAGTCCAGCTGGGAGACGGCCTGCTTGTAGTCGAAGTCCTCGCCGAGCGGGTCGGAGGCGGGCGAGGTCCTGTTGAGGACGCCCAGGTCGACCTGGTTCGGCCACCAGTCGCGGTTGCTCCGCGGCTGGTGGTCGGTGTGGAGGCTGGGACCCGCGAGCGCCGGGTTCTCGCTCTCGCTCCTGCTCTCGGTGCTGTCTGTGCCCTGCGGGCTCACGGAGGAGCCGCGGGGCTTCGGGTCGGCCACGGCCGGGTTCTCGCTCTCTGGGGGCACGTCGATCCTTCCTCGGGGGCCGGTCCGGAGGGCCGGCCGGCCTGGTGCGGTGGTGGATGGGTCTGGTCCGGGTGGGCGCGCCTCAGCAGCGGCCCGGGAGCGGGGACTGGCAGGCGGGGCAGAGACCCCAGTACACGACCTCGGCCTCGTCGATCGCGAAACCGGCGTCGTCGGATGCGGTCAGACAAGGGGGCTCGCCGATGGCGCAGTCGACGTCGCTCACCGCGCCGCAGGAGCGGCACACCACGTGATGGTGGTTGTCGCCCACTCGCGCCTCGTAGCGGGCGGCCGAACCCGCCGGCTGGATGCGGCGGACCAGGCCGGCATCGGTGAGGGCGCGCAGGACGTCGTACACGGCCTGGTGCGACACCGACCCCAGCCGCGCCCGGGTCACTGCGAGCAGAGACTCGGTATCGGCATGCGGGTACTCGTGCACCGCCGACAGCACGGCCTTTCGCGGCGCGGTGACGCGCAGCGCGGCGTCACGCAGGAGACACTCGACCTGCGGCGGATTCCGCACGACAACCACCTCGACACGACGGATGAACTGGATCATGTCCAGAACAACAT
>NZ_JAOPWR010000200.1 GCF_025965585.1 Pseudonocardia sp.
ACCCGATCAACGCGACGGGGTCGCGCCACCGAGCAAACAAACTGGCATAAAACCAATTCAAACAATAGCTCGACACACTGTTGAGTTCTCAAAAGACACACGCACACCATCGACCACCGCTAGGTGACGCTCCGGGGCTGTGTTCCCACCGTACACCTCAGGATCGCAGTGGATCCCGGGGCCCGGGTGGGGCGGCCAGCGGAGCCTGTTGACCGGGGCCCTGAGGCCTTCGTTCTGTCCGGCGTCCCGCTGACAAAGAGAAAGTTACGCGAGGGGTTGACAGCACGTCAAATCGCCCCCCTCAAACCCTGCCTGACCTGCGGAAACAGGCCTGAAACATGTCACTGAGCGTTGTCGTCCTGTTCATGTGACGCGACGAGCGGTCGCCCCGAAACGGCCCCCGCGACCCCGTCCAGGGACCCCTCCGACACGTCCTGAGCTGCGACGACACCGGACGCCCCGGGTGTGGCGGGCGCCGATCCCGCACCGGCGGACGTGCTGGAGGACAAGTTCGTGTGACCTGGGGAACAATCGTTTTCATCGCTCTCCGCGACGAACGGGGCCTCTGCCGTCGCCAGGCGGCGCAGCATGGCGTTGTAGGCCCCCAGGTCGGCATCACCGTCGGCATCGGCCCGGCGATCATCGCGTCGGGCCGACCGCTCGTCCTGGCGCGACCACTGGACCAGCAGCGTGATGACGACGAGCAGCAGTGGCACCTCACCTGACGCCCACGCCAGCCCGCCGCCCAGCTGCTGGTCACGCAGCGGATCGCTCAGCCACGGCAGTGCCAGCGTCCGGTAGAAGCCGCCCCCGATGACGCTCTTGGAGCTCATCAGTGCCACGCCGAAGAACGCGTGGAACGGCACGGACGCGAACACGATGCCCAGCCGGGCCGCGGGTGGCAGCCGCCGCGGCGCAGGGTCCACCCCGATGATCGGCCAGAAGAACAGGCTTCCCACCAGGAGGAAGTGCAGGTTCATGAGCACGTGCGCCCAGTGCTCGGTGAGCGCCGTGGCGAACAGGCCGGAGAAGTAGAGGGCGTAGTACGAGCCCACGAACAGCGGCAACGACACGAGCGGATGCGACAGGAAGCGTGCCACCGGCGAGTGGACGGCCGCGAGGATCCACTCCCGCGGGCCCGGCGGCCCCGCGCGTCCCGCCGGCGGCAACGTGCGCAGCGCCAGCGTGACGGGTGCGCCCAGCACCAGCAGGATCGGCACGAGCATCGCCAGGATCATGTGCTCGCCCATGTGGACGCTGAACATCGCGGGCGCGTACTTGCCGATGCCTGAGCTCGTGGCGATCAGCAGCCCCACGCAGCCCGCCATCCATGCGATCGTGCGCCCGGTGGCCCAGGCGTCCCCGCGCCGGCGCAGCCGCCGGATCCCGATCGCGTAGACGACGGCCATCAGCACGGCCGCGGTCCCGAAGATCATGTCGAACCGCCAGTCGAACGCGAGGCGCGCGAGCGTCGGCGGCCCGTCGAGGTCGTAGCCGATGACCACTGCCGTGCGCGACGGGACCTCACCGGTGTCGGGTGGCGCGCTGCGGCCGAGTGCGACGGCGAGCCCGATGGTCGCGAGCATCAGCAGGACCTCGACACCGCCGAGGCGCAGCAACGCCCGCGGTTCGCCTCGTGACGCGGCATCGACCGACGACCGCCGGTGCGCTGCTCCGAGCGCCCCGAGCAGGAGCAGGGCGACGACCTTGCCCAGGATCAACGCCCCGTAGGTGGACCCGACCATGTCCGACAACGGGATGCGCACCAGCGCGTTGACGACGCCGGTGACCGCGAGCGCGAGCCAGCACACCAGCGCGAGCCTGGAGAACCGCGGGACGGCCGTGGCCAGCGCCGCCCGGTGGTCCGGGCCGCGCCGCGCGGCGAGCGCGAGCACGGCCACCAGCCCGCCGACCCACAGCGAGGCGGCCAGGACGTGCAGCACCAGGCTGTCGGTGGCGACGTCGTGCGCGCCACCCGCCGAGGAGTGACCGGTCAGCGCCACGGGCAGCGGCCCGATCAGCGCGAAGCCGAACAGGACGGTGGACCAGCCCCACGTCAGCACGGTGCGGCAGCCCATCAGGACGAGCACGGCCACGAGCGCCGTCAACGCCCATGACGTGGCGGCGGCCAGCTTCGGCACGAGCGAGACGAGCAGCCCGGGGTCGAGCACGTCGCCCACCGGCCTGCCCAGCGCGTCGGCCACGCTCAGCGGCACCAGCAGCACCGACGCAACGACCCAGCCCGCGGCCGGCCACGACGCCGTCCGGAGCGCGCGGTAGCCGGTCACGTCGAGATAGCCGGATCGTTGGGGCGGCACGAGGAACGCCGCGAACAGCGTGGCCCCGATGGTCAGGACCATGAACGACTCGGCCGCCGCCCGCACCACGGGCAACCCGACGGACGTGAGCGTGCCCGGGTCGGGCAGGCCCAGCGAGGCGATCGGACGGGCCCCGGTCAGGGCGGTGAGGCCGCCCGCCACCAGGAGGGCGACGAGGATGCCCAGCCCGACGAGGCCCCCCACACCCGAGGCGGGTCGCGCCTGCGGCGCCGGTGCTTTCGGGGGTGGGCCGGCCGGATCGACGGTCGCTTGCGCCATGTCCCCAGGCTATGCCCGTCTTCCGACACCCGGCGCCCGGTGCGCGTCGCCGCTGCCAGACTCCCGGGCGTGAACGACTCCGGGTCCTGCGTCGACGGTGCAGCCGAGCGTCTGCTGGGCGTTGCGACGGACGTCGCCGGCCACCACCCGCTCCCCTGGGTCGCGGCGCCGCTGCTCGGCGCCGACCGGGTGCTGGACCTGTGCTGCGGCACCGGCCCGCTGGCCGACCACCTGCCGGCAGGCCGGTGGATCGGGCTGGACGCCGTCCCGGGACCACGCCGCCCGCTGCTGCGCGGCGCGCCGACGTCGATCCCGTTGCGGGACAACGCGGTCGACGGCCTCGCGATGATGCTGGTGCTGCCCCGGCTCCCCGATCTGGACGCCGTCTTCGCGGAGGTCCGCCGGGTGCTGCGACCCGGTGGGACACTCGTGCTGCTGGTCCCGTCGGCGTCGGTCCGGTCGCTGAGGGAGCTGCGTGCCGCCCGGCTCCTCGGTCCCGTCCACCGCACGGGATGGCCTCACCGCTCGGCGCTGGACCGGGCGGGCTGGCTGCTGCAGGCCGCCGACTTCGCGGTGCTCGGCGACGACCGTGTGTCGTTCGCGCTGCCGGTGCCCGACGCCGACGGGGCGCGGCGTCTGGTGGCCGACCTCCCGCGAGCCGGGCTGTGGCCGCCCGGCGCGCCCGCGGATGTCCTGGCGACGGCGTCCGCGCGGCTCGCCGGACGCGCCGGCGCCGGAGTGGTTCTGCCGGTGCCGCTGCGACGGATCGTGGCCCGCCGCTGATCCGGAGTCAGGTGGCGGAGGCGCTGCGCGGGGCGCGGCTGAGCAGGTCGGTCAGCGGGCGCGGCCTGCCGAGGTGGTAGCCCTGGCCGTGGTCCACGCCGAGCGTACTGAGCAGCACCACCAGCTCGGCGCGGTCGACCTGCTCGGCCACCGTGGTCATACCGAGCTGCTCGCAGACGCCGATCACCGCCGTGACCAGTGCCCGGTCGACGCGGTTGTCGTCGAGCTGACGCACGAAGTCGCCGCCGATCTTCACCGACGTGAAGCGCAGGTGCTTGAGGTAGGTGAACGACCCGAAACCCGACCCGAAGTCGTCGAGCGCGAAGCCGCACCCCGCCTCGATGAGCTGCGTGGCGAGGCGCCGGGCGGCGTCAAGGCTCGCGACGGCGGCCGTCTCGGTGATCTCCAGGCCGAGCCGCTGCGGTTCGACGCCCGCCTCGTCGAGCAGCGCGAGGATCCACCCGCCCAGCTCGTCGTCCTCCAGCGAGCGGGCGGACATGTTGACCTCCAGCCGCAACCCGGTGGCCCGGGCACGCGGTGCGGCCAGCGCGCGGATGGCGCGGTGCAGCACCCACCGGTCGAGGTGCAGGACGAGGTCGCTGCGCTCGGCGGCCGGCAGGAAGTCCGCCGGACCGAGGACGGGCTCGAGGCCGTCGCGCAGGCGGATGAGCAGCTCGTGACGGGTGATGGCGCCGGTGCGCAGGTCGACGATCGGCTGGGCGTCGAGCGTCATCGTGTTCTCGTCCAGCGCCGCCGCCACCCGCTGCAGCAACGACACGCGGCGGACGGCCTGGTCGTACTGGTCGGGCAGGAACATCCGCGCGCGGTTGCGCCCGCCGCGTTTGGCCTCGTACAGCGCGAGGTCGGCGTGGGACAGGCTGCTCTCGACGTCAGGGGTCACGCGCGCCACCCCGATGCTGACGCTCACCCGCAACGGGGAGCCGCCGTCGTTGATCGGCGCCCGGCTGATGGAGTCGCAGAGCATCTCTCCCAGCGCGAGCCCGGCCACGGCGTCGCAGCCGGGAACGACGACGGCGAACTCGTCGCCACCGAGGCGTCCCAGGAGGGCGTCCGGGCCGATGCGCGCGGTGAGCGCGGCCGCCAGCGACCGCATGACGTGGTCGCCGACCGCGTGGCCGCGCAGGTCGTTGATGTCCTTGAAGTTGTCGACGTCGATGAGCAGCAGCGCGGCCTCGTGCGGCTCCGCGGCGCACTCGGCGAGGCGCGCGGTGAAGCGGCGCCGGTTGGCCACACCCGTCAGCGGGTCGTGCTCGGCGAGGAACGCGAGCTCCTGGCGGGCGCGGTGCTGCTCGGTGACGTCGCGCGCCGCGCCCAGCACCCGCGTCGGTGCACCCGCGGCGTCCACCACGACCTCGCCGAAGAACTCGAACGTGCGGGGGCCCGATCCGTCGGCCAGCTCCAGACGAGGCGTGAAGGTGAACGTGCCGCCGGTGCGCAGCCCCTCGGCCAGCGCCGCCTCCACCGTCGGGACATCGTCGGGATGCACCATGGCGCGGAACGCCTCGAAGTCGAGGCCGTTGCCCTCCGGCACCCCGAACAGCCGGAGCAACCCGTCCGACCAGTGCACGCTTCCCTCGAGCGGGTCCCAGTCCCAGGTGCCCATGCCGGCCAGCGTCTCGAGGCGGGAGAGCCGCCACTGGGCCGCCCGATCGCCGAGGTCCTGGTCGTGGCGCTCGGTCTCGTCGGTGATCTCGTAGAGCAGCGTGGGGTCACCCGGGCCGAGGAGCCGGCAGGTCACCTGCCACCAGCGGTCGCCGCCCACCGGCGACGGCCATCGCACCGACGTCCACCGGGCGCCCGGGCGCATGCCCCGGAGCTCCTCCAGCGCGGAGCACGGGCCCTCCCACGTGCCGCCGAAGGGCGCCACGAGCCTGCGCGCGGCGTCGTTCAGCCAGCGGACCCCCCCGTCCTGCGCCACCACGAGCGCCACCGAGGTGCGCGCGGCGACATAGGCACCGGTCAGCTGCATACGGTCATAGTGCCAAGCCGCTCAGGCGGCTGCGAACTACGAGCCGGTCGGGGGTGCCGCCGCCGCGCCGACGACGAGCGTTGCAGCGTCCTCAGCCGGAGGCTCGTCAACCAGGTCGGCGACGATGCACGTGATGTTGTCGGGGCCGCCTCCCGCGTTGGCGATTTCGATCAATCGGGCGACGGCGGCTTCGCGGTTCTGCTCGCCCGCCAGCACCTCCCGCACGGCGTCGTCGTCGAGTACTGCGGTGAGCCCGTCGGAGCAGATGAGGTAGCGATCGCCCGGGCGCGCCTCGTGGAAGAACAGGTCGGGTTCCGGCGAGCTGCTGTCCTGCAACGTCTTGACCAGCCACGACCGGCGGGGATGGGTGGCCGCTTCCTCCTCGGAGATGCGGCCCTCGTCCACGAGCGTCTGGACGAGTGTGTGGTCGCGCGTCAGCCGTACGAGCCCGCCGTCGCGGAGCAGGTAGGCGCGGGAGTCGCCGATGTGCGCGATGCCGATTCGCGTGCCGTCGACCAGGAACGCGACCACCGTGGTGCCCGTGCCCCGCAGCTCGGGGTCGTCCTTGGCCAGGCCGGTGAGCCGGGCCGCCGCGTCCTCGAGCGCCGTGCCGAGGACGGCGAGCAGGTCGACGTCGGCGAGATCCGTGTCGCCCAGCCTGGCCGCGGCGTCCACGACTGCGCCGACGGCAACCGAGCTGGCCACCTCACCGTGGGCGTGGCCCCCCATGCCGTCGGCGACGACGAGCAGGCGCGGGCTGGTGGCGGCGGAGTCCTGGTTCATCTGCCGGCGCTGGCCGACGTCGGAACCGGCCGCGGAGCGCAGCGTCGGTGACATGACGCCAGCCTCTCACGCTGTGAACACGCTTCGTCACCAGGCAGGAGCGAGTGTCGATCACGGGTTTGCGCACGTCACTACTCCGCGTGCCTCACCGATCGGCAGGCCGCCGGACCCGTCGGCCTTTCGCAGGGAGCGGGATCCCGATGAGCACGACCGCACGGGCGGTGTCCCCGTGCTCGTGCAGATCGCCACGACCGCGCGCGGCACAGGACGCCGGCCAGATCCGGGCCGACCTCGACATGACGGTGGCGGTCGAGATGCTGGTGGGGCCGCCGTACCACCGCGGGCTGCTGCGCACCGGACCGCTGACGGAGGCCGACGCCGAC
>NZ_JAOPWR010000230.1 GCF_025965585.1 Pseudonocardia sp.
GGTGTCCGCCAAGAATTCTGACGCACCGTACACATAGCTGTATATGCTCGAGGAAACCTCACCCGAGACTCGAGGAGGATGGATCATGACCGACGTGGGCGACGAGGCTGCCGTCGAGCGGCCCGACGAGGACGACTACGACCTGCTGACCTTCGGGGAGGCCGGCGCGCGGCTGGAGATCGAGATCCGGGCGATGCGCAGCCGGGTGGCACAGCTGGAGCAGGGTTCGCCGCTCGACGAGGCGGCGCTCGCAGCGGCGAGGAACCGACTCGCCGCACTGCAGGAGGGGGCGGCCCGCAACGCGGCGCAGCCCATCAACGACGAGAACTTCGAGCGCTTCTTCGGGTATCCGGGAAAGGCTCGCCGGAACACGGCCTGGTGATGCACGGAAGCGGGGCCCCGGTGGATCCGGGGCCCCGCTCCGAGCCGTGTCACGTGTCCTGCTCAGCTCCGGGATCGACGCCGGTCAGGCGCTGCGGGGGAAGTGCAGCATCCGGCGCGCGTTGGTCTCGACGATCATCTCGACCTCGTCGTCCGGGACGTCCGCGAGTGCCTCGTGTGCCCTCTTGCGGCTGTTGGGCCAGTTGGAGTCCGAGTGCGGGTAGTCGATCTCCATCGTGATGCGGTCGACACCGATCGTGTGCCGGTTGGTCAGGCCGTGCTCGTCGTCGATGAAGCAGCCCCAGAAGTGCTTGCGGAACAGGTCGCTGGGCTTCGCGTCGAAGTCGATGTCCTGGTAGTAGCGGTGGCGTTCCCAGGTGTAGTCCGCCCGCTCGAGGATGTAGGGGATCCAGCCGATCCCGCCCTCGGCGAGGGAGATCTGCAGGTCCGGGAAACGTTGCAGGGCCCCGGAGAACAGCAGGTCGACCGTGCTCCACATCAGGTTCGACGAGAACAGCACGATCGGTACGGCGAACGGCACGTTCTCGGTGACCATGTCCAGCCCCGGGGCCTTGCCGGAGAACGAGAACCCCGGGACGAACGACCCCGATCCGAAGTGCAGCGAGGCCGGCATCCCGGTGTCCGAGCAGACCTGCCAGAGCGGGTCCCAGTGCCGGCTGTGGAACGAGGGCAGGCCCAGCGGGACGGGGCTGTCCGGGAAGGAGATGGTGCGGGCGCCCTTGGCCGCGATACGTTCGGCCTCCTTCACCGACAGGTCGATGTCCCACACCGGCAGGATGCCCATCGGGATGAAGCGCTCCGGTGCAGTGGCGCACCACTCGTCGATGTAGAAGTCGTTCCAGGCCCGGACGCAGTGCAGGGCCAGGTCCTTGTCCTGGGCCCGGAAGAAGGTTCCCCCGCCGAACCCGGGAAAGGAGGGGAAGCACAGCGCGGCCTGCACGCCGTCGAGGTCCATGTCCTTGACCCGCGCAGCCGGGTCGTAGCAGCCGGGGATCATGTCCTCGTAGCGGACGGGGTCCATGCCCCAGTCCTTCGGGTCCTTCCCGGCCACGGCGTTCAGGCCGATGGTCGGGAAGGCCTTGCCGTCGTAGTGCCAGACGTGCTTGCCGTCGACCTCCACGATCCGCGGTGCGGCATCCCGGTAGCGCTCGGGAACCCGCTCCTGCCACACCCGGGGGTGCTCCACGAGGTGGTCGTCCACCGAAACGATCTGGTGGTGCTCCTGCAGTGGCATCCTTGCCCTCCGAAGGCTTGGTGAAACCAAAGTTTCTGACGATGCGTGCACCTACTGTAGCCACAGGGTGCGGTGAATCACCAGCTCTGGGCTCCGATCCGGCGCGTGATGCGCTGATCCGCGCCGTCGTCTGACGGTGCGCCATCGGAATGGGCAACGCCGAACCGTCATGCCCGGCGGGCGCGAACAGGGTGTCATCACTGTCAGAACTTGGCGCGGGATCCTTGACAGTGACGGACACCACCTGCGAGCGTCAGAACCACGTTCCGCTCACAGCGATACAAGATTCTCGCACAGCAGCGGGCCGTCCTCCGTCCGATCGAGTCGATGGGCATGCCGATGTCGTCATCACTGGAATCGCCGTCCGATCCCCGGACGCTCACGATCGGCCGGGCGGGAGCCAGGCTCGACCGGCTGCCGACCGGGCCGTTCCACCGCCGCGTCCTCCTCGTCGCCGTCGTGGCGTTCGTCTTCGAGATCGGGGACCAGTCCGCGACCGGACTGGTCGCGGCGTCCCTGACCACCCACCTCGACACCAGCCTGACCGGCATCGCGTTCGCGGTGTCGGCGATGTACCTCGGGCTGCTCGTGGGCTCGCTGGTGGCCGGTCAGGCCGGTGACCGGTACGGCAGACGCTCCACGCTGGCCTGGGGCATGGCGGCGACGGCGCTGTTCTCCGCGCTCGCGGCGCTGTCGCCGAACATCACGACGCTGGTGATCCTGCGGTTCCTGACCGGGATCGGCCTGGGCGCCATCTACATCGGGATCGTCGTCTACCTCACCGAGCTGTTCCCGGCCCGCCGCCGCGGCCTGTCACTGGCCGTGGGCGTCGCGATCGGCACGATCGGCTCGGTGCTGCTGACCGTCCTGGCGCGGGTGGTGGTGCCGATGGGCGAGAACGGTTGGCGCATCGTCTACGCCGTGGGTCTGCTAGGTCTCCTGGCGGTGCCGGCCTGCCGCAGGCTGCCCGAGTCGCCGCGCTGGCTGCTGGCCCGGGGCCGCGCGGACGAGGCCGAGTCCGTGCTGGAGCGGATCGAGGAGGAGACGACCGCGAAGGTGGGCCCGCTGCCCGAACCGGAGACGTCCGACGCCGCAGCGAGCGCGCACGAGGCCCGGCGGCAGCCCACCTCCGCGTTGTTCGGGAGCACGTTGCTGCGCAGCACGGTGATGCTGATGATCGTGTGGATCTGCTACTCGGCCGTGCAGCAGGTCACCACGACGTGGACTCCGACGATCCTCGTGCTGCGCGGCTTCACCCAGGCGGAAGCCCTGTCGCTGACGTCGCTGATCGTGCTCGGCTCGCTCGCAGGCTCCATCGCCGCGATCTTCATCGCGGACCGGCTGCCACGCCGGGCCGGTCTGGTGGCGTTCACCCTGATCGCCGCCGTTGCGGCGCTCTGCTTCGGGTTCGTCACGAACCTGGCGCTGCTGATCGCCGCCGGCTTCGCGATCTACTTCTTCTCGGGCGGTGCCTCGCCGCTGATCAACGCCTACATGGCCGAGGAGTTCCCGACCGACCTGCGGGCGCGCGGCAGCAGCGTCGCGTTCTCGACCGGGCGCCTGACGAACGTCATAGCGCCGTTCACGATCGCGGCCGTGCTGGCCTCACTCGGCTACCACGCGATCGCGATCGGGACGTTCACCGCCTGGGCACTGATCGCCGTGGCCGTGCTCGTCCTGGGCAGGCGGCGATCCCGGAAGGCGGACATGGTCGAGGAGATCTGACACCGCGCGATCCCCGGCAGGGGCCGGCATCCGGACCCGGATGCCGGCCCTGCCAGGCGTGGTGCGGCCGACGTCGCGCCTGGTCGCGCGGGTGCCGGGCCTTCGTGACCGTCGTCAGCGGACCATCAGCATCCCGCCGTCGACGGCGAAGACCTGGCCGGTGATGAACCGGGAGCCGGGCCCGGCCAGGAACGCCATGAGCGGCACCAGGTCGCGGTCGACGTCGCCGAGCCTGCCGTCGATCGGCATGCGCTCCGCGATCTGTGCGTCGTGCGCGGTCAGCTGCTCCGGTGTCATCGACGCCCGGGTCGTCGCGTACATCGGCGTCGAGATCGCCGGGGCGATGGCGTTGACCGTGATCCCGGTGTGTCCCCACTCCTGTGCCACCGTGCGCGTCCAGGCCAGCACCGCTCCCTTGCTGGCGGAGTAGTGGGCCTTGTTGCGCAGGCCCAGGACGCCGGCGGCGGAGGCGAAGTTGAGGATTCTTCCGCCGTGCTCGCTCAGGTGCCGGAAGGCGGCCTGGTTGGTGAGGAAGGTGCCAGTGGCGTTCACGGCGAGGACGCGCTCCCACTCGTCGAGCGGGATGTCCTCGGCCGGGGTGCCCGGCGCGATGCCGGCCGCGTGGACCAGGACGTCGAGGCCTCCGAGCAGCGCGACGGCCCGGTCGAACGCCGCGTCCACGGAGGACTTGTCCGTGACATCGCACAGCACGAAGTCGGCGTGACCCGGGCCGTCGGCACTGGCCTTGCCGGCGATCTCGGTTCCCGGCCCTTCCTGCAGGTCGCACGAGACCACGGCTCCTCCCGCCGCGGTGAAGGCGCGGACGATGCCCGCGCCCATCCCGCTGGCTCCGCCGGTGACGAGCACGCGGGTTCCCGCGAGCGACTCGGTCATGGGGCATCTCCTTCGTCGAGCGCGGCCGGCGTCACCGGCACGCCGCGATCACCTGCGCGCCGTAGCTCCGCAGGGCGTCGAGGGCGGCGGCGCCGGTCCCGGTGGGTGAGTGGACGACGACCGACGTGACGCCGGCCTTCGCGTAGCGGCCCAGCTCGTCGAGATGGGCGGCGGGATCGGCGACCTCGTCGGCCGGGACGGGGGCCTCCACCTGGACGTCGAGCTCGGCGGGTGCCCTGCCGGCCTCACGGAACCGCGCGCCCAGCTCGTCGACGGCCGCGGCGAGCTCCTCGAGCGAGTCGATCGACGGCGTCCGGAACGAGGCCGCGTGGCGTCCGGTGGTGAGGATCGGTGACCAGCCCTGCCCGTAGCGGACGATCCGGCGCCGGGTCAGCGGGCTGTTGCCGCCGAGCCAGAGCGGTGGCCCGGGCTGCTGGACCGGCCGCGGCCGCAACACCTGGTCGACGGCCAGGAACCCGGTGCCCTCGAAGCGGTACGGCTCCCCGCTCCAGGCGGCGTGCAGCGCGGCGACGGCTTCGTCGAACAGGGTGTTGCGCTGCTCGAAGTCGACCCCCACGGCGGCGAACTCCGAACGGAGGTAGCCCGTGCCGGCAGCCACCGTGAGCCGCCCGGCGGAGAGCACATCGACCGTCGCCAGCGTCTTCGCCAGCTGTGGCGGGTTGTGGTAAGGCAGTACCAACAGGTGGGGCATGAGCCTGATCCGGCTGGTCACCGCGGCGCAGAAGGCCAGCGCGGCGAGCGGGTCGAACGTGTCGTGCCCGCCCGCCTCCGTCCATTTCCGCGACGGCGCCGGATGCTCACTGAAGGCGAGGGCGTCGAACCCGGCCTCCTCGGCGGTGCGGGCGAAGGCGGCCAGCACGTCGGGTCGGAGGAACTCGGGGGAGTACCCGGCGCCGCGTTCGATCGGGTACTCGACGGTGAACTTCACGACCCCTCCTCGAGCCGGCGAGGCGACCCGCCCCCAAGCGTAGACGCAAGTGTCAGAAATTGGTGAGTTCTCGTGGAAGGGAAACCCGATGTCCGTCGTTCACGACGCGGCCGCCCGCCCGGCCGCGGTCGTGAGCACGACCTTGCCGGTGGCCGACCGGTCAGCCACCGTGCGCAGCGCGGCGGCCGCCCGCTCCAGCGGGAAGCGGGCCGTCACCGTCGCGCCCACCCCCTTCTCCCGCAGCGCCGCGAGCTCGGCGGCGTCCCGCGCGGCGGCCGCGGGCTCGTGCTCGGCGAACCCGCGGATCTCGAACCCGCGGACGGTGACGTCCTTGAGCAGTACCAGGTTGAGCGGGATGCGGGGGATGACGCCCGAGGCGAACCCGACGGTGACGAACCGCCCCCGCCGCCGGGTCGATCGCAGGAGCACCTCCGCGAGCTCGCCGCCGACCTGGTCCAGCACCACGTCCGGACCGCCGCAGAGCTCCCGGATCCGGACCCGGACGTCCGTGGTCGAGGAGAGGTCGAGCACGGCATCCGCACCCAGGCCCAGGCAGAACGCCGACTTCCGAGGGCTCGAGACCAGTGCGAGCACCTTCGCGCCGAGGGCCCGGCCGAGCACCACCCCCGCGGACCCGACCCCACCGGCGGCCCCGGTCACGGCGAGCCATTCGCCCTGCCGCAGATCCGCAGCCGAGCGCAGCGCCGAGTAGGCCGTCGAGAAGGTGACCCCGGTGGCGGCGGCGGAGACGAGATCGGCGTCGGACGCGAGTGTGGCCACCGAGCGGGCCGGCCTGCTGACGCGCTCGGCGAAGGCGCCGGTCATGCCCTGACCCGCGACCCGGTCGCCGACCGCCACACCGGTGACGTGCTCGCCCACCGCGGACACGACACCGGCGAACTCGCTGCCGGGTGTGAACGGCACCGGCACGCTGACCTGGTAGCCGTCGGCCACGAACAGCAGGTCGGTGAAGTTGACGGCCGCGGCGTGGACGTCGACGACGACGTCGTCCGGCCCGGCCGCCGGATCGGGCAGCTCCTCGACGGTCAGCTGCTCGGGTGGGCCGTGCCGGGTGCACCGGACCGCGATCACCGGGCGCCGCGCGTGGCGTCGACCGCCCGGACGCAGAAGGCCACGAGGTGCGCCCGCTCGGGCTCGTCGGGTGCGGTCCCGTTCACCACGTGTCGCTGCAGCACTCCCATGAGCGTCTCCTGCAGCACCTGTGCGTCCCGGGCGGGCTCCGGCCTGCCGAGTGCCGTGACCGGTGCGACGAGCAGCGCGCCGAGGCGGTCGAGCAGGGCGAGGCCGGCGGGCTCGCGCATCCGGCCGGTGGTGGCCAGCTGCTGCATCACGGCGCTGCCCTGTCGGGCGGCGTCGGGGCGGACGAGCTGGGTGAGCAGCCCGTCGACCCAGGCCACGACCTGCTCCACCGGGTCGGTGTGCTTGCTCATCTGGTGGTCGAGATAGCCGGCGACCCGCACCAGACCGCGCTCGACGACGGCGAGCATCAGGTCGGGCTTGCCCGCGAAGTAGCGGTAGAACGTCTGGTTGGACGTGCCGGCCTCGGCGACGATGTCGGCGACCTTGGGTTCGGCCGGCGAGACCCGCTCGGCCACCCGGAGCGCGGCGTCCAGGATCAGCTCCACCTCGCCGAGCGCGTCCCGCTGCTGACGCGACAGCGCCCTGTCCACCGCGGCCCGGACCGAGACGGGCACCTCCTGCCACTCCACGTCATCGGTCTTCTCGGCAGATGTCACGGAAACCGGTCGAGGGGTGGCCATGACGCAGAATCTAGTTCTATTCTCAGCGAAACGCTATTCTGACACTGCGTCCACGCACCGCTCGATCCGAGCGGACCGGTGCGGCGCGCGAGGAGGGACGACGATGTCGGGGACACGCAATGGAACGCCGGCCGGGACGTCAGCGAGAGGTGCGGCGTGACAGCCGGGACGGCAGCGGCCGCCGGCCTTGACGTCGACGCGCTCGCGCGGTGGATGGACGCCGAAGGTCTCGCGGGGGCGGGGGAGCTGCCCCGGCTGGAGCGGCTGTCGGGCGGCTCGCAGAACGAGCTCTACCTCCTGGAGCGCGGCGGCAGCCGGACGGTGCTGCGGATGCCGCCGCCCTCGGCCGCCGCGTCCCGGGTCGACGGCCTGCGCCGCGAGCTGCGCCTCGTGCGCGCGCTGAAGGGGACCGACGTCCCGCACGCCGAGCTGGCCGGTGGCGACGAGACCGGCGCCGTCCTGGGCATGCCGTTCTACGTCATGGCGGCGGTCGACGGCTGGTGCCCGGCGGACTCGCGACGCTGGCCGGCCCCGTTCGACGCCGACGTCGCGGCCCGTCGCGGGCTGGCGTTCGAGCTGGTCGACGGCATCGCCAAGCTGTCGAAGGTGGACTGGCGGGCCCGCGGGCTGGAGGGCTTCGGCCGCCCGGAGGACTTCCACGAGCGCCAGGTGGACCGGTGGCTCGCGTTCCTCGGCGCGTACCGGTTCCGCGAGCTGCCGGGCCTCGACGAGGCCGCGGAGTGGCTCCGACGCAACCGTCCGGAGAACTGGACGCCCGGGATCATGCACGGGGACTACCAGTTCGCCAACGTCATGTTCGCCCACGGCGCCCCCGCACGGCTCGCGGCGATCATCGACTGGGAGATGACAACCATCGGCGACCCGCTGCTGGACCTGGGCTGGGCGTTGCTCGGCTGGCGCGGCGAGGATCCCGAACCCGGGGGGCTGAGCTACATCGACATCGCCGGCATGCCGGCGCGCGCCGAGCTGCTCGCGCACTACGAGCGGGTGAGCGGCCGGTCCACCGCGGACATCGACTACTACCTGGTCCTCGCGAACTGGAAGCTCGGCGTCGTGCTGGAGAAGAGCTACGCCGCGTTCGTGCACGGCGAGCCGGTCGACCCGAAGGTGGAGGCCTTCGGGCCGATGGTCCTGCAGCTGATCGGCACCGCGGCCGATCTCGCGCGGTCGCTGCCGGGGAAGGGGAACTGAGCATGGGGTACGCCGACGAGCTGTTCGACCTCACCGACCGGGTCGTCCTGGTCACCGGCGGCAGCCGGGGACTGGGCCGGGAGATGGCGCTGGCCGCCGCGAAGTGCGGCGCGGACGTCGTCATCGCGAGCCGGAACTACGAGACGTGCGCGACGCTCGCGAAGGAGATCGAGGAGACCACCGGCCGGGTCGCCCTGCCCTACGGCGTGCACGTCGGCCGCTGGGACCAGATCCCCGGCCTCGTCGACGCCGCGTACGACCGCTTCGGCAAGGTCGACGTCCTGATCAACAACGCGGGGATGTCGCCCACCTACGACAACCTGACCGACGTCACGGAGAAGCTCTTCGACTCCGTCCTCAACCTGAACCTGAAGGGCCCCTTCCGGCTCAGCGCGCTGGTGGGGGAGCGGATGGTCGCCGCGGGCCGTGGCTCGATCATCAACGTCAGCTCGACGGGCTCGATCCGGTCGTCGGAGTGGATCATCCCGTACGCCGCGGCGAAGGCAGGACTGAACTCACTGACCGACGGGTTCGCGCAGACCCTGGGCCCGACGGTCCGGGTGAACACGCTGATGTCCGGCCCGTTCTTCACCGACGTCAGCAAGCACTGGGACCTCGACGCCGTCGCCGAGTCGTCCAAGGCGCACGCCCTGCAGCGCACCGGGCAGCCCCCGGAGATCGTCGGGGCCGCGCTGTACCTGGCCTCCGACGCGTCCAGCTACACGACCGGCGCGACGCTGCGGGTCGACGGCGGCATCCCGTGAGCAGGCCCGGCCCCTGTACCGACGACGTCCGAGGAGGAGCCCGCGATGGCGTGGGACTTCAGCACTGACCCCGACTACCAGGCCAAGCTCGACTGGGCCGCCGAGTTCGTGGACACCAAGGTGTCGCAGCTCGACCTGCTCTGGCCGCACGACGTGTACAAGCCGATGACCCCCGAGCAGCGGGCGATCATCGACCCGATGAAGACGGAGGTCCGCCGGCAGGGTCTCTGGGCCTGCCACCTCGGCCCCGAGCTGGGCGGCGAGGGCTACGGGCAGATCAAGCTGGCGCTGCTGAACGAGGTGCTCGGCCGTTCCCACTGGGCACCGCGGATCTTCGGAACCCAGGCCCCGGACACCGGCAACGCCGAGATCATCGCCCACTACGGGACGCCGGAGCAGAAGGCGCGCTACCTCGAGCCGCTGCTCGAGGGGGACATCGTCTCCTGCTTCTCGATGACCGAGCCGCACGCCGGTGCCGACCCGGGCGAGTTCACCACCCGCGCCGTCCGCGACGGCGACGACTGGGTGATCACCGGGGCGAAGTTCTTCTCCTCCAACGCGCGCTGGGCCGAGTTCCTGATCGTCATGGCGGTCACCGACCCCGAGGCGGGCGTGCGCAACCGGATGTCGATGTTCCTCGTGCCGGCGGACACCCCGGGCGTCGACATCGTCCGCAACGTCGCGCTCTTCGGCGACCCGGAGGGCGAGGGCTCGCACGCCCTGATCGAGTACCGGGA
>NZ_JAOPWR010000246.1 GCF_025965585.1 Pseudonocardia sp.
CGGGTGATTCCCGGGGGTGTGGGGGTCTGCGCACCACGAGCCACGCGAGAGCACCGGCCGGGATGACGGACCAGTGGCTGATCAGGCGGTAGAGCAGGACCGCGGCCAGGGTGCCGGTCGTGCAGCCGCCGAACGCGACCAGAGCCACGGCCAGGCTGCCCTCCACGACGCCGACGCCGCCGGGGGTGATCGGCAGGCTGGCAGCGATCTGCCCGGCGCAGTAGGCGAGCAGCAGCCCCAGCCACGGAGGATGCAGGCCCAACGCGACAAACGCCACGGCCAGCACCGCGATGTCGGCCAGCCAGCTGATCAGCATTGCTCCTGCGGCGGTCGCGACCGCGCCCGGGGAGAGCCGCAGGAGATGTAGCTGCGCCCACCAGACCTGAGCTCTGGCCGATACGGCCGCGACGTCACGACGGACCCGGATCCAGCCCACGGCATCCCCGCGACTGTCATCCTGGGACAGGGCACCCAGGTGGACGGCGGTTCTCAGGTCGGCTCGAAGTCGGCGCACCGGACCCAGCAGCCGCGCGATCTGCCCACCCGGTCGCGCATGGCGCAATGCCTGGATGACGGCGATGGTCGCCAGCAGCAGCCCGAGCACGATCAGAGCGGCTTCCTGAAGCCCGGGAAAGGGGTTGGCGGCCCCTGTCGCGCCGGCCAACGCAACGGCCACGATGCCCAGCACGGCTAGTACCGCCACGTAGAGCAGCGTGGCGACGGCGAACGCCCAGCCCGCGACGATCGTGGGAACACGACGGCGGTGGAGCTGCTCGACGGCGACCACACCGCCGGCCGCGAATCCGAAAGGCAGGCAGTAGGCGACAGCGTCCCCGGCCATCGTCATCGCGCCCAGCACCGGCGCGCTCACGTGCGCCTTCCGTGCCTTGCGCGAGTTCTCGCGGGCCGGGGCTGCGGTAGGGGTCCCGGAGCGCAACACGATCCCCATCGCGCTACCACGGGTCAGATAGCAGACCGCTTCGGCGAGAACTGCGGCCACCACCCAACCGGGACAGACCCTGGCGAGGGCGGTGACCGCGGCGAGCAGCTCGTCGCGACTGCCGGCCAGCACCGGAACGGTCAGCCCGATCCCGGTCAGTCCGGCCGCGACGATCGCCACGCGCCGTCCGTGCGGCCGCCATCGCTGGGTCAACCAGCCGATCGCGCGGCCTCGCCATGCCGGCGTGTCGAGGACCAAGACGTCCGGGACGGCCAACTTCTCGGCGTCCTTCATGCCGGCGCGTCGGCACAGGTGCGACGCGGGTCGCCGGCGGGACGGTATGCGGTCAGGAACCGGCCGGGGTCGCCGGCCGCGCGGGCACCGTTGTGCAGCCACCGGCGGACCCCGGCGGGGCCGCACTGCTCGAGTCCGGCCCGGTTCGGCTCGGGCCCGCACTTGACGGGATCGACGAGGGCCCGCCGCACCGGCCATGCGGTCGCCGCGACGATCAGCAGGACGGTCGCGGGTGGGGCCGATCCCGTGATCGCCACCACTCCCTGCACGGCCAGACCGGCCGAGACGATCGCGGAGGCCGTGACGTGGCGGGGTCGAGAAACGATGTCGATGGCGTCGGGGGACTGGGCGAGAACAGCCGCGATGTCGATGCGCAGCTGCTCGGTGTTGATCAGGATGACGGTGCTGCCGGTGTTCTTGATCGTGAGGTTGCCCGTGATCAGGACGGCCACCGACGTCGTGCCGGTGTCGGTTTCGACGCGGATCTCTCCGGTGACCCCGGTGGTGCCGCCACGAACGGGCAGCACCCCAGATATCGGCCCACGAACCCGACCGTCGAGTACCGCGCGTCGATGTCCGGTCGGGGGCAGCACACGTGCCGGGGTGTCGTGCGGTGTCGTGTGGGCCGAAGCCATGACGCTCCTTCTCGCCGGCGGCGCCGCCGGACTCCTCGACGGCCGACCCCGCGCCTCGCGGCTGGACTCAACCGGAATCGGCACGTGACCGAGCGGCGCCTGAAGCTGGTTGCGGTAGGCGCGCCCGCCTGTAGAGAGATAGCGGAGCCGGTTACACCCACGGCTCCCTGCGGACCACTCCACCGAGCGTTTCCCGCCACGAGAGAGCAGGCGATGACGACCGTCTGGCGGATCCGCCACATCGCCTGAACCCGCGGGTTCAGCGTTCCGACGAGAGTCGTTCGAGCACGAAGTCGGGCCGGGCGGTGCGCTCTACGTGGGCTGGCCCGAGACCGTCGCCCAGAAGATCGCGGCGATCATGAAGGTGCTCGGCGTCAACCACTTCGACCTGAGGTACGGCATGGGCGGTCTCTCACGACAAGCTCATGACCAACAATCGAGCTCGTCGGGCCAGGTCGCCCCCTCCGGGGTGCGCGAGCTCCTGGCCTGACCCCCGACCCAGTCCGCGGCGTGTGGTCGGCCGGCGCTGCAGGTATGGCGGCTCTTCGATCTTGACCGGGCAAACCTGAGGTTGGACCCGTGCAGCGCGCCTGAACGAGAGCGGCCCGCGACTCCTTGATCCGCGACTCCTTGATCCTCGCTGTGTCTTGGAGCAGCGAGGAGAGCCGCGGACCGTGGTTGACCGCAGCGATGATGCGTCGTGCTTGTTGGGCCTGGAGGGCTGGGCGGTGGAGCGTGTCGTGCTCACCGCGCTCGGGGCGAGGGTCGTGCAGCTGGTCACCGACGATCCGGTCGCGGCCCGCAAGGACTGGATGCTGACCCGCCCGCACGATCTGCCGTGCGGCGGCGCCCAGCTGGCGGTGCAGTGGCGCAAGCGGCGCTGGCGCCGCCGAACAGGGGACTGTCGGTGGCAGACGTTCACCGAGCAGGTCGCGCAGGTGCCGGCGGGGATGCGCACCACCACGAGGCTGCGGGTGGCGCTCGCGGTGGCGGTCGAGGACGGCCGCGCTCAGTGCGAGGTCGTTGCGGCGCATCAGGTGTCGTGGCCGACGGTGCAGCGCGCGTTGGTCGCCCGCGGCGCGCTCGAGCTGCTCGAGCCAGAGCCGGTTCGGGTCCTCGGGATGGACGAGACCCGGTTCGGGCGCCCACGGTGGCTGCCTGATGGCGTCCATGCCGACGGTCGGATCCGGTGGTAGCGCACGGATCCGTGGGAGACCGGGTTTGTCGACAGCACCGATGGCCAGTCTCTGTTGGGGCATGTCGACGGCCGCACCGGTGCCGCGGTGCAGGCCTGGGTGGCTGCCCGCACCGAGGAGTTCCGGGCCGGGGTCGCGGTGGTGGTCATCGGGCCGCACGCCGGCTACGCCGCTGCCGTCGTCCGGGCCACGCTGCCCGAGGCCGCGATCGCGGTGGACCATTTCCACCTGGTCATGTCGGCGAACAGGGCGGTGACCGCCCGTCCCGACCGGGCAGATCCTTTCGGCGTGGATCGCGAAGGAGGAGCGCCGCGCGCTCTGTGCGACCGCCGCCCGCGGCGGGCACCACCACGAGATCGACCGTCGACCCTGGGCAGGGTCCCGCCTCGGTTCGGAAGGAAGCACACCAATGCGCAGACAGATCACACAACAGTGCTTGTCGCTGTGGACGATCCCGCGCTACCCGGGGGGCATCACGGATGCGCCTACCTACCGCCGCGGCGATGAGGAGGCCGCGTTGGTTGTCAGTAGCTGGTAGCGGCGTTGCGGGGTTCGACTTCGGCGAGCAGCACGGTGACGTGGCGCCTGTTGTTGATGTTGTGGACGTCCGACGATCGGCGCGACAAGGCTGCGGTGTGGGCTGGGGAGCACCCGGAGCTCGACGCCGGGGTCCCAGCGCTTCCACCGCGCACACAACCGGTCATGGCTCGCTGCGCTGCCCGTGGCACGGCTACGAGTTCGAGGTCGCTTCGGGCCGATGTCCGGCTGATGCCCGGCTGAAGCTGCGCAGCTACCGGTGATGGTCGAGGACGGGCGGATCGCGCTCGGACAGGATTCGGCTGCTCACATGGACGGGAGCAGCAGTCGATGAGGATCCAGGCCGACCTCGAGTGGTGCGAAGGACACAGCTCATGCGTCTCAGCGCTCCTCGATCTCAGCGAGGACGGAACGGTGCTCGTCCTGCAGTCCGAGGTGACGCCGGAGCGGAGCGACGAGGCTGCCGATGCCGTGCCCAGCTGCCCCGTCGCGGCGCTGCGGCTGATCGGGTGATCAGCGGCCGCGTCGTCGTGGCGCGCCGCTGCGGCTGTCGCACCCGAGGCACAGAGCGTCGAGCTGCGTCACCGACCAACGGACGCCTGGTCCGAGGCCTGGAACAAGTCCTCCGCGTGGTGCGAATATCGTCAGGCCCGGGCCCGACGAGAGTCCTCGTATTTGTCGCATGCGGAAGCCGACCCGGTAGGCTCGGTTTCAGCTTAGGCGGACGAGGGGGGCCGATGACCGCGGCAGCGGCGGATCTTCCCCCCGATCAGCTGGACGGACTGGTGACGGTCCTCGACCTCGTCCGCTGGGGCGAGGCGCGGACGCGACCCGAGCTCGGCCGGCTGTCCGGGCTCGGTCGCACGGTCATCACGCAGCGGGTCGGCCAGCTGATCGAGTCCGGTCTGGTCGAAGAAGGGAGCCTCGGCCCGTCGACGGGTGGCCGAGCACCTCGGCAGCTGCGATTCCGTGCAGAGGCCGGAGCAGTTCTCGTGGCCGAGCTTGGTGCCACCCACATCTCCGTCGGGATCACCGATCTCGCCGGTAAGCTCCTCCAGCATCGTGAGCAGCCGTGGGACATCGCGGCCGGGCCGGATTCGTCCCTGCGTCAGGTCGAGGCGGCGTTCGACGAGCTGCGGGCGATGCCGGGCAACCCGGATATTTGGGGAATCGGCATCGGCGTTCCCGGGCCGGTCGAGATGGCGACCGGGCGCCCCATCGCTCCGCCCATCATGCCGGGTTGGGACGGTTATCCGGTGCGTGACCGGCTCAGCGCGCAGTACGGCGTCCCGGTGTGCGTCGACAACGAGGTCAATGCCATGGCACTCGGCGAGTACCGTGCCGGCCTCGGGCGAGGAGTCCCGGACCTCGTCTACCTCAAGCTCGGAACGGGCATCGGGGCCGGCCTGATCTCGGGGGGCCGGCCGCACCGAGGAGCACAGGGATGCGCCGGTGACGTGGGTCATGTCGCGGTCGTCGATGACGACGCCATCGTGTGCCGCTGCGGCAATGTCGGGTGTCTGGAGGCGCTTGCAGGTGGCGCTGCACTGGCGCGGGACGCGACCGCAGCCGCCACCGCCGGACGGAGCCCGATGCTGGCCGACCGACTCGCCGAACAGGGCAAGCTCGAAGCCAAGGACGTGTCCCGAGCCGCGCAGCACGGCGATCCCGTGTCGGTCGACCTGCTCAGCCGGTCGGGACGACTCGTCGGCACGATGCTCGCGACACTGGTCAACTTCTACAACCCGTCGTTGGTGATCATCGGCGGCGGAGTGGCGGCCTCTGGTGACATGCTGCTCGCCGCGGTGCGCCAAGCGGTGTACCGTCGCTCGCTCCCGCTGGCTACCCGTGACCTCAGGATCGCCCGGTCCCCGCTGGACGACCGCGCCGGCTTGATGGGGGCGGGCTTCATGGTCGTCGACGAGCTGTTCTCCGCCAGCCGCATCGGTACCTGGATCACTGCTGGGACCCCGGTCGGGCGTCCCGAGCTCATCAGCTGAGGCGCCGGACATCAACTCTCATCGCGCGACTCGCTCCAGCCAGTCCGGCGGGGCGGCCCAGCTCAGGCCGTCGACGTCCATCTCCCGCTGGCCCGGAACGCGGATCCGAGTGAAGGTCATCTCGGGAGCGCTGAGCGGGACGGTGGCGTCGAGACCCATCTTCGCGCCCACCCCGCCGTCAGTGGAGGGATCGAGCTTCGAGCCCTGGGTGCCTGCGACGACGACGAGGTCGCGGTCGGCCTGGAACCGAGTCGCTACCGCCCACTCGACCTCCGTGGGGTCGTGCACGTCCACATCGGTGTCCACGACGGTGACGTGCTTGACGTCGTAGTGGACGGCGAGCGCGCCGAGGATGACGTTTTTGGCCTCGCCCTCCGAGCGCTTGTCGATCTGCACAGCCAGGTGGTATCGGCAGGTGCCGCCGCGGGAGAGGTGCACGTCGCGCACCGAGGGGAAGCTGCGGCGCAGGTGCGACAGGAACGACGCCTCGCGGGGAATGCCGCCCAGCAGCAGGTGTTCCCGGCTTCCGCCGACGATGGTGTGGAACAGGGGCGTACGGCGGTGCGTCACCGCCGTCACCTCGATCACGTGCCGCAGCGCGCGCTCGCCATAGTACTGGGGGAACTCCCCGAAGGGCCCCTCCGGCTCGCGCACGTCGGCGAGCAGCCTGCCCTCCAACACGATCTCGGCGCCCGCGGGCACGCGGATCTCGTTGGTCAGGCACCGGGTCACTGGTAGTGCGGACCCGCGCAGGGCGCCGGAGATCTCCAGCTCGTCGTGACCGATGGGCACGATCGCCTGCGACGCCAGCAGCGTCAGCGGGTCCACCCCGATCACCACGGCCACGTCGAGGTCGCGGCCGGCCGCCTCCTGCTCCTGGAAGAACGCCAGCGTGTGCCGGGGGAGCAGCAGCGCGCCGAGCCGGTCCGGACCGCTGACCTGCAGTCGGTGGATGGCCACGTTCTGGACGCCGGACTCCGGGTGGCGGGTGATCAGCAGCCCGGCGGTGATGTACGCGCCGCGGTCGTGCTCGTTGTGCGTCGGGATCGGGAGCAGCCGGGTGAGGTCGACGTCGCGGTTCACCACCTCCTGGCAGCGCGGGTCGGCGACCTCCTCGCTCGGCACCGGTTCGAGGCACGCCTGCTCGAAGTGTCGCAGCAGCTCCTGCTGTGGAACGCCCATCGCCTCGCACATCCACGCCCGTTGCGAGAGCAGGCCGGAGATCACCGGAACCGGGTGGCCGCCCGGACGGGGGAAGACCGAGGCGCTGATGCCGTCGAGACGGTTGGCCAGGCCGGCGACGCCGTGGACCAGGTCCATGCCGGGGGCGCCGAGGGTGAGCCGTCCGGTCGCCTGGAGATGGTCGAGCCAGCCCCGCAGGGTCGCGCCGATCGGGAGGGGAGCGGTCGCCCCGCTCGCGGGACCGGAACCGGAACCGGACTGCACGGTCATCGGGGTGCTCCTTGGGCTGCGGCCTGGCCCCCGGGCGTGTCGAGCAGGGGGCGGAGGAACCGCACCGACTCGGACGCGAGCACGTCCATCGACGGGGCGACCGGGCGCCAAAGCGACACCGCGCGGGCGATCTCGCGGACCGTCGGGAGGAACGACTCGACGACGACCGCACCGGTGTAGCCCACCTCGTCGAGCGCGGCGACCGTCCCGGCCCAGTCGCTGTGCCCGGTGCCGGGGGTGCCGCGGTCGTTCTCCGAGGCCTGCACCGCGCGGACCCGGCTCCCGGCCGCGAGCACGGCGCCGGGGAGGCTCTTCTCCTCGATGTTCATGTGGAACGTGTCGAGCAGCAGCCCGACGTGGTCGGCATCGATGTCGGCACACAGCCGCATGCCCTGTTCGACTGTGTTGACCAAGTCGGTCTCGAACCGGTTGAGCGGCTCGACCGCTAGGCCGACGCCCGCCTGGGCGGCAACCGACGCGACCGCGCGGAGGCTCTCGACGGCGCGGTCCCACTGGGCGCTGCGCTCGTCGGGCTCGAGCAGCCGTGCCTGACCCGTCGGTGCGTACATCGGGCCGCTGACCAGCGGGCTGCCGACCTCGGCGGCGAAGGCGACGCAGTGCTCCAGGTAGTCGCGCCCGTCCTGACGGCGGGCCGGCTCCTGGTGGGAGACGTCGCGGCCGGGACCGAATGCCCCGCAGACCAGCACCGACAGGCCCTCGTCCCGGGCGGCCCGCGCGACCCGTGCCGCCGTGAGGACGGCGGGGTCCTCAATGCAGACCTCGACCAGGTCGTAGCCCCATGCACGGACCTTGGCGAACAGATGCAGGTCCTCGTCGGAGAACGGGGAGGCGAGCACGAACGTGCTGAGCCCAATAGGGCGTGAGCTCACGTCAGCTCCTCCCGCCCAGTGCCCGCCGGGTCCGCACCTTCTCCTCGACCGCGCGCAGCGTGCGGATCGCACGCTCGGTGTAGCGGTCGAAGAACTCCTCCTGGCGACCGGACGCGAACGGGTCGGCCGCCGCGGGAAGCAGCTCGAAGCTGACGTACCCGGCGTAGCCGATCTCGATCAGCACGTCGACGATCGGCTCGAAGTCGATGAGCGCCCCGCCGGGGGCCGTCCGGTCGGAGTCGGCGAGGTGCACGTGCTGCAGCACCCCGGCGCTCGCCCGGAACGCCTCGACGATCGAGGCCTCCTCGATGTTCATGTGGAACGTGTCGCCCTGCACACCGCCGTTGGTGAGTCCGGTGGCGGTCCACAGCCGGCGGGCCTGCTCCAACCGGTTGAGGAAGTAGGTCTCGTAGCGGTTCCAGCACTCCAGGGAGAAGCTCACACCCTGCTGGGCGGCGTAGTCGCCCGCGGTGCGGATCGACTCGACCGCCCACTCCCACTCGACGTCCGGATCGGCCAGCGGCGCCGTCTTCATGCAGGCGGTCGGGTGGACGACGACGGTCGGGCAGCCCATCGCCGCGGCGAAGTCCGCGAGGTCCCTCACGTACTCGACTGCGGCAGCCCGGCGGCCGGGATCGGGGTGCACCAGGTCGCGGTCCGCCGTGTAGATCGAGCAGATGCTGCTGACAGCGATGCCGGCGTCGGCGGTGAGGCGCGCCACCCGCTTCGGGTCGATCCGCTCGGGCTCGCCGACGATCTCGATCGCGTCGTAGCCGAGGCGGGCGACGCGCGCGATCGAGTCGCCGATGTCCTCCCCGGCGTAGGCGAGGGAGTTGTAGGCGTACCGGAACGTGGTTTCGGTGCTCATGCGGGGACCTCCACCCAGGTCGATGTTGTGGACGAGGTGATGACGGCGTCGGTGAGCGCTGCGGCGCGGACCCCGTCGTCGAACGTCGGGAGCCCCTCGGGTCGTTGGCCGCGGATTGCTTCGTAGGCGTCGGCGACGAACGCGTTGAAGCAGTCCTGGTAACCCTGCGGATGCCCTGGCGGCAGGACCGACTGGCGGGGGGAGAGGCCCGGCGAGCCGCGGTGCAGCACGCGCGTCTCGGTGGAACCTCCGATGTGGACGGTCTCCGGATTCTCCTGGTCGAAGCGGTAGGAGGTGTCGAAGCCGTCGAGGGCGAAGGTCAGCTCGTTCTTGTGGCCCGCGGCGACCTGGCTGACCACGACCGACCCGGAGGCTCCGCGGTCGGTCGTGAACTGCACCGTGGTCTGGGTACCCGAGCCGGTCGTCCGGGCGTTCAGGTCGGTGATGCGCTGACCGCTCACGAACTCCACGAGGTCGCACCAGTGCACCCCGATGTCGGCGAACGCCCGGAACGCACCTCCCTCCGCAGCCTCGCCCCGCCAGCCCGCCGGCGCTCCCGCCGCCTGCCAGTCCTGCAGGTAGGAACCGCGCAGCATGTGCAGCACGGCGCCCCCACCCGCGGCCAGGCGTGACCGGATCTCTCGGACCGCGGGGTAGAAGCGGTAGACGAAGGGAACCGTGGTGACCACTCCCGACGTCGCCGCCAGGTCGGCGAGCAGCCGGGCCTGCGGCAACCCGACGGCCAGCGGCTTCTCGCAGATGACCGGCTTCCCGGCCTCGATCGCCCGCCGGGCGAGGGGCACGTGCAGGGAGTTCGGGGTGCAGATGTGCACGACGTCGACGTCGTCGGCCTCGATCAGAGCCTCGGCGTTGTCGGCGCAGGCCCCGGCACCCAGTCGAGCCGCCGCTTCGACCGTGCTTTGCGGGCTCGCCGAAACCACCCGGCTCACGGTGCAGCCGGCGACGCGCACTGCGTGGGCGTGCACCGCCCCGATAAAGCCGGCGCCGATGATCCCGGCACGAAGTTCGTCACTCATCGGGGCGCTGCTCCAGAGGGGTCGATAGGGGCCCGGTCGCGGATGGCTGCGAACGGCGGGGATGAACGGTCGGCGGATCGCGCGACGGGGGTGGCCGGCGCGGGCGGACAGCCACCGAGGCTGTCCGGTGTGGCCCCGTCCCCGCCGACGGGGCAGGCGACCATTCGTACCGTATTGATTGATACGCACAAAAGTCAATCGATGTCGGCCAGAAGTCTCGTTCTGTTCCGCGGCGACCCCGCCAATGATTGGGCCCATCTGGTTCCGCCGGCGTACCGGTAGGTGTACGGCGACCGATGGAGGTCCCCAGAACTGCTTGACATATGTCTGCAGCAGACATAAGACTGCGGCCCTGCGATCGAAGCGACCGTCGTCACACCGCACGTGGGTCGAGATCGCCCTGCCGTTCGACGAGGAGCGCCTGTGCCTGCCGTCCCCTGGAGCGGGTCGTGAGCCCGCAGTCGTCACCCCCCACCGCCAGCGCCGGTGGTGTCCGAGTTGCGGTCGTCGGTTCCGGCCCGGCGGGTGCGTATGCCGCCGCGCAGCTGCTGGC
This sequence comes from Pseudonocardia sp., assembly GCF_025965585.1. Classification (GTDB taxonomy): domain Bacteria; phylum Actinomycetota; class Actinomycetes; order Mycobacteriales; family Pseudonocardiaceae; genus Pseudonocardia. The sequence continues at coordinate 10,403 of NZ_JAOPWR010000246.1, forward strand.
TATCCGCGAGCCGGCCGTCGAGGTGCACGTCTTCGACCGCCTGGCGACGCCGTGGGGCCTGGTCCGGGCCGGGGTCGCCCCGGACCACCCGAAGATCAAGTCCGTCACACGGGTGTTCGAGCGAACGGCGCAGCTGCCGGGCTTCCACTTCCTCGGGAACGTGCGGGTCGGTGTGGACGTGTCTCACGACGAGCTGCTCGGCCACTACCACGCGGTCCTCTACGCCACCGGCGCACCGGGCGACCGCCGCCTCGGTATCCCGGGAGAGGAGCTCGCGGGCAGTCACGCCGCCACCGGCTTCGTCAGCTGGTACAACGGCCATCCGGACGCCGCCGACACCCGCTTCGACCTGTCCGTGCGACGCGCGGTGGTGGTGGGGAACGGCAACGTCGCGCTGGATGTGGCGCGGATGCTCGCGCTGACGCCCGACGAGCTGGCCCGTACCGACATCGCAGACCATGCCCTCGATGCGCTCGCGGCGAGTCAGGTGGAGGAGATCGTCGTCCTGGGCCGCCGTGGTCCCGCCGATGCTGCCTTCACCACCCCCGAGCTGCGGGAACTCGACCGCCTCGCCGACTGCGACGTCGTCGTCGATCCCGCCGACCTCGCCGACGGTGCGGTCAGCGGTACCGGCACGGGGCTCGCCCTCAGAGTCGCAGACAACCTCGACGTGCTGGCCGGGTTCGCAGCGCACGAGCCCGCCGGGCACCGCAGACGGATCGTCCTGCGGTTCCGGGCCTCACCCCTCGAGCTGACCGGGAACGGCCGGGTCCAGGGGGTGCGCGTCGGGCACAACGAGCTCGTCGGGACGGCCGGCGGCCCGTCGGTCGCGGTGCCGACCGGCCGGGTCGAGTCGATCGACGCCGGCCTGGTCCTGCGGGCGATCGGCTATGTGGGCCGTCCGGTACCGGGCCTGCCCTTCGATGGTGGCACCACGCGGATCGGCAACGACCGCGGCCGGGTCCTCGACCCGGTGTCGGGCGACCCGTTGCGAGGGGTCTACACCGCCGGCTGGATCAAGCGGGGTCCCTCCGGGGTGATCGGCACCAACAAGAAGTGCGCGCAGGAGACGGTGTCGCTGCTGGTGGAGGATCTCGCCGCAGGCAGGCTCGCCAGGCGGTCGCCGGCCCCGGCCGAGAACCTGCTGGGGGAGCTGGCCCGGCGGGGGGTCGAGGTCGTCCCGTACGCGGGATGGGCTGCGATCGACGCGCACGAGCAGGCGCTGGGTCGTCCCTTGTCCCGACCGCGGGTGAAGGTCGTGCGTCACGAGCAGCTCCTCTCCCTCGCCGGACCGGGGGCGGGCACGACATCTGTCAATTCTGCCTCTTCTTCTGCTCTCGACCAATTGACATCTGCGCATCACATGCATAAGAATGGGAGCAGCAAGCCTGCTTCGATGGCACCGGCGCGCACGACGACGCCGAAGACCTGAACCGCACTTTCACTGCACCGGAGAACGGCCGCCCCCACAAAGGGCCCGGCCGCACCCGGCCGTTCATTCCAGCAGGTCACGACCGCGCCCGTCCGACCCCGCGCCATTCATGGTCATTTTCCGCCCGTGATCGCGCGGCTCGGTCGTCGATGGTGTCCGCCGTTTTCCCGCGCTCGTCGAATCTGCACCGGATCCCCCTCCGGTGAGCTTTTCTTCCCTCGTTTTCGTTGGACAAAAGGAGTCGTAATGCGACGGATCGGTAGGCGCCCGTTCGTGGCGCTGGTAGCCGTGGTGACGGCCGGGGCGCTGACCGCCTGCGGCGGCACCTCCTCCACGGAGTCGGCCACGGCCCCGGGCCAGGTGACGCCGGTGAGCGCCACCGTCCTCGCCGCCTCGACGCTGGCGCCGGTGTACGCGGGAGTCAAGAACGGCGTCTTCACCAAAGCCGGGATCGACTTGACGCTTACTCAGGCCGCACCGTCCGCGGTCGTGCCCGCGGTGGTCAGCGGGTCGTCCACCGTCGGCTACCTGGCGATCCCGTCCATCCTGCTCGCGGCCAGCAAGGGCCTCCCGATCAGGATCGTGGCGAACGCCGGCGCCTCTCCCGACTCACCGGTGGTCGTTCCGAACGACAGCCCGGTCAAGAGCTACGCCGATCTCAAGGGCAAGCGGATCGCCGTGCACAACCTCGGTGGGCTCGGCCAGTTCGCAGTGGTCGGAGCGCTGTTGAACAACGGGGTCGACCCGAAGAGCGTGCAGCTGCTCGAGGTGCCCTTCGGCGACATGGAGTCCGCGCTCGACCGCGGAACCGTGGACGCCGCCTGGCTCATCCAGCCCTTCGCGGGCCTGGCCGAGAAGCACGGTAAGACGCGGTCCCTCGGCTCGTCGGTCGAGGCCGCGAACATGACGGCGCTGGGAAGCGCCTACTTCTTCACCCTCGACGAGACGGTCCAGAAGAACCCCGACCTGATTAGCCGGTTCGTCGACGCGGTCAAGCAGTCCAACAGCTACGGGCTCGCGCACGTCCAGGAGATGGTCGACATCGTCCCGTCCTTCGCGAAGGTCCCGCCGGAGGTCCTCGGCCCGAAGCTGGTAAGCGCCACCTACGGCGAGATCCCCATTGACCAGCTCAAGCGGGTCAACGACTTCATGGTGAAGAACGGGTTCCTGACCAAGTCGGTGGACATCGACAGCCTGGTCTGGGCAGGCCGGTGACCGCGCCGGACCGTACCCGGTGCGGTCCGGGACGGAACTGACCCGATGTCGACGAGGAGGAGTCGGTGAGCGAGATGCTGCTCGAACGGGCGGACCGCGTCCGGCGACGGGGCCCCGCGGGAAGGGCGGCGTCCGGCGCGCTGGGTGTGCTGGGCGTGCTGGTGCTGCTGCAGGCCATGTCCCTGCTGGGGATCGTGGACCGGGCCACCTTCCCCCCGGTGACCGAGGATATCGCCGCGCTGGTCGGCGAGATGCTCACGGCGTCGTTCTGGACGGCGGTCGCCGGCACCATGAGCGGCTGGGCGATCGGGCTCGGCCTGGCGATCCTCATCGCGGTTCCGGTGGGCATCCTGGTGGGGTCGTTCCCGCTGGCCTACCGGGCTGTGCGGGTCCCGATCGAGTTCCTGCGGCCGATCCCCTCGGTCGCGCTCATCCCGCTGGCCGTCCTGCTGTTCGGCACCGGGATGGAGTTCAAGCTGTTCCTGATCGTGTTCGCCTCGATCTGGCCGATCCTCATCCAGGTGCTCTACGGGGTGCAGGACGTCGACCCCGTCGCCAGCGACACGGCGCGGTCCTTCGGCTTCGGCCCGGTGGCCCGGCTGGTGCGGGTGACGCTGCCCAGCGCGCTGCCCTACGCCGCCACCGGACTGCGGATCTCCGCGTCAATCGCGCTCGTCCTGGCTATCACGGCGGAGATCGTGGTGGGGGCGCCCGGTGTCGGCGGGGCGATCAACTCCGCCCAGCAGGGAGGCTCCTACACCCTGATGTACGCGCTCATCCTCGCGACCGGCCTGCTGGGCTGGGGTGTCAACGTCGCACTCGAGCTCACCGAACGCCGGGTCCTGCGCTGGCACGTCTCGCACCGTCCGACGGGAGCAGCATTGTGAGCCGCACGGGAAGCAGGACCAGCAGGCCCCACCGCGTCACGGGCACGGCACTCGAGATCGCCGTCCCGGTCCTGATCCTCCTCGTCTGGGGGATCTGGTCGGCCCGGGCGGGAAGCCTCTACTTCCCGCCGCTGACCGACATCGTCGAGGCGTTCTGGACGACGCTGCTGCTGGACCGGTTCGTCAGCGACGTGCTGCCCAGCCTCGGCCGGCTGGCTTGCGGGTACGTGCTCGGTGTCGGCCTCGGGGTCGTGGCGGGCTTCCTGCTGGGGCTCTCGGAGCCGCTCACCCGCATCTCCGGCCCGGTCGTGCATTTCATGCGGGCCCTGCCGGCGCCGGCGATCCTGCCATTCGCCCTGCTCGTCTTCGGACTCGGCGACGGGATGAAGATCAGCCTCATCGCCTTCGGCTGCTTCTTCCCGGTGCTGCTGACGACCATTGACGGCGTCCGCGGCATCGAGCCGGACTACCTCGCCGCCACGCGGGTCTACGGCATCGGTTGGGGCGACCGTCTGCGGCACGTCATGCTGCCGGCCGCACTGCCGCAGATCGTCGGTGGGATGCGGACGAGCCTGTCCCTCGGGTTCATCCTCATCGTGATCAGCGAGATGGTCGCGGCGACATCAGGCATCGGTTACTTCGTGCTCCAGGCCCAGCGCACGTACGAACTGCCGAACATGTGGGCAGGAATGATCCTGCTCGGCCTTCTCGGATACATCGTCAACGTCGCCTTCGTCCTCGTCGAGCGACGGGTGTTGCGCTGGCATCGAGGAGCGCGAGCAACAGCGGGCGCGCAATGAGCCCCGTCTGCCGGACGTCGTCGAGAGGAGCAGCACGATGCTCGAGATCAACCACCTGAGCAAGACCTACGGGACGGGCGACACGGCCACCACGGCCGTCGCGGACGTCACGTTCACCGTCGAGAAGGGCGAGTTCGTCTGCGTGGTGGGCCCGTCGGGCTGCGGCAAGACCACGCTGCTCAAGTGCATGTCGGGGCTACTCTCGCCGACCTCGGGCGAGGCCCGGCTGCACGGCGTCCGCATCGACAGCCCGCCGCGGCAGATGGCGCTGGTCTTCCAGGACTACAGCCGCTCGCTGTTCCCCTGGATGACCACGCGACAGAACATCGTCTTTCCCCTGAAGAACAAGGACGTCGACCGGGCGACGGCTCGCAGGCTCGCCGACGAGGCCGCCGAGTCGGTGGGCCTCGGGGCGTTCGGCGACCGCTACCCGTGGCAGCTCTCGGGAGGTATGCAGCAGCGGGTAGCCATCGCCAGGGCGATGGCCTACCAACCCGAGATCCTGCTCATGGACGAGCCGTTCGCCTCTGTCGACGCCCAGACGCGCGTGGACCTCGAGGACCTGACACTGCGGCTGCGCAACGACTACGGGGTCACCGTCGTCTTCGTGACCCACGACATCGACGAGTCGGTGTACATGGCCGACCGCGTCGTCATGCTCACCCAGCGCCCCACGCGGGTGGGCGAGATCCTCGACGTCGACCTGCCCCGCCCCCGCGACCAGGTGGCGACCAAGGAGCTACCCCGGTTCGCCGAGCTGCGGGCGCACGTCTACACCGCGATGAAGCGGCCCGGCGCGGCGGAGCTGCGTCCGCCCGTCGACCCGGTGGCGCCGGCGAGCGACACGGGTCTCGCCTCGGAGATGAACCTGCAGCACTGACCCATGCTGCGTCCCGCAATCTCACGACACGCCAGGAGAATCATGCGCATCGTCGCCGTCGACATGGACCTCTGCGAAGGCCATGGCAAGTGCTACCTGACGGCCCCGGACCTGCTCCGGCCGCAGGACGACGCGGGCCGTGCGGAGTTCTACGCCGACCCGATCGACCCCGCCGACACCGCCGCGGTCCGCCGTGCGGACGGGACGATCGCCGGCTGCCCGGAGCGGGCGCTGACATGGGCTGAGGTCTGACTGCGCCGTCCGCCCCCGCCATTCGGGACACACCGAGAGGAACCAGCATGAGCCTGTACACCCGTTTCGATCACTACAACCCGCCGATCGGCCCGGACGGGACGCCGTACGAGTTCTACGAGGCACTGCGCGACGAGGCGTTGGAGACCGATACGCCGATCGGCTGGAGTGAGGTCTACGGCGGCTTCTGGGTGATCACGGGGTGGGCCGAAGCCAAGGAGATCCAGCGCAACACCACCGCGTTCTCCAACGCGGGGACGACGTTTCCGACCTACGACACCCCCAACGACCGGCCCCTGATGCTCGCCGGCAGCGACGACCCTCAGCACGCCAAGTACCGCAAGTTCGTGCAGGCGCGCTTCTCGCCGGGCCAGGCTCAGAGCTTCAAGGATCGGCTGCGGGTGGTCACCAACGAGCTCATCGACTCCTTCGTCGAGCGCGGCCGCTTCGACCTGGCCGACGGCTTCACCAACGAGCTGCCCGCCCGGCTGACGGCCATCATGGGCGGCCTTCCGGAGTCCGACACGGGCCTGTACCGCACCTGGGTGCACGCCGCGGCGCAGCTGTCGGTGGCCAAGTCGGGCGCTTCCGCGGCCTATATCCGGGAACTCGACGAGTACTTCCAGGCCAAGATCGGGGAGTGGCGCTCGCGTCCCGACGGCGACTACATGGCGATGATCGCCCAGGGTGACATCGACGGCGAGCCGCTCACCGACGCCGAGGTCAAGGGCTTCTTCTTCGGGCTGCTGCTCGGCGCCATCGACAACACCTCCTACTTGCTCGCCAGCATGTTCTGGCGGCTGTCGTGGGACCACGAGCTGCGCCGCAGGCTGGTGCGTCACCCGGAGTTGCTGCCCAGCGCGATCGACGAGTTCCTGCGCTTCTATTCCCCGGGCATCTCCGGGCGCCTGGTGCTGGAGCGCATCACCCTCGGTGGGGTCACGATGGAGCCGGGCCAGCAGGTCGTGATGCTCCACCAGGTCGAGAACCGGGACCCACGCGAGTTCGAGCATCCCGACGTCTTCGTGCCGGACCGCTCCCCCAACCGCCACTTCGCGCTCGGCCTCGGCATCCATCGGTGCCTGGGCATGCACATCCTGCGCGTCGAAGCCCAGGTCATGGCCGAGGAGTTCTTCAAGCGCATCCCGGAGTGGCGGCTCGACCCGGACCGCCCGGCCCGCTGGTACGCCGGTCAGGTCAGCGGGATGGCCACCGTTCCGATCGTGTTCCCGCCCGGCGGTGGCCTGCCCGAGCCCGGCTGGGTCCCCGGCCGCGAATCGGCCCACGCATGAGCGCGGGCACCACGGCTCGCGCCGCTCTGCCCACGGTCGAGGGCCCGCTATCCATGACGGCAGGATCACGCCCGTTCATGGTGGCCAGGGGTGACCTGGAGGCCGCTGGCTTCGTCGTCGAGGAGTACCTCGTCGGCGGCACGGCGGACGTCTACGACTGGGGCCCGGACGGGACGTCGGCCACCCCCGTCGTGCGCACGCCTGACGCGCCGTACCGCACGCGGATCCTCGTCCGCAGGCCCGCCGACCCCGCGCGGTTCAGCGGGAACGTCTGGGTCGAGCTGAGCAACCCTTCGCGCGGGCACGACGTGGAGCTGCAGTGGTGTGCGGCGACCGACAAGTTCCTGCGCGACGGCGATGTGCACGTCGCGCTGACGATCAAGCCGATCGCCGTCGCCGCGCTGCAGCGTTTCGACCCGGTCCGCTACGCGTCGCTGTCGATGGCCAACCCACTGCCTCCGCACGAGCAGGCCGTCGGCTCGCTGCCCGGCGAACCCGGTTACGACGAGAACGTCTCGAGGCTCTACGAGAACGGGCTGGCCTGGGACGTCATCAGTCAGGTCGGGCTCTTGCTGCGGGCCGGCGGCGAGGGCTCGCCGCTGGCCGGCTACGACGTCCGGCATGTGTTCGCGACCGGCGTCTCCCAGACCGCGTTCTTCCTCAACACCTGGATGGCGAACTTCGCCGGGCCCGCGGCGGAGGCTGCGGGTGCCTCTGTCTACGACGGCGTGGTCGCGTTCATCGGGGCGGGGAAGACCGTGCCGATCAACCAGGCCGTCGCGGCGACCGCCCCCGAGGACCCGCGCAGCGCGTTGTCGCGCGGGCACGTGCCCTTCATCCGGTCCGACTCGCAGAGCGAACCGTTCACCCTCGACGGGTGGCGGACGCGCAGGCCCGACAGCGACGACCCCGCGGACCCCTACCGGCTCTACGAGTACGCCGGCACCTCGCACGGCTGGTCCGACATCTACAACCACCAGCCACCGCTCGCCGACGTGCTCGCCTCCGGGGCGGAGCCGCTGACGTTCGCCACCTGTGCCGAGCGCGTCTGGAACAGCCTGCCGCGGCAGTACCTCGAACCCGCCGTGCTGGCCAACATGGAGCGCTGGGTGGCCGACGGGACGGTCCCGCCCCGGCAGGCGGAACCGCTGCGGATCCTGGAGCCGGGGACTGCGTCGGCGCGCTTCGCGACCGACGATCACGGCAATGTGCTCGGCGGCGTGCGGACGCCGTACGTGGACCTGCCCACCCGCATCTACCACGACCGGGCCACCGACTCCTCCCCGCGCAACCTCGGCCGGTTCTTCGGCCACGAGGTGCCGCTCGGGAGCCGGGTTCTGGAGCGGCTCTACCGCGACCACGCCGACTACGTCGCTCGCGTGGATGAAGCGGTCGAGGTGATGCTGGCCGACCGCTGGGTCGAGCCGGCCGAGGCCGAGCACATTCGCGCGCAGGCGCGCTACACGGCGATCCCGTAGCCGGGGTCGAGAGGGAGTGGCATGGCATACGTGATCGGGCAGACGTGCATCGGCGAGAAGCGCGGGGAGTGCGTCCCCGTCTGCCCGGTGGACTGCATCCATCCGACACCCGACGAGCCGGGGTACGCGAGCTCGGAGCAGCTCTACATCAATCCCGACGAGTGCATCGACTGCGAGGCCTGCAAGGACGCGTGCCCGGTGAACGCGATCAGCCACGAGGAGTTCGTGTCCGCGGACCTGCACCGTTTCATCGAGATCAACGCGGCCTTCTACCGGTGAGAGGACGGGGAACGTGGTGAGGACACGGCTGCGGTGCCCGTGCGGCGAGATGATCACAGCGCCGGACGAGGACCTGCTGGTCGAGCGAGCCTACGAACACCTGGCCGCCGAGCATCCGGCGCTGGCCGATACCTACACCCGCGACGAGGTCCTGTTCATGGCCTACTGACCACGGCCGCATGCCGCGATGACAGGATCGACAACGCAGGGGGGAGGGGTTCACATGGGCGCCGCGCTGCCGGGATCCGGCGCGGACGGGGAGCAGTGGGACTCGCTGGTCGCGGTACTCGACTTGATCCGGCGACGAGGTGTGCGCACGCGGGCCGAGCTCGGCCGGCAGCTCGCCCTCGGCCGGACGCTGGTCACACAGCGGGTCGGCCAGCTGATCGACAGCAGCCTGGTGCACGAGGGCCCCCTCGGGTCCTCCATCGGCGGGCGGGCAACACGGGAGCTGTGCTTCCGGGCCTCGGCCGGCACCGTGCTCGTCGCCGAGCTCGGGGTGACGAAGGTGAGCGTCGGCCGGACGGACCTGGCCGGGACGCTCATCGAGCACCACGAACAGGCGTGGGACATCGCGCAGGGGCCGGAGGCCTCGCTGCGACAGATCGGTGACCTATTCGACGCGATGCGCCCGGCGGAGCCGGTCTGGGGCATCGGCCTTGGCGTGCCCGGGCCGGTGGAGTTCACCTCAGGCCGCCCGATCGCGCCGCCGATGATGCCGGGCTGGGACGGATTTCCGGTCCGGGACTGGCTGGCCGCCCGCTATGCCGCCCCGGTCTGGGTGGACAACGAGGTCAACGCGATGGCGCTGGGGGAGCACCGCGCCGGGCTCGGCCGAGGGGTCGACGACCAGGTGTTCGTCAAGATCGGTTCGGGCATCGGTGTCGGACTCATCTCCGGCGGACGCCTGCACCGGGGCGCGCAAGGCTGCGCCGGCGACGTCGGGCACATAGCGGTCACCGATCCGGTCGGGACGATCTGCCGCTGTGGGAAGAGCGGCTGCCTGGAGGCAGTCGCCGGCGGCTACGCGCTGGTGCGGGACGCGACGGCTGCCGCGGAGCAGGGCCGCAGCGAGCACCTCGCGGCGCGGCTGCTCGCCGCGGGTCGGCTGGAACCACGGGACATAACAGGCGCGGCTGAGCTCGGTGACCGCGTCGCGTTAGAGCTGATGAACCGGGCGGGCCACCTGATCGGGGAGATGCTGGCGATGCTGGTCAACTTCTACAACCCCTCGCTCATGGTGGTCGGCGGCGGTGTCGCCGCTGTAGGGGATCAACTGCTGGCGGCGATCCGCCAGAACGTGTACCTGCGATCCCTTCCGCTGGCGACACGCGATCTGCGCGTCGTCGCCTCCGAGCTGGAGGATCGTGCCGGTCTCGTAGGCGCCGGACTGATGGTGATCGACGAACTGTTCTCCCGGGAGCGGTTCCGGTCGTGGTTCGACGACAGTTCTCCGACCGGTCGGCCGGAGCTCACGGCGAGCTGAACCCATGCTCCGACTTGGGTTGGGTTCGGCGAACTCGCACGCTGTGAGGCGCACCCGGCTGGGGAAGGGAGGGGAGGGGCCCGCAGCACGACCGGACCGGCCGGCGCGGCCCACCCGCCGAGTCAGCTGCCTGGGCCCCGACGACGATCTACCACGACGTGCTCGGACCGAATGCGTGGTGCGCCTCGATCGGTTCGCCCTGGGCTGCCTCAGGATCGCGTCGTCGGAGGCGCCAGGGACGTCGGCGCGAACGCGACCTCCGGGTGCACGCGCTCCCCTGTCGCTGATCCAGCTGCTGAGCAGGGCGATAGCGTCCGCGGACGGTGAGCCGGGTTCGGTCGAATAGATGACAGCGTCTGCTCCGGGTCGTCAGCGGAGCAGAGGCCTCGCACTCGATGGTGAGATCGCCGACGAAGGGATGCCGGGAGTGCTTCCTGCCGTGCGTCCGCTCGGAAACGCTGCGATCGGCCCACCAGCGCGGGAAGTCGGGGCTGCGCAGGGAGAACTCACCGACAAGGGCCGCGAGCTGGAGGTCGCCGGGATGCCGTTCGGCGTCAAGCCGCAGGATCACCACGGTCTCGGCCGCGATGAGGAGCTATCGCCGGCCGCCGGGCACCGTCCCCGTCTACTACCTCCTCTCGGGCTTCCGCGCGCCGTTCGTTCTCGCCAGCGCGGCGACAGACCCGGCAGTGCCGTGCAGTCTTCGGCCGTCTCGTACCAGAGATGGGGTTGTGGTCACCGGTGATCAGCTCAGGAGTTCCTCGAAGGATTCGACGATCTCGGCGACCTGGCTCAGCCCGGTCAGCGCCAACACCTGGTGGGCGGCGGTGCCGGTGGGGCCGATCAGCTGGAGCCGGCGACCATCCCCGGCCATCTGCTCGGCGAGTTGGTAGAGCAGCTGGACGCCGGCGCTGGCCAAGTGGCTCACGCCGGTGAGGTTGACGACCAACGGGAGCACGCCGCCGCGGCTGGCTTCCAGCAGGCGCTGATGCAGTTCGGCGGCAGTACACAGGTCGATCGGCCCGTGCACCGCCACCTGCGGGGGGCCGACCTCGATGATCTCGACGCGGAAGCCGGCTTCGCCGGACGCGGCGCTGCGCCGGGGGCCGTCGCTGTCGGAGCTGACGGCGGGCAGGCGGCTCAGCTCGCGGTCCATCAGGACACTGGTGCCGTTCGCGGCGCTGTCGATCTCCATGGTGTCCATGCAGCCACGGATCAGCGCGAACCCCCGTCCTCGATTCCCCGGATGGACCGGTGGGGGCGCCCACCGACCGGTGTCGGTGACGGTCATGCAGACTCGACCGGCGCCGTCGAGGAGCCCTTCGACCCGCACTGATCCCGCGTCGTCGGCGTAGGCGTGTTCGATGACGTTGCTGACCGCCTCGAGCACGGCGAGTTGCACGGCGAGCGCGTCGTCGTTGCCGCCACCCAGCAAGGTCAACCAGTCTCCGAGCCGGGTGCGCAGTCCTGCCAACGCGCCGGGCAAGGCCGGCAGATCGGCGTCGAACGGCGGGGGATGGGTCCCAGTCCACTGCACCGCCAGCACGGTCACGTCATCGGTATGGCCGTCACGGGTCATGCGTTCCACCGTCAGCTCGCACACCCGGTCAGCGGCCACGGCGGCCATCATCGGCGGCGTGTCCCGGGCCAGCACCTCGTCCGCGACGACTCGCAGCAGATCCAGGCCCTGCTGCAGAGGCCGGTCGGGGCGCTCGACCAGGCCGTCGGTGTAGAGCAGCACCGCGTCGCCGGTCTGCAGCCGCACCGACTGCACCGGGACGGGGGTGGTGGTGGCGACGACGCCGAGCGGCCCCCCGGGCCCGACAGGCAGATAGTGGGCCTGCCCGTCGGCGGCCAGCACCAGCGGCGGCGGATGCCCGCCGCAGATGTAGTCCAGCCGCCCGTCGGTCGAGTCCAGCACGGCCAGGCACACAGTGCTGGCCCTCGCCTCCGGTACCCGTGCGACGAAGCGGTCCAGCCGGACCAGCACCTCGGGGAGCTCGAAACCATCGAGCATGAGCTCCATCAGCACCGCCCGCAGCTGGCCCATGGCCGCCGAAGCCTGCGGGCCGGAGCCGACCACGTCACCGACGACCAACCCGACCCGGCCGTCCCCGAGCGACACCGCGTCGAACCAGTCACCGCCGGCGCCCTGCTCACGGTCGGCGACCAGGTAGCGGGCCGCGATCCCCAGCCCGGGAAGCACCGGCAACCGCTTCGGCAGCAGATTGCGTTGCAGGGCCATGACCTCATCCAGCGCGGCTTGGTAACGCCGTTCGAACGCGGTGGCCTGAGCCTCGGCCGTCTGCCGGGCCGCCACGACGTCGGTCACATCCATCGCGTGCACGACGACCCCGCACGCCGCGCCGTCTCGGGGCCGGGTCGGCATGGCGGTGAAGTCGAGGTAGCACTCCTCGAGCCGACCGTCCCCGTTGTCGTCCACCAGGATGCGCCACTCGCGCTCGGAGAGCGTGCGCCCGCTGGTGTAGACCTTGTCGAGCACGTCGGCCAGCCGTTGCCCGTCGACCTCGGGTAGCGCCTCCCTCACGGGTAGCCCGACGACCCGGCGGCCGGGTCTCAACATGGCCCGCGCTGCTCGGTTGACCGCCGCGATGACGTGATCAGGACCCTCGAAGACGAACACGTGCGCCGGCAGATCCTCGAAACACTCGGCGACCACCCGCGGATCGCCGAACACCCGCGGGTCCGGCTCGCCTGCCTCCACGGCCCCACAGTCCGCTGTCACGGCTGACCCCCTGGATCGAGCGGCCGGGGGACAGGACCAGTCGGCAGGGCTGGGCGAAGACGGTGAGTTCACGTCAGTTCCCCGGCTGTGCAGTCCGTACCTGGTCACAGGTTCGTTGTACGTCCTCCCACACACGGCGGGCCTCGCTGTCCTCAGCGATCCAGCTCGCGGCCGCCGCAGCCGAGGCCGCGTCCCCGTTGTCGGCGAGGACGTGCAGTTCCACGAGCCGATCGATCCACTGCGGGTATACCGGTTCGCCGTGCCCGGGCTCCGCAGTCGTGCGCACTTCAGGGTGTTCACGGTTCATGGGGTGTCCTTTCGTCGATAATTCGTATTGCTCGTCGTCAGCCGGCGAACCGGCGACAGGTGTGGTCGTCATCGGTTCGGTGTCCGTGGCGACTGGCGGCTCGGTCAGGCCCGGATCTGCCGTTCGTGCGACGCATCAATCAGCGGGCGAGAGAGGCGATAGAGCTGTGGTCGGGGGCCGGCCGGGCGCACGCCGCCGACCGACCCCCGTCGATGTGGTACCGGAACCGCCTCCTGGGGAGCAGTCCGAGTGCCACCGGCAAATGGATTGGCCAAGTCTCCCCTGAAAAAGGCGGGAACTCGCCGTGGTACGGCCAGGACGTCAGTCATTGATCGGATCGTGGCCACCCGGTCGGTAAACCCTTGCCCAGTAGACTCACAGCCCTCCGACCGGCCAGGATTCGTGTCCGGGAGAACCAGGCCCCGTCCGTCACCGAAGCTTCGCCAGTCACGTCGCCCGTTATCTCGCCCTGCCACGGCCCTGCTCTCAGCGGCGGCGTCGCAGGCCGTTCGCCAAGGTCGGTCATCGGTGGGTCCGAGGTGCCGGCATCGGGGCGGGGTAGAGGTATCGGCACCCGCTGGATGTGCGATTGCCGTACAGGCCTACGGTGAGTGGCATACGTCGTTTACTCCGAGGTTGTTGGTCGCGCACCGTGTGTCACGTGCGAACACACCCTCGGTCGCTCGGGCACGACCATCAAGCACCGCTCGCTACAGAATCGTGTAGTCGGGGTTCACATGGGGGCCTCTGTGATCGCCCGCCGGCGCCGCGGTCGATCTCCTCCCACGAGCGGTGGGCTCCGTCCTGCCAGCTCAGCACGTAAACAGGCGACGGATCCGCCCGCCTCGCAGCCCGGTGCGGCACCGTGGCCCACATTGAACGTCGTGCGACACGATGTGTACGGAAACCCGGTGACGGGTAATGAAGCCCTCATACAGAACCGGTGTAGAGCCAGCCGGCGTCGGCGCCGATACGCGCGGCCAGCGCGGAGAAGTCCCGGATCCTCGCATTCTGTGCAGAGATCGACCATATCGGCGCCAGGCAGAACGGCGGCAGGCCGTTGAGCGGCACCAGCACCAGGCCGGGCCGTTTCAGGACCGAGGGGAGCCGGGTGATGGTCACGTGGGCGATGTTCTCGTGGACCACGACCGTGGCCGCTTCCTCCATGTAGCTGTCGGTCATCCGCCGCACCCGGCGGATCGGTCGCCCGGATGGCGTGACCGGCGGGGTCCAGGCGTCGGCGAACCGCTGGGTGACCGGGGGAGGGTAGAGCAGGTCGTGGTCGGCGAGTTCCTCGACGTCGACCATGTCGTGCCCCGCCAGCGCGTGGTCGGCCCGGACCGCCACCGATCGCGGCTCACGCAGGATCACGGTGCCGACCTGCACCCGCGGCAGGTCCAGCGCATCGGGCTCGGCGGGGAACCAGGTGACGAACACGTCGTCGCGTTGCTCGTCGCACCACCGGCGGTGCTGCATCGACGGATAGGCGTAGCGCACCAGCGGGATGAGCGGGTAGGCCTCGACGAAGCCGTGCACCAGGGCCACCGTCACCTCCTCGCGCAGCGAGTTGGCGAAATAGACCTGCAGCATCCCCTGCGGCTCCCGGCCGGCTGAGCGCTTGGCCGCGCGCATCGCCTCTTCCATCCGTTGAAAGGCCGGGCGCGTCTCGTCGAACAGGGACTGGCCCAGCGAGCTGAGCCGCACGGTGCGACTGGTCCGCTCGAACAGCGGCGCGCCGATGCGGCGCTCCAGAGCGCGAATCGCCTGGCTGACCCGCGACGTCGTCAGGTGTAGGCGCGCCGCGGCCCGGCCGAAGTGCAGTTCCTCGGCGACCGCGAGAAACACTTCGATCTCCCGGGCGATCTCCATCCGATCACGGCCTTAGCTCAACGGATAGCGTCCCACGGGCCGACCCCACCGTGAAGCCCGGTCACGTGAGGCTGTGGCGGGCGGCTCGCCCCGGTGGAGCCGTCGCCGCCACAGGATCCGTCGCTGCGGAAACAGCCCGCAAGATCAGTTGCTCGGCAGGATGTAAGCCGGTCAGCGATCGGGTCGCGCTGGCCGGTACCACCGCCGACTCTTTCGTGGCCTCAAATCGCGGCCCATGTGTCCCGGGCGTGCACGGTGAACCGCACGACGCGCACGGATGGACCCCGCGCACATCGTGAGCATGGCGAGCGAGGTTCTCGTAATGCGGAGGTCTGGTGTTCGCGCCCGGGGGTGAGCTTCCTCGAGGCACGGACACCTTGTGGCCGGCCGCCGGATTGGTTCACGGCGCGGGGAACATGGCCACTCCAGCCGTCCTCGGTGTCCTGGGATCAGGGGTGGTTCCGGGTCGGGGCTATTCCGAGGGTGCCGGGGGAGCACTGCGGAATACTCGCGCCCTCATGATGGCAGCCCAGGATTTCAAACGGTGGTCCCGGTCGACGCCGGTCGATGCGCCATCTCAGGACCATGATCGACGCGACCGGGCCTCCCAGTAGGCCGTGGCCGGTTCCGTGAGAGTTGCCAGTTCGGCCGACACCGCCGTCGGCAGATGCACGGAGGCGGCCCGGACGTTGCTACGCAGCTGCTCGGAGGTAGCCGCTCCGGACAGCACGCGCCACGCCCACGGCTGCGCCAGTGCGGCGGCGATCGCGAGCTGGTCGACGCCGATGTGCAGCTGTTGGGAGAGTTCGGCCACCCGCCGCTCACTCGGCGTCCCGTCGGCGCCGCCGGGTGCCAGCCGGCCGTTGGCCACGACCTCCTTGACGATCACCCGGGCGCCTGCGGCCGCGGCCTCGGCCAGCGCCGGACCCGCCGAGGTCTCCAGCACGTTCCATGTCGACTGGATCGAGGTGAACAGAGGCTCGCCGTCGATCACGACCTCCAGTGCGCGGCGCACGGCGTCCGCTTGGTCGGGCCCGGAGGTCGACACCCCGATGCGCACGCCGTGGTCGCGGAGGTCGGCGAGCGCGCGATGGAGCACGGGATCGTCGAGTGCACCGCTCGTCATGGTCGCCGAATGCACGTGGTACACCCCGAGTCGTCGGCCCAGCACCGCCCTGGTCTGCGCGTACTGGGTCCGGAACGCGGCCGGTGAGTGGTCCTTCACCTCGTGCACCGCGGCGTCCATCCGCCAGTCGCCCACGTATCGGTAACCCCACTTCGACCCCACGATCACGTCGTCGACGTCAGGGTGTGCGGCGAGCCAGGCAGCGAGAAACTCCTCGGCTCTGCCGTAGGACCGGGCCGCGTCGAGATAGCGGATCCCCGCGTCGTAGGCGGCATCGAGCACGGCCAGGGTTCGCGCCCGCAGGTCGGCAACGCTGCGGTGACCACCGAGATCGCGCTCGCGTCCTGCGGTGAGGTAAGCCGGACGGCCGATCGCCGCCAGTCCGATGCCGAGCCGGGAGACCCCGGGAGCCGTGGACATCAGGCTGAGGCGGGCGGCCGCAGGGCAATGGGCACCGCGGGCGGCCAGGCAGGCGCGCCGAGTTCCCGCGAGATCGCGCGCGCGGCCGCGCGGAGCGCATCGAGTGCCGCAGCCCCCACCGGCCACTCCGCCGTCGGCACGACGAGGCCGATCGCGCCCGCGACCTCGCTCCCCGCGTCGGCGAGCGGGGCCGCGACGCTGCACTCGCCGAGCACGGCCTCCTCGACCTCGGTAGCGAGACCGGTCCGGCGCACCACGTCGAGTTGATCGCGCAGCTGCGCCGGATCGGTGATGGTCTCACCGGTCATGCTGCGGCTGTTGGCGGGCAACTGGTCCAGTCCGTCGTCTGCGAAGGCGAGCAGGGCCTTGCCCAGCGCGCAGGCGTGCGCGGGGATGACGATGCCGACCTCGGGCATCTGCCGCGTTCCGTCCGGCCGCGGCTCGTGATGCACCACCACGACGTCACCCAGCAGCAACACGCCCGTACGGACCGCGCACCCGGTCCGCCGCGCCAGGTCCTCCGCCCAGGTCGAGACCCGCGCCCGCAGCTCAAGGGTGTCGAGGTAGACGTTGCCGAGCCGCAGCGTGGCGGGCCCGAGCCGGTAGCGCTGGGAGTCGCGTTCCTGCGCCACCATGCCGTGGGCCAGCAGGGTGCGGATGATCCCGTGCACGGTCGAGGGGGCCAGATCGAGCCGATTCGCGATTTCGCCGAGGCTCATCCGCCGTCCGCCCTGCAGGACAGCCAGGATGCGGAGCGCCCGATCCACCGCCTGGATCACCTGTCACCGACCTCTTCGCCGATACCGAATGACGCCTTGTGTCCGTCGTCACAGCAGCGTAGCGTACGTCCGACGTTCGACATCGCCGAATCAGATTCGACCATGCGCCCTTCTGAGGAGCCCCATGGAACGAGCCATCGTTGGTTCAGAAGCTCACCGCTGAGGTGATCGGCACGGCGGTCCTGGTGTTCATCGTCGTCGGCGTCATCCACCGTAAGGCGGTCGCCGGGTACGCCGGTCTCGCGATCGGCCTCGTGGCGGCCGTCGTCGCGGCGCTGATCTCCACGACCATCTCCAAGCCCCGGGCTGACGCCACGAGCGCTGCCGCAGCCACAGGCGTCGGGGCTTCCGTACCCGCGCCCGCCAATGCCACTTGCTGAGCGGAGACAATCGTGAAGAAGCTGATCAACGACCCGGCCGATATCGTGTCCGAGGCACTGCGCGGAATGGCGGCCGCGCATCCGGAGCTTCGGGTCGATCTTCCCAACAAGATCATTTATCGGCGTACGGTACCGGTCGCGGGCAAGGTGGGGCTCGTCTCCGGCGGTGGCTCGGGTCACGAGCCGCTGCACGGCGGGTTCGTCGGCACCGGCATGCTCGACGCGGCCTGTGCCGGGGAGGTCTTCACCTCCCCGGTGCCCGACCAGATACTCGAGGCGACCAAGAACGTCGACGGCGGTGCAGGCGTGCTGCACATCGTCAAGAACTACACCGGCGACGTGATGAACTTCGAGATGGCCGCCGAACTGGCGGCCGCCGAGACCGGGGTCGACGTGGTCTCGGTGGTCACCGACGACGACGTCGCCGTCCAGGACAGCCTCTACACGGCGGGCCGCCGCGGGGTCGGCGTCACGGTGCTGCTGGAGAAGATCGCCGGCGCCGCGGCGGAGCAGAGCCGCAGCCTGTCGGAGGTGGCCGACGTGGCCCGGAGGGTGAACGCCAACGGTCGCAGCATGGGCATGGCGCTGACCTCGTGTGCCGTGCCTGCTGCAGGCAAGCCCACGTTCGAGCTGCCGGAGACCGAGATCGAGATCGGTATCGGGATCCACGGCGAGCCCGGCAGGCGACGGCTGCCACTCGTACCTGCGGCCCAGGTCGCGGAGCTGCTGCTGGAGCCGATCCTCGCCGACCTCGACTTCACCGGCGGTGACGGGGTCCTCGCCTTCGTCAACGGCATGGGTGGCACCCCGTTGCTGGAGCTGTACCTGATGTACAACGAGGTCGCGACGATCCTGGAGAAGGCGGGCGTGGCGGTGGCCCGGTCGCTGGTCGGCCCGTACATCACCAGCCTGGAGATGGCCGGGTGCTCGGTGACGCTGCTCAAGCTCGACGAGGAGCTGGTCGGGCTCTGGGACGCGCCGGTGCGCACGCCGGCCCTCCGCTGGGGTCTGTGACGCTGTGGACGAGCTGGACAGCTTCGACGACGCGGCGCTGGGCCGATGGATCCGGACGTTCGCCGGTCTGGTGGCGGCGAACAAGGATGTCCTGACCGAACTCGACTCCGCCATCGGCGACGCCGACCACGGTGCCAACATGGATCGCGGCATGCGCGCCGTCGTCGCGGCGCTGGACGGGACCGAACCCGCCGGCGCCGCGGCGCTGCTCAAGCAGGTCGGCATGACCCTGGTGAGCACGGTCGGCGGGGCGAGCGGCCCGCTGTACGGCACATTCTTCCTGCGTATGGCGACCGCAGCCGGTGAGGTCGACTCGCTCGACGGCCCGGCGTTCGCCAAGGCGCTGCACGCCGGTCTCGAGGGCGTGGTTGCCCGCGGCAAGGCCGAAGCGGGCGACAAGACGATGTTCGACGCGCTGGCTCCGGCTGTCGAGGCGCTGGACCGCTCGATGGCGGCAGGCGCACCGTTGGCTGAGGCGTTGCGCGCCGCGACGGCGGCCGCGGAGAACGGACGCGATGCGACGATCCCGATGCTCGCGCGCAAAGGCCGTGCGAGCTACCTCGGCGAGCGCAGCGTGGGACACCAGGACCCGGGCGCGACCTCAACGGCATTGCTGGTGGCCGCGGCGGCCACCGCACTGGACAAGGGCTAGGGAACACCGGATGTCCACGGTCGCCCGCAACGAACCGGCAGGCCTGGTCGGGCTCGTGGTCGTGTCACACAGCCGGGCGCTCGCCCGGGCCGCTGTCGCGCTGGCCGGCGAGATGCTGCACGGCAGGCAGGTGCAGGTCGAGGTTGCCGCGGGACTGGACGAGACGACCTTCGGTACCGATGCCGGCCAGATCATCGAGGCGATCACCGCCGCCGATCAGGGGCAGGGCGTCGTGGTGCTGATGGACCTCGGCAGCGCTCTGCTCTCGGCCGAACTGGCACTGGAACTGCTCGACGACGACGCGCGAGCACGGGTGCTGCTGTGCCCCGCGCCGCTCGTCGAAGGCCTGATCGTCGCGGCGGTGGCCGCGGCGGGCGGCGCAGGCCGGGACGAGGTCGCTGCGGAGGCGTCCGCAGCGCTCGCAGGCAAGACCTCCCACCTGGCTGCCGAAAAGCCGGCCGAGGGCGGCGTGGCGCAACCATCGGAAGAACCCGCGCAGGCCGGCGAGCTGACCGGCGTCTTCACCGTCACCAACCTCCACGGGCTGCACGCCCGCCCTGCGTCACGCCTCGTGCAGTCGGTGCGCATGCTCGACGCCCGCGTGTTGGTGCGCAACCGGACCACCGGGTCGCCGTGGGTGCCCGCAGGCAGCCTCTCGAAGGTGGCAACGCTCGGGGCCCTACATGGCCACGAGGTCGAGGTCAGGGCCATCGGCAACCAGGCCCCCGAGGCGCTGGATCACCTCCTGACGCTCGCCGCCCGCGGCTTCGACGAGGCCACCGGCAGTACCCAGGCCGCAGGCGACGGCGTCGCAGGCAGCGGGGTCGGGACCGGCGGGAACGAGGCCGCCACAAAGGGGACCGCCACAGGGAGAGCCGCCTACGCGGAGGTCGCTTCCGCCGAGGCACCGTTGCCCGCCTCGCCCGGCGTCGGCATCGGCCCGGCGTGGCCGATGAGGCTCGCGCCGGTCGACGTCGCGGAGACCCCTGCCGAGGACCCGGCCACCGAGTGGCGCAGGCTCAACCAGTCGATCGCGACCGTCCGACGCAACGTAGGCCGGGTCCGCGCCCGCGCCGCGCGCGAGGTCGGCGAGGCCGACGCGGCGATCTTCGACGCGCACCTGCTGCTGCTCGACGACACCGACCTGCTCGGCGACGTCCACGGCCGGCTCGACAGCGGGTGGTCCGCCGCGGCGGCCTGGTCGGCAGCCATCGACGCCGTGGCGGCGGAGCTGGCGACCGTTCCCGATCCGTACCTGCAGGCGCGCGCGGCGGACGTCGCCTCGGTGGGCGAATCGGTGCTGCGCGATCTGCTGGGGCTGTCCACCGGTGATGCGGCACCGGCCGGTGTCGTGGTGGCAGGCGATCTCACGCCCACCGAGGCCGCCGAGCTCGATCGGTCGCGGGTGGACGCGGTGGTACTGGCCTACGGAAGCCCCACGGCGCACAGCGCGATCCTGCTGCGGGCGAGAGGGATCCCGGCGGTCGTCGGCGCAGGTCCGGGAGTACTCGGCATCGCCGACGGCACGCTGCTGGCTGTCGACGGCAGCCGCGGTGAGGTCGTGGCCGACCCGGCCTCCGACGTGCAGGCACGCTTCCGGGCGCGGGCGGCGGAACTTGCGCGGCAGCAGCGCCAGGCCCTCGCCGGCGCCACGTCGCGCGCCGTGACCCGCGACGGCGTCGAGGTCCTGGTCGGCGCGAACGTCGGCTCGGTGGCCGACGCTCGGTCGGCACGCGCAAGCGGTGCGGACCTCGCCGGTCTGGTGCGGACCGAGTTCCTGTTCCTCGGCCGACCGCAGGCTCCGGGCGTCGACGAGCAGGAAGCGGTCTATCGCGAGGTCGCCGCGGCACTCGACGGCAGGCGGATCACGTTCCGGACCCTCGACGTCGGCGGGGACAAGCCACTGAGCTACCTGCCGATGCCCACCGAGACCAACCCGTTCCTCGGCGTCCGCGGCATCCGGTTGTCGCTGGCCCGTCCGCAGCTGCTGGCAGACCAGCTCCTGGCGCTGGTACGGGTCGCGCACGACGTGCCGATCAGCCTGATGTTCCCGATGATCGCCACGATGCGGGAGCTGGTGGTCGCCCGCCGAATGCTCGACGACGCGATCAAGCTCGTCGGCCGGGGCGATCCGCCCGACCTGCATGTCGGCATCATGGTCGAGGTGCCTGCCACGGCGCTGAAAGCCCGGGCCTTCGCCCCCCACGTCGACTTCTTCAGCATCGGCACGAACGACCTCACCCAGTACGCGCTGGCCGCTGAACGCGGCAACAGCGCCCTGGCCGCAGTCGGGGACCCGTTCGATCCAGGGGTTCTCGCGTTGATCGAGGCGGTCTGTCGTGGGGCGACCGTCTCCCGCGCGGTGGTAGCGGTCTGCGGCGAGTTGGCCGCCGACGAGCGGGCAACCGGATTGCTGATCGGCCTCGGCGTACGCGAGCTCAGCGTGGCCCCGGGTGCAGTGCCGATGATCAAGGAGAGCGTCCGCAGGCAGGACCGGCGGGAGGCAGGCAGGCTGGCCGCCGCCGCGCTGGCGGCCGACGGCGCGGACGCCGTCCGTGAGCTCCTCACGACGTGGCGCGCCGACGTCGACTCCTGAAACCGGGCGAGCACGGCGCGACCACCACACGATCGACCGGCACACGACCGACCGGCACGCAGGCGAGCACTGCCTGCGGCAACCGCGTGAAATGCGGCGCCGATGTCTGCGAACTCTTTGACAACTAGTGTCAGGGAATCGAGGTTCGTTGACTTGGGCGGTAGTGGCCGAGTAGATCGTCGGCGGTCTTCGTTGTGGCCCGCGGCGGGATCTCATAACGGTGAACGGGTCAAGTCCCCGGGCCTGGTGTTTCGCAGATGCCGCGTGATCTTCTGTAGTCGTCAGGCACTGAGCGCATCGTTCAGTTCATCGCGTCAGCGATCCTCGCCGGTGTGGGGCAGGTGGCAGAGCCGGTCAGAGCGCGACGATCATCCGATCATGAGGGTCAGCGGTTGACCCGTGATTATCTCGAGGTGAAGCCACAACAGGACTGTCGTAGGACCTGCTCCACGTGCTCATAGGCAACAGCCCAGGGGTGCCGGGCAACCCCCGTGGCCAGACTTCAGAACGGGCTCACCAGCACCAAGAAGCGGTCGGCGTCATCGCGAGCGCACCCCGCGATTTTCCTCCGTCACCGGTGGACCGCGAGGTCCATGACGACTTCAGGGATGATCTGCGGGGGAGGAGCGATCGGCGACCCCTGGCACGGCTTGGTTCAGAACCCAGCTTGCTTCGGGCGATCGAAGGTGTAGCGAGGCTGTGATCAGCGCGAACGGTTCGCGAAGCGAGTCCGTTTTGAGGTCCGATGTGGTCCTGGAGCGTAGTATGCGGCCGGATGAGCTCGGTCGGTTCGGCGTCGATGAGCACGACGCTCTGCTGGACATGCTTTGGTGACGTCGACTCCCTTGGGCCAAGGGTGTGCTCCCGCGTAACAGTTTGGTGTTCTCTCGCGAGAGTCCCCGGTAGCAACCGCCTCCTCTGTCGTTGCGCGTGCATCACTCGAAGGGTGCCAATCAGTGATCAACTGTTTGCGTCGAGCCCGCCGCCGAACAAC
>NZ_JAOPWR010000251.1 GCF_025965585.1 Pseudonocardia sp.
CGGCCATCTTGGTGGTGGCGATCTCGCGGACCTGGGCGGCGCTGATGGTGCCGGCCTTGACCTTGTCCGGCGTCGGGGAGCCCTTCTCCAGGCCGGCGGCCTTGAGGATCATGCGGGCGGCCGGCGGCGTCTTCGTGATGAAGGTGAAGGTGCGGTCCTCGTACACGGAGATCTCGACGGGCACGATGTCGCCGCGCTGCGCCTCGGTGGCCGCGTTGTAGGCCTTGCAGAACTCCATGATGTTGACGCCGTGCTGACCGAGCGCGGGGCCGACGGGCGGAGCGGGCGTGGCCGCACCGGCCTTGATCTGGAGCTTGATGATCGCGGAGAGCTTCCGCTTCTTGGGAGGCATGACGTATCCCTGTTTCCGTTGTTGCGCGCTGCGACCTGCCGACGCAGCGAGGTTCAGATCTTCGAGACCTGGCTGAAGGCCAGCTCGACGGGGGTCTCGCGGCCGAAGATGGACACCAGGACCTTGAGCTTCTGGCCGTCCACGTTGACCTCGTTGATCGTGGCCGGGAGCGTGGCGAACGGGCCGTCCATGACGGTGACCGACTCGCCGACCTCGAAGTCGACCTCGACGGAGGACCTGCTCTGGGCGGACCCGCTGGTGGACTTGCCGCCGGCGGCCTCGTCCTTCTTGGGCTCGACCTTCGGGAGGAGGAACTTGATGACCTCGTCGTGGGTCAGCGGCGAAGGCTTGGAGGTGGCCCCCACGAAACCGGTGACGCCCGGCGTGTTGCGCACGGCGCCCCAGGACTGGTCGTTGAGATCCATCCGGACCAGGATGTAGCCGGGCAGCACCTTGCGCTGCACCTGCTTGCGCTGGCCGTTCTTGATCTCGGTGACCTCCTCGGTGGGCACCTCGACCTGGAAGATGTAGTCCTCCACGTCGAGCGTGCTGACGCGCGTCTCGAGGTTGGTCTTCACCTTGTTCTCGTAGCCCGCGTAGGAGTGCACGACGTACCAGTCGCCGGGGGCCCGGCGCAGGGCCGCGCGCATCTCCTCGACCGGGTCGGCGTCGGGGTCGTCCTCGGCGACGACGGCAGCAGCCTCGACGTCCGCGGTCGCGTCCTCGTCCTCGTCGGCGGTGGCGTCCTCGTCGGCGGCCTCGATCGTCTCGGCGGCCGCACCCGGGGTGCTCGTGTCGTCGTCCGTGTACTCGTCCGACGCCGCCCCGTCGCCATGGGCTGCCTCGGCATCGGCCTCCTGCACGGCCTGCTCGGGCAGGTCGGCGTCAGGGGCTGCCTCGTCGACGACCTCGATCGCGACCTCGTTGGCGACGATCTCCTCGTCGGTCAGCCGGGGGCCGCCGTCCTGGGAACTCACGTTGGTCTCGATTCCTTCGTTCGTGTCGTGCGTGGTTGCGGGGCTCACGTACCGAACAGGAACAGCACACCCTGCGCGAACACGAAGTCCAGCAGTGCCACCAGCGCGACCATGAACGACACGAAGACCAGCACGACGATCGTGTAGGTGACGAGCTGCTTGCGGGAGGGCCAGATGACCTTCCGCAGCTCGGCGACCACCTCGCGCAGGAAGCGGACGAGCCTGCTGGGCAGCGAGACCCTGGCCGGACGGTTGTCGCGGACCGCCGTGGCCCGCCCCTTGCCGCCCTCGGCTGGTGCAGGACCGGAACGTCGACCCCGACGGTCGGCAGCGGTGCTCGGGCGCTCCCGCCCGGTACCGTCCGCCTCGCGCTCCTCAGTCACGCCCGCATCCTCCAGCTCGCCGGCGGCCCGATGATCGGGCCGCCGCCATCCGTTCCCGTAACTTCTCCTACACAGTGGCAGGGGTGACAGGACTTGAACCTGCAACCTGCGGTTTTGGAGACCGCTGCTCTGCCAGTTGAGCTACACCCCTAGACCAGCTCCGCCCCGGATCTGACTCCCGGAGCGGAGGACACATCGCAGAGCGGCGCGTCCAGCGGATCGAGTGTACGACACCGCGGGATGCGGCCGGAAACCGCACACCCGATCCACGGTGGACCTACTTGTCGAGATCGCCGAGCGCAACGAGTGCCGCGGCACGGGTGGCGTACTTCCAGTTCCCCAGGTCGGCCACCGTCTTGATGCCGAGACCCTTGAGGACCTCGTCGTGCTTCTCGGTGAGCCCCTCGAGGGCCGACGGCGGGGCGGTCAGGATCTCCGCGGCCGTCTTGTCCTCCCACGCCTTGTCCACGAGCTTGGCGAAATTCATGCGTGCCCCTCCAGAGATCGTCGGCAGTGTGACGGGCGCAGCATCGACCCATCGGGACCCGTCGGCAACCCCTCCGACGGCGACGCAGGCCGGCACCGGGCCCGCCGGGGACGATCACGCCGGACGGGTCACCGCGGGACGACGACCTCGGCGGTGGCGCGTCCCAGCACGGTCTTCCCGTCGAACGTCGCGGTGATGGCGACGCGCGCGACGCGGGCGCCGTCCTCGGCGTCACTCACGTCGGAGACCTTGCCGGAGAACTCGACGAGCGCACCCTCGTCGTCGTCGGGGACGACGACGGGACGGGTGAAGCGCACGCCGTAGCTCCGCACGTTCGCGGGATCCCCCGCCCACTGCGTGACGAGCCTGCCTGCCAGCGCCATCGTCAGCATCCCGTGGGCGATGACGCCCGGGAGCCCGACGGAGGAGGCGACGCGGTCGCTCCAGTGGATCGGGTTGAAGTCGCCCGAGGCGCCCGCGTAGCGGACCAGGTCGGCGCGGGTGACGCGCAGCGACAGCGGGGGGAGCTCGGTGCCCTTCTCGACCGTGTCCTCGATGGTCCCGTCGACGGTCACAGCTCCCCCTGGGTGACCAGCAGCGCGCTGGTGGTGGCCACCGCGGCACCGTCGGTGTCGGTGACCTCGCAGCGCAGCGTCAGCATGAGGCTGCCGGCGCGGGCCTTCAGGTCCTCGACGTGGATGACCGTGACGAGCTCGTCGCCGCCGTGGACCGGCCGGTGCAGGGTGATCGACTGGTCGGCGTGCACCATCCGCGCGTAGTCCCAGCCGAACGCGGGGTCCTTGAGGAACTCCGTGATCAGCGGAAGCGTGAACGTCACCGTGAAGGTGGGCGGGGCGACGAGATCGGGATGGCCGGCGGCGCGGGCGGCGTCGAGGTCCGTACACACGAGAGCGCCCTCGCCGATGGCGAGGGCGAACTCACGGATCTTCTCGCGTCCCACCCGGTACGTGACCGGGTCGAGCGTGCTGCCGACGTAAGAGACGTCGGGCACGCTCAGCGGGTCTCGCGGTGCTCGCGGTGCGTGCCGCAGTTCGAGCAGAACTTCTTGACCGCGAGCCGATCGGGGTCGTTGCGGCGGTTCTTCTTGGTGATGTAGTTGCGGTGCTTGCACTGCTCGCACGCCAACGTGATCTTCGGCCGGACGTCCGTGGCCTTACCCATCGTGGGTGCCTCCTGCTTGCTTGTCTCGAAACGTCAGTCTGGTAGCGGTGGCCGGACTTGAACCGGCGACACAGCGATTATGAGCCGCTTGCTCTACCAGCTGAGCTACACCGCTTCGCGAGGCTGGTCACATCTCCTCGCAGAGCCCCTTTACGGAATCGAACCGTAGACCTTCTCCTTACCATGGAGACGCTCTGCCGACTGAGCTAAAGGGGCCACCGGCCACTGCGGGAGCTGGCTCCCTGGCGGCCCCAACGATGCTACACAACGTCGGGGCACGCCCGGAAACGGGTACCCGTCACCAGCTGGACTTCGCGACCCCCGGCAGCCGGCCATCGTGCGCGAGCTGCCGGAACCGTACCCGCGAGAGTCCGAACTTCCGCAGGTGACCGCGTGGGCGGCCGTCCACGGCGTCGCGGTTGCGCACCCGCGTGGCACTGGCGTCGCGGGGCTGACGGTTCAGCTCCCGCACGGCCGCCGCCCGGTCCGAATCGGACGTCGACGACCTGCGGACGACCACCTTCAGCGCGGCTCGGCGCTCCGCGTAGCGGGCCACCACCACCTTGCGGCGCTCGTTCGCCGCGATCTTGCTGGTCTTCGCCATCAGACCTTCTCGCCTCGCGCCCGCATCCGGGCCACGGCCGCCTCGATGCCGATCCGGTCGATCGTCCGGATCGCGTCGGTGCACAGCCGCAGCCGGATCCGGCGACCCTCGAACCGGTAGCGCTTCGCCTGGATGTTCGGGTCGAAGCGGCGGCTCGTGCGCCGGTGCGAGTGGGAGATCGTGGCGCCGAAGCCGGGCCCGCGCCCGGTCAGCCGGCAGCGTCGCGACATCGTGCCGTCACCCCCGGCCGGCGTTCGGGTACGGCAGCAGAGCCATCTCGCGGGCGTTGCGGATGGCCGTGGCCACCTGCCGCTGCTGCTGGGGCGTCAGCCCGGTGACGCGGCGTGCCCGGATCTTGCCGCGGTCGGAGATGAACTGCCGCAGCAGCGTCACGTCCTTCCAGTCGACCTCCTTGATCCGCTTCGCGTGCAGCGGGTTCACCTTCCGCTTCAGCGGGCGCGCCGACCTGCCCGACCTCGGCTCCGCCATGTCAGCGCTCCTCGCGGAACTCGACGTGCTGACGCACGGCCGGGTCGTACTTGCGCAGCACCATCCGGTCGGGATCGTTGCGGCGGTTCTTGCGGGTCACGTATGTGGTGCCGGTGCCCGCCGCCGACCGCATCTTCACGACCGGTCGCAGTGCGTTGCTGCGTGCCATCGTCCATCCTCCTCGGTAACGACATCCGTTTTCACATAGGTTAACGCTAACCCACCCCGGAACATGCCCATCAGGAGGCCATGTGGAACATCCCGAGCTCCTTGTTCTGACCGGTCTGCACGTCACGGGGGTCGAGGCGGTGATCACGCGGATCCGCGCGCTCGACCCGGACGTCGCTGTACTGCACCACGACCTGCGCGACGTCGGCAGCGGCGTCGTGCGCCGGCGGCTGCGGCGCGGCCCCGAGGACACGACCACCGTCGTCGAGCTCGACCACGGCTGCCTGTCCTGCACGCTGCGGGAGGACCTGCTGCCGATGCTGCGTGCGCTGGCCGGCCCCGGCGGCCCCCGGCGGATCGTGCTGCACCTCGACCCGGCCCTGGAGCCCGAGCAGGTCTGCTGGTCGCTGCTGCACGTGCTGGTGGACGACGAGCCGGTCGGCGACGTGGTGGATCTGCGCGGGGTGGTCACCTGCGTCGATCCCGGCACCTGGTTCGACGACGCCACGGGCGACGACGTGCTCACCGAGCGCGGGATGACCGACCTGCCCGACGACGAGCGCACGGTGGCCCAGGTGGCGGTCGGGCAGGTGGAGTTCGCCGACCTCGTCGTCCACACCGGCGCCGCCGACCCCTGGACACTCGCACGTACCGACGCGGTCGTGGCCCGGCTGGCTCCGGCCGCCGCGCGCGTCCGGTTCGCGGCGCTCGACGAGCGGGTGTTCCTCGCCGGGGCCGGGGCCCGCCGTGGGCACCCGGACGACGTCCACGCCCCGCTGCTGCGCGGCGAGCCACCGCTGGGGCCGGACTGCGGGGTGCGGCTGCTGCTGTTCTCCGCGCGCCGCCCGTTCCACCCGGAGCGGCTGCACGGCGCGGTCGACGTGCTGCTCGACGGCGTCGTCCGGACGCGCGGGCGGATCTGGCTCGCCACCCGTCCGGAGGCGGTGCTGTGGCTGGAGTCCGCGGGCGGTGGGCTGCGCGTCGGGCACGCGGGCGAATGGCTCGACGGCGCCGATGCCACCGTGTGGGAGGAGACGTCGCCCGAGCGCAGGGCGATCGCGGCGCTGGGCTGGGACCCGGTGTTCGGCGACCGTGCGCAGGACCTCGCCGTCCTCACCCACGACGCCGACCCCGGCGAGATCGACGCCCGGCTGCGCGAGGCCCTGCTGACCGACGACGAGCTGGCCGCGGGCAAGTCGGCGTGGCGCGCGCTGTCCGACCCGTTCGGCTGGTGGCACACCGACCCCTGCGAGACCGCCGACCTGCCCGCCGGGCACACCGAGAACAAGGAGGAGCACTGATGGCCGTTCCCAAGAGGAGGACGTCCCGATCGCGCACCCGGAGCAGGCGGGCGCAGTGGAAGGCGACCCCACCCGACCTGGTGCCGGTCCGGATCGACGGCCGCGAGCACCGCGTGCCGCGCCGGCTGCTGCGCGCCTACCAGCGGGGCCTGCTGCGGGCCCCCGAGTGATCACCGGGTGCTCGCCGGTGGCCGCACCTCAGGGCCCTCGGCAGGGCCCCTCAGGTGCGGCTCGGGTCGATCATCGGCGGGGTAAGGGGTGCCCGGCCCGAGGGCGACGTGATCGTCCGATACCCGGGGTGCGACCTCAGGGCGAACCTCGTGTCATGTTCATCAGCAGCTGGTTCACCGCAGCCGTGGCCGACGCCCACCGCCAGGACCTGATCGCCCGTGCCGACCGCCACCGCCTCGCCGAGCTCGCCCGCTCGGCGCAGCGGGCGGCGCGAGCCGGGACGCGGGTGACGCCGCCACCTCCCACACCGCCACGGGTGGTTCGCTCCGTGCCCGACGCCGGGGTCCGCAATGTCGAGGCAGATCGTCGGTACGCCGTGCCACGATGACCGGCGTGGCGCGGCTGGGGATCGGGATCGAGCTGGTCGGGCGCCGGCACGAGGTGTCGGCGCTCGGCTCGGCCCTGGACCGCGCACGCACCGGCCGGCCCACCGGGGTGCTGCTGTCGGGCGACGCCGGCGTCGGCAAGTCCCGCCTGGTCACCGAGGCCGTGCAGCGGGCCCGGGAGTCGGGGTTCACCGTGCTCGTCGGGCGCTGCCTGGACTCCGCGGCCTCGCTGCCCTACCTCCCGTTCACAGAGATCGTGGGCGGGCTCGCCGGCCCGCACCCGCGGCTGCTGGAGGCCCACCCCGAGCTCGGCAGGCTGCTCCCGGGCCACCGTCCGAGCGCCGACCGCGGCCCCGAGGACCGCGAGCTCGGCCAGCTGCGCGTCTTCGACGCCGTCCTCTCCGCCCTCGACGACCTCACGGTCTCCTCGCCCGCTCTGCTGGTGGTGGAGGACCTGCACTGGGCCGACCGCTCCAGCCGCGACCTGCTCGTCTTCCTGCTCTCCCGGCTCACCGCGCAGCACCTGGTGGTGCTCGCCACCTACCGCACCGACGACCTGCACCGCCGCCATTCGCTGCGCCCCGTGCTCTCGGAGCTGGTGCGGCTGCCCGCCGTCGAGCGGCTGGATCTCTCCCCGCTCAGCGCCGACGACGCGCTCGACCTCGTGCGGCGCCTGGCCGACGGCAGCCTCAGCGAGCCGCTGCTGCACCGGGTCGCGCGGCGCAGCGAGGGCAACGCGTTCTTCGCCGAGGAGCTGGTGTCCGCCTCCTCCGACGGCCTGCCGCACGGGCTCGCCGAGGTGCTGATGGCCCGCGTCGAGGCCCTCGAGCCCGCCACCCAGCAGGTGCTGCGCATCGCGTCGGTCTCGGGGCGCCGCGTCCGGCACGACCGGCTGGCCGCGGTCTCCGGGCTGCCCGACCACGAGCTCGAGCAGGCCCTGCGCGACGCCGTCGCCCACCACGTCCTCGTGCCGGAGGCGGGTGAGCCGCGCGACGGCGACTCCTACGCCTTCCGCCACGCGCTGCTGCGCGAGGCCGTCTAC
The DNA here is from genome assembly GCF_025965585.1 of Pseudonocardia sp. GTDB lineage: Bacteria > Actinomycetota > Actinomycetes > Mycobacteriales > Pseudonocardiaceae > Pseudonocardia. The sequence continues at coordinate 7,543 of NZ_JAOPWR010000251.1, forward strand.
CACGAGCTGCTGCCCGGCGAGCGCAGCCGGCTGCACGCGGGCTACGCCGAGCACCTGGCGCAGCACGACGACGAGCCGGGCGCGGCCGCCAAGCTCGCCCACCACGCGCTGGCCGGCCACGACCTGCCCCGCGCGCTCGCCGCGTCGGTCCGGGCCGCGCAGGAGGCCAACGACCGCGAGGCCCCGGCCGAGATGCTGCTGGAGGCCGAGCGCGCGCTCGACCTGTGGGAGGCCGTGCCCGATGCCGAGGCCGTGGCCGGTGTCGACGAGGGCACGCTCACGCGCTGGGCCGCCTGGGGAGCCAGCGCCACCGGCGACCCGGACCGCGGCATCGCGCTGGCCCGCCGTGCACTGGAGCTGGCCGAACAGCGCGGCGATCCGCTGCTCGTGGCCACCATCGGGCGGCGCTACGCCATGCGCCTGCTGGAGCTCAGCGGCCGCGAGCAGGAGGCCCTCGACGTCATCCGTCGGGCGCTCCAGCTGATCGTCGACGGTCCGCCGTCGTCGGAGGTCGCCTGGGCCCAGGCCATCCTGGCCCGGGTGCTCTGCCGGATCGACCGGTGGCGAGACGCGCGGGCCGCGGCCGAGTCGGCGCTGGCCGCGGCCGCTGAACTGCCCGACACCGATCTCATGGCGATCGCTGCCCGGGCCGACGCGCTGGTCAGCCTCGGGGTCTGCGAGGAGCGCGCGGGCGATCCCGAGCGCGCCCGGCAGCGCTGGGCCGAGGCCACCCCGCTCGCCCGGCGCTCGGCCAACCTCGCGGTGGAGCTGCGGGCCCACTACAGCGCGGGCATGTCGTTCCTCGACGCCGGCCGCCTCGCCGAGGCGGGCGACGCGTTCGCGCTGGGCGAGGCGCGGGCGGCGGAGTCGGGCCTGACCTGGAGCGGCTACGGCCTCGACCTGCGGGTCGCGCACGTCGTCGCGCGGTTCCTGCGCGGCGACTGGGACGACGCCGAGATCGCGGCCGAGCTGGCGGGCGAGTCGGTGTCGGCCACGGTCGCCAGCAGGCTCGCCGCAGCCGGGCTGATCACCGCGGTGGCGCGCGGCAGGCTGGCCTTCGCGGCGCGGCGGGCCGCCGAGCTGCACGACTCGCAGCCCGCCGACGAACAGGTGGTGCTGCTGCTCGGCCAGGCGGGCGCCGAGGCCGCGCTCTGGGAGGGCAAGGCCGCCGACGCCGTGCTGCGCGTCGACGAGGCCATCGCCGGGCTCGACGCGATCTACCCGCACCAGCTGGCCTGCATCATGCTCGCGGCGCTGGGGGTCGCGGCTCACGCCGGGCTCGCGGCGTCGGGCGCGGTGCCGGGCGCCGAGGCCCTCGACGCGGCCGGGGCACTGCTCGCCGTCGCCGAGGAGACGGCGGAGAAGGGCCTGCCCCGCGCGGGCGTGCTCGGGCCGGAGGGCCACGCGTGGCTGCTGCGGGCCCGGGCCGAGCTCACCCGCCTCACCGGCCCGGATCCGGAGGCGTGGACGGCCGTCGTCGCGGCGTTCTCCTACGAGACCGGCGACGACCACCCCGGGGACGCCACCGGTTACCGCCAGGCCTACGCGCGGATGCGCCGGGCCGAGGCCCTGCTCGCGGTCGCGGCCCCCACCACCGCCTCCCACGCCGAGGCCGCCTCCGCGGTCGCCACCGACCTGCGCGCCGCCCTCGCCGCCGCGCTCCGGCTCGGGGCCGGCCCCCTGGAGCGCGCGGTCCGATCCATGGCCGAACGGGCCGGCGTCCGGCTCGACCAGGCGGTCTCACCGCGGCCCGTGGCCGTCGACGTGCTCACCCCGCGGGAGCGTTCAGTGCTCGCGCTGGTGGCGCTCGGACGCACCAACCGGCAGGTCGGAGCGGAGCTGTTCATCAGCGAGAAGACGGTGAGCGTGCACCTGTCGCGGGTGATGGCGAAGCTCGGCGCGAGCAGTCGCACCGAGGCCGTCAGCGTCGCGTACGCACGCGGGCTGCTGGCGCCCCAGGCCCGGGCGGCCACGTGACACGCTGGATCGTCGCACTGGTCGACGGCGCACTGGTCGACGTCGCACCGGTCGACGGCCAGGTGCGCGAGGAACCGCCGGCCATCCGGCTGCTGGCCCATGGGGACCACGACATGGCGCGACCAGACCCTTGAGTGCTACCGCGCGGTAACTAAGGTGGGGTGATCCGCCGCACAGTGAGAGGTCCCCGATGACCGCATCAACCACAGACACTCCTACGTGGCCGGGCCGCCCCGACCTGTCCGACGTCGAGAACTTCTGGACCGCTCCGATCGCCGAGCGAGCCGCCGCGTTCGCCGCGCTGCGCGAGCGCGAACCGGTTCCGTTCTTCGAGGAGCCGCAGATCTCCGTCCTGCCCAAGGGCCCCGGTTACTACGCGCTGACCCGGCTGGACGACCTGGTGGAGGCCAGCCGCACGCCGGCGATCTTCACGTCGGGCCGGGGCTCCACGAACGTCGCCGACATGCCGCCGGAGTTCCTTGAGTTCTTCGGGTCGATGATCAACCTCGACGACCCCCGGCACGCCCGCCTGCGCAAGATCGTCTCCCGTGGCTTCACCCCGAAGCGGCTGGCGGCGCTCACCGATGAGGTGGAGAACACCGCGCGGTCGATCGTCGACGACGTGATCGACGCCGGCGAGTGTGACGCCGTGCGCTCCATCTCCGCACGCCTGCCGCTGAAGATCGTCTGCGACATGATGGGGGTGCCGGAGAGCCAGTACGACTTCGTCTACGAGAAGTCGAACGTGGTGCTCGGCGCCAGCGACCCGGAGTACGTGCCGGACGCGGAGAACCTCATCATGGCTCTGCTGCAGGCCGGTAACGACCTGGCCGAGCTGATGCGTGACCTCGGCAGGCACCGCAAGGACAACCCCACCGACGACGTCACGTCCGCGCTGGTCAACGCCGAGATCGACGGCGGCGGCCTCACCCCCGACGAGCTGGCGAGCTTCTTCATCCTGCTCGTGGTGGCGGGCAACGAGACCACCCGCAACGCCATCAGCTGGGGTCTGCACCTGATCACCGAGAACCCCGACCAGCGTCGCATCTGGCTCGACGACATCGACGGCGTCACCCCCACTGCGGTGGAGGAGATCGTCCGCTGGGCGTCGCCGGTGATCTTCATGCGGCGCACGCTCGCCACCGACGCCGTGCTCGGCGGGCAGCCGCTGAGCGAGGGCGACAAGGTGCTGCTCTTCTACTGGGCCGCCAACCGCGACCCGAAGCACTTCGCGAACCCCGAGGCGTTCGACGTGCTGCGCAGACCCAACCCGCACGTGGGGTTCGGCGGACCGGGCCCGCACTTCTGCCTCGGCGCGCACCTGGCCCGCCGGGAGATGTCGGTGATGTTCCGCGAGCTGCTCACCCGCATCCCCGACATCCACGCCACGGCCGAGCCGAAGCGGCTGCAGTCGATGTTCATCAACGGCATCAAGCACCTGCCCGTGGCCTTCACGCCCGGCGGCGTGCGGTGACCGGGGTGCTGTACCCCGCCACACGCTCCCTGGACTACCCGGAGGTCCCGGTCGGCGCGCTGCTCGCCGGTTCGGCGCGGCGCTTCGGCGACCGCACGGCGCTGCACTACTACGGCCGTGAGCTGAGCGTGGCGCACCTCTACGAGCGCGCGTGCGCCTTCGCCAACGCGCTCGGCGCGGCCGGCATCGGGCGTGGTGACGTGGTGGCCATCCACCTGCCCAACTGCCCGCAGTACGCCGTCGCCTACTACGGGATCCTGCTGGCCGGGGCCACGTTCTCCCCCACCAACCCGCTGCTGCCGCCCGCCGACCTGGCGTTCCAGCTCGCGGACTGCGGCGCGGTGGCCGCCGTCAGCTGGATCCCGGCCACGAAGGCCCTGCTCGCCGTGCAGCAGCAGACGGCCGTCCGGCTGGTGCTCGCCACCGACCGGGATCAGGCCGTCGACCCGAGCCACCGGGTGGCCGTCGAGGGTGCCGTCCAGGACTTCGAGGCCTTCCACGCCGACGCCCCCACCACCGACCCGGCGGTCGCGATTGACATCCACACCGACCTGGCCCACCTCGCCTACACCGGCGGCACCACGGGCCGGAGCAAGGGCGTACAGCTCCCGCACCGCAACGTCCTGGTCAACGTGCTGCAGTACGCGTGCTGGGGCTCGGGCTCGCTGCCCGCGCTCGACGACCGGGGCGGCGTGGTGCTCGACCAGGTCGGCGACCCCGAGGAGTTCCCCACGCGGCTGGGCACCGGGGTGGCCATCAACCTCACGCCGTGGTTCCACGCGATGGGCACGATCGGCTCGCTGAACGTGCCGCTGCTGACCGGGTCCACCACCGTCCTGCACGAGCGCTTCGACCCGAGCGCGTACCTCGTCGACGCGGAGAAGTTCTCCGTCACGAGCATGGGCGGGGCGCCGCCGCTGTTCGGCGCCCTGCTGCAGCACCCGGAGTTCGCCACCCGCGACCTGTCCGGCGTCCGCAGCATCTCCTCGGGCGCCGCGGCGCTGCCGGTGGAAATGATCAGGGCGATGCAGCGCCGGTTCGGCGAGGACGTCGTCATCGCGGAGGGCTACGGCCTCACCGAGGTGACGATGGGCGCCACCATCGGTCCCGGAGGGAGGTCGGCGGTGCGCAAGGTGGGCACGGTCGGGCTCCCGGTCTACGACACGGAGGTCCGGATCCTCGCGGGCGACGACCCCGAGGAACCACTCCCCGTGGGCGAAGCCGGTGAGGTCTGTATCCGCGGTCCGCAGGTGATGACCGGGTACAAGGACCGGGCCGAGGAGACCGCGTCGGCGCTGGTGAACGGGTGGCTGCACACCGGCGACATCGGTGTTCTCGACGAGGAGGGCTACCTCTCCATCGTCGACCGCAAGAAGGACATGCTCATCTACAAGGGCTACAACGTCTACCCGCGCGAGCTCGAGGAGCTGCTCCACGGGCAGCCCGGCGTGCGGGGCGCGGCCGTGGTGGGCCGGCCGGACGTCATGGTCGGGGAGCTGCCGGTGGCGTTCGTGGTGGCACCGGGGCTGTCGGAGACCGAGGGGCAGGCGCTGCTCGCCGCCGTCAACGAGAAGGTCACCCCGTACAAGCGGCTCCGTGAGCTGCACCTCATGGACGAGATCCCGGTCTCGGCGGCGGGCAAGGTGCTCAAGCGCGAGCTGCGCGACCGCCTGACCAGCACGGCTCAGCCCGGCTCAGCGCAGCGGGGAGTCACGAACGGGTGACCCCCCGCTAACACGGGATGGCCGTGCGGCGATATCCCCGTCGTACGGCCACCCGGCACGCGCACCGGATCCGGACACCAGGCCGCCGCTCGGCGACCTCCACCCGTTCCCTGCTCACGAAGCCGGTGGTCCCACCATGTCCGCTCCCTGTGCCCCGTTCCAGCCCGCCTCGCTGCAGGCCACGGTGCCGATGGCCGTGCGGTGCCCCGCCGCGGTGGCGGACCCCGCCGGCAGGCACCGCGGATCGCGCACGGCGGCGGCCCGGCTCGGCCTCGCGGTGGACGTGGTGGCCAAGCTGGGAAGCCTCGTCACGCTCTCCGCCCTGCTGGTGCTGGCCGGGGCCGCCGGAGGGCTCGTCGACGGGGTCCCGACCGGGCACGGCACCACCGTCACCGTCACGTTCGACGGTGCGGGGCACTGAGGAAGGACGTCAGGCCGCTTCGGCCTGGACCAGCGGGGTCTTGAGCACGTGGTCGACCAGCCGCATCACGAGCTGGCCTCCCCCGAGCCGGTACCCGAACTCCTCCCAGGTGAGCAGCTCCCGCGAGAGCAGCTCACCGACAGGGCCTGGGTAGAGCCTGGTCACTCGGAAGGCGGCTGCGCGCAGTCGCATCTTCTCGTGGTGATCCATGGGAACTGGGGTCACTTCGACTCACCTCCGCGGTGTGGAACGTGCGGTCCGGTGCTCTCTCAGCGCTGAGTCGCCACCCGTGGGGTGTCCATCGTGAACCACCAAGCGGACGCCCTGATGAATCGTACCCGAAGAGTGACTGACGTCTCACACTCTGCGAACAACGCGTGGTCGTTTCGTGACCGACCGCTGCGGGAGGGCGTTCCCCTGTTCCGAGGCGGCCAAACGAGCGTGACCGACATGGCCACGCTGCGCCCCGGACCTGTGACGTCCTGTAGTCGGTCGTCTACGCCACGATCCCCGCCCATCCGTTCATCGCCTGTCCGACCGACGTCACGCTGCCGCGCGAGGCGTTCGGCGGCGTCGAGTTCCAGACCGTGGTCGACGCGGTGCCGGAGGTCACCGACCGCGCCGGCGCCATGCTGTGGAACGAGCTCCGCCCCCCGGCGGCGGCGTGGTCGACGATCGCGACGCCGCCGACCAGCATCACCGCCGTGGCGACGACACCGACCACGGCTGTGCGGATGCCGGATCCACGCCCGGGACGCCGCTCTGGCATGCCGGCGACGGGGCCACGGGTGCCGGCGGAGGCTCGCAGCGGGGCCCGTTCGACGACGGCCGCGGAGCGGGAACGGTGGGCCGGGCCATGCGGAAGCCCCGCGGCCGGACGGACCGCCGCCACAGCCTGCGGAACCCGGCGCGGAGGAACGGGGCGGATCGGGCTGGGGCCTGCCTGCTCGGTCGGCCTCGCGGACCGCCCGGGTGCGGACACCGCCCGTGGCACCCGGGCGGCGGCGATCCGCGCAGCGCCGCGCGCCACCGCCCATTCCGCTTCTCCGCCGACGATCGCCGCGGTGCCCAGTTCCGTGGAGATGCATTCCACCAGCAACGGGGTGGACGCGGCCTCGCCGAGAATGACCACGCCGTCCCATTCGGTACTGTTCTCCCGCCGACCCAGATTCGGGACGAATGCCGTCACCGCCCGTTGCACCGGTTCCCGGATCATCGCCTCGAATTCGGCACGCACGATCCGGACGCGCTCGGAGTACCCCGCGAGCCGGACGTCGACCACCGTGAACGGCAGGCGGGCCAGGTCCTGCCGGGCGGCGCGGCACGCGGCGACGAGCGCGCGCAGATCACCGCGCGCCGCGGGATCGCGCTGCAGCCGGTCGGCCGGAGCGGCGTCGATCCGCTCGAGCACGTGCCGCACCAGGGCGTGGTCCAGCACCCCCGATCCGAAGTCCTCGATCCGACCCGTCGCGACCACGTGGCCGGCACCGTCGTCGACCGCGGTGACGACGGCGAGATCGGTGCTGTGGTGGCCGATGTCCGCGACCACGACCGTGGCTCCCGGGCACACCGCCCGATCGGCGATCGCCGCCGTCACGCCCGCGATCGGCCGCGTGACCAGTGACAACCGTCCGAGGTCCCGGCCGCTGCGGTCCAGGGCGGCGCGCATCTCGGCGACGTCGTACTCACGCCAGGCGGCCGGATGGGCCAGCACCGTGTGGCCCGGTTGCGCGTCGGCGGCCACCATGCGGAGCAGGGCGGCCACGGCCGACGCGGTCAGGGCCGCGCCGCTGCGGGCGCTCCCGTCACTGCCGACGACGGGCACCGGGTCGCCGACACGCGACGTCATGTCGCGGTACGCCACGCCGACGCCGGCTGCCGCGAGCCGCTCCGCCTCCCACCCGACGACCGGGGCGCCGCCTGGACCGACCACGAGCAGCGGCGGCACCGACACCGGTCCGCCCTCGCCGGCGGGCACCACGGTGAGGCCGTCCGCGTCGATGCCGATTCCCGGGTGACCGGTCCTCCGGTGCCCTGCCATGGTGCCGCTCCGATCGTCGCCCCGATGTCGGCGCCGACCGTACCCATGGGTGTATGCGGTTCTGCTGAGTATCCACTGTGGGTTTCTTGTGCATTCCCGGCGCCCCGCGGAATTGCTCCGGTCACTGATGGGAAGCAGAGCGGACTCATATCCGAAACCCAGAGTCAATCTCTAGCCTCGGCGCCGAAGTTCCCGAGGAAACGGGGACACAGCGCACGTCAGGAGAAACAGCCATGGCCGTTGCCACCATTGCCGGGCGCCCCGCGGATGCGGACGTCCGCCCGGCGGAGCCTGATTCGGGCGGGCACGTCCCGGGGGCCGCCCCCTCCGCCGATCTCGGTCATGACCACCGTCCGGGCTGGAGCCCCGCGGGTGCCGATGACCACCGCCCGGACAGCCCGCAGCAGTTCGCCCGCGACACGCACCCCCGGCAGGACCAGGACGCCGAGCACCGCGAGGACCGGCATCACTGGCGCCACCACAGCGTCGAGCAGCACGACCACGCCACCCCCGGGGTGGCCGGCTGGGGGCCTGCCGCCCCCACGGCGGCCGGTGCCGGCTGGAGCGCCCCGGTGGCGCCGACCGGTGGCGAGCACGCCTGGCCGGTGCCCGCCGCCGATCAGCACTCCTGGACCGCAGGCGACCGGCCCGCCCCCGAGCCCCGCCACGACGGCGACACCGGTCGGGACGACCGCGGGTTCCGCGGCGCGCCGGGCCGCGGCGACGACCGCCGGAACCCCGCGAACGACCGCGACGACGACCACCGCGGCACCCCGCCCCACACCGGTCCGACGCCCGGCCGCGACGACAGGCCGGGGCGTGGTGAGCAGCCCGGGCGCGGCTCCGACCGCACCGACCACGACCGGACCGACCACGGCGACCCGCGGCAGGCCGGGGGCGAAGGGAACGCCCCCGGTCACGACGGGCCGGGCCGCCCGAACGCCGGGCACGACGACGACCGGCGCCCGAACCCTGGGCACGACACCGGGCACACCGCCTCCGGCCACGAGGCCGGGCACACGAACGTTGCGCACGACACCGGGCACACCGCCCCCGGGCACGAGGCCGGGCATACGAACGGGGGGCACGACGACACCCGGCACGGCGGCGGTGTGGTGGCCGACGTCGGTGCCGACCGCGGACACGGGGGCACCGGCCGCACCGACCCCGAGCACGCCCGCGGGACCAACCCGGCCAACGGGGGCCCCGGCGCGAACCACGACGGCAGCAACCACGAGGGCAACGGCGCCGGAAACGGCGGCACCGCCCGAAACGGCATCGGACAGAACGGCGCCGGACACGACGGCCCGACCGCCGGCCATGGCCACGACGCACCCGGCCACGACAACCCCGGCCACGCTGACCCCGGCAGTGCCCACTCCGTCGGCGTTCACTCCGGTGACCGGAGCGCGGGGCCTGCCGGCTCGGACGGCGGGCGCCCCACGGGCGAGCGCGGTGGGTCCACCCCCGA
>NZ_JAOPWR010000260.1 GCF_025965585.1 Pseudonocardia sp.
TGGCCCGAGCCCGCCGAGCTCGCCCCCGGCGACACCGCCACCCGGGCGGCCGCGGCCTCCGGCGCCGCCGGGGCGAGCGCCCGTGGCGGGCCCTCGGGGATGGCGGGTGCGGTTCCCGCATCGCCCAAGCTGATGGCCGCGGTCGCGGCGCTCCGCCCGGCCACCGACGTGCCGAAGCTCGGCGACGTCGACCCCACTGCGCCCGATCCCGGCTTCCGGCTCGGCGGCCTCCTGCGTCCCGTGCGCAGGCTGCTGGCCCTCGCGGTCACGTTCGTCGCGCTCGACGCGCTGAGCTCGCTGGCGTTCCCCAACATCGCCCGGCTGGCCGTCGACGGCGGCATCACGTCGAAGGTGCCGGGCGTCCTGCTCGCGGCCACGCTGCTGGGCGTGGGCGTGGTGGCGGCGAGCTGGCTGGTGGTGGCGGGCGAGACCCTGATCACGGCGCGCGCCGGCGAGAGCCTGCTGTACCTGCTGCGCGTGCGCAGCTACGCCCACCTGCAGCGGCTCGGGCTCGACTACTACGAGCGCGAGCTGTCGGGCCGCATCATGACTCGGATGACCACCGACGTCGACGCGCTCTCGACGTTCCTGCAGACGGGGCTCGCCCAGGCGATCGTCAGCCTGATCACCGTGCTCGGGGTGGCGGTGGCGCTGCTCGTCACCGACATCCAGCTGGCCCTCGTCGCGCTGGCGGTGTTCCCGGTCCTGATCGTGGCCACCGTCGTGTTCCGCAGGCTGTCGTCGCGGGCCTACACGGAGGCGCGCGAGAAGGTCAGCATCGTCAACGCCGACATGCAGGAGAACGTCACCGGCGTCCGCGTCGCGCAGGCCTACGTGCGGGAGGAGCGCAGCGCCACCACGTTCGGCGAGCGCAGCGCCGCCTACCGCCGCTCCCGCCTCCGCGCGCAGACCTACATCGCCACCTACTTCCCCGGGGTGGCGCTGCTGTCCGACATCGCCGAGGTGGCGGTGCTCGGGGTGGGTGCGGCGCGGCTCGCGTCGGGCGACCTGAGCGCGGGCGTGCTCACCGCGTTCCTGCTCTACCTCGGGCTGTTCTTCACCCCCGTGCAGCAGCTCTCGCAGGTGTTCGACTCCTACCAGCAGGCCCGGGTCGGTCTGAGTCGCATCACGGACCTGCTGCGCACGCCCACGTCGGTGCCGATGGAGCCCGAGGCTGAGGCCGTCGCCGTCCCCGCGCGGCTGCGCGGCGAGGTGGAGATGCGCGACGTGTCGTTCTCCTACGCGGGCGCCGAGTCACCGGCGCTCGACCGTGTGTCGTTGCGCGTGGCGCCCGGCGAGACCGTCGCGCTGGTCGGCGCCACGGGCGCGGGCAAGTCCACGCTGGTCAAGCTCCTCGCCCGGTTCTACGACGCCGGGTCGGGCGCCGTGCTCGTCGACGGCGTGGACATCCGGCGGTTCCGGCTCTCGGACTACCGGCACCGGCTGGGCATCGTGCCGCAGGAGCCGCACCTGTTCACCGGGGACGTCGCGGCCAACATCGCCTACGCCCGCCCCGACGCCCCGCCCGCGCAGATCGAGGCGGCGGCGCGGGCCGTCGGCGCGATCGATCTGGTGCGGGGCCTGCCCGGTGGGTTCCGGCATCCCGTCGGTGAGCGGGGGCAGGGCCTGTCGTCGGGGCAGCGGCAGCTCATCGCCCTGGCGCGCGCGGAGCTGGCCGATCCGGACGTCCTGCTGTTCGACGAGGCCACCGCCGCGCTCGACCCCGCCACCGAGGCCGCGGTGCTGGCCGCGGGCGACCACGTGACGTCGCGGCGCACGGCGTTCGTCGTTGCACACCGGCTGGCCACGGCCGCGCGGGCCGACCGGATCCTCGTGCTGGAGGGCGGCCGGGTGGTGGAGGAGGGCACGCACGCGGAGCTGCTCGCCGCCGGCGGCCGGTACGCGGCGCTGTGGCAGGCGGGAGAGCTCGAACCGGCGGCCTGATTCCGCCCGGGTCTGATTCTGTGCAGTCCTGCCCGATATCGGGCAGGAGGTTTGGCGTTCCGCGGCAGATCGGGCACCATTCGCTGCGTGCCCGTCGCTCTCTTCGACGATCTCGTCGCCCATCTCGTCCGCAGCACCCCGCTCAGCCCGAGCGAGGCGTCGCGGGTGGTGGCCGAGGTCGTCGGGTACTTCGGCGAGCCGGTACCGGACTTCGTCCGCCGCCGCCACGCCGAGCTGCAGCGGCGCGGGCTCACCAACGACCAGATCTTCGCCGCGCTGGACGCGGAGCTGTCGGCACGGCGGTTCGCACCGCCGCCGCTGTCGGCGCGCCAGCTGCGGCGCATGGTCTACACGTAGCTCGAGTGTCACAGCGAACTCGAGTGTCACAGTGAAGGAGCGCGCATGTGCGGAATCGTGGGGTACGTCGGGCCGCAGGACGCGGTACCGATCCTGCTCGCGGGGCTCGGCCGCCTCGAGTACCGCGGGTACGACTCCGCCGGGCTCGCGGTGTGCACGAGGTCCGGGCTGAAGGTGCAGAGGGCGAGCGGCCGGGTGGCCGATCTCGCGAGTGGTCTGCCGGCCCGGTTCAAGGGCTCCCCCGGCATCGGGCACACCCGCTGGGCCACGCACGGTGAGCCGACCGTCGAGAACGCGCACCCGCAGACCGACACGGCGGGCCGCATCGCCGTTGTGCACAACGGCATCATCGAGAACGCCGACGAGCTGCGCGCCAAGCTGGCCGCCGACGGCGTCGAGTTCACCTCGCAGACCGACACCGAGACGGTCGCGCACCTCATCGCGGCGGCGTTCGCGGGCGGCGCGTCCGACCTCGAGCAGGCCGTGCGCCTCGCGCTGCGCCAGGTGGTGGGTGCCTACGGCCTCGCGATCGTCGACGCCGAGCACCCCGACCGCATCGTCGTCGCCCGCAACGGCAGCCCGGTGCTGCTGGGCGTCGGGGAGAAGGAGATGTTCGTCGCCTCCGACGTCGCGGCGCTCATCGGCTACACCCGCCAGGTCGTCTACCTCGACGACGGCGAGCTCGCCACGATCACCGCCACGGGCTACCGCACGTTCACCCTCGACGACCGGGCGACGGCCAAGAGCCCGTCGACCATCGACTGGGACGTGGCCGGCGCCGAGATCGGCGACAACGCCCACTTCCTGATCAAGGAGATCAACGAGCAGCCCCGCACGATCAAGCGGACGCTGTCGGGCCGGCTCGATGAGCGGTTCGACACCGCGCACCTCGGCGGGCTCAACCTCACGGTCCGTGAGGCCCGGGAGATCAAGCGCGTCAAGATCCTCGGCTGCGGCTCGGCCTGCTACGCGGGCGACCTGGGCGCCCAGCTGATCGAGGACCTCGCGCGCGTCCCCGCCACGGCCGAGGCGGCGTCGGAGTTCCGCTACCGCAACCCCGTCGTCGAGCCCGACACGCTGTACGTCGCGGTCAGCCAGTCCGGCGAGACCATCGACACCCTCGCCGCCGTGCAGGAACTGCAGCGCAAGGGCGGGCGCGTGATCGGCATCATCAACGTGGTCGGGTCCACCATCGCCCGTCAGGTCGACGGCGGCATCTACCTGCACGCCGGGCCGGAGATGTCCGTGGCGGCCACCAAGTCGTTCACCTCCACCGTCACGGCGTTCGCGCTGCTCGCGCTGCACCTGGGCCGGATGCGCGACCTCGCGCCGTCGGAGGGGCGGCGGATCATCGCCGGGCTCAAGGCGCTGCCGGAACAGATCGAGGAGATCCTGCTGCAGTCCGACGCCATCGCCGGGGTGGCGAAGGAGATCGCGCCGAGCCCGAGCGTGCTGTTCGTCGGCCGCCGCCGGGGCTGGCCGGTGGCCCGCGAGGGCGCGCAGAAGCTCAAGGAGATCTCCTACGTGCACGCCGAGGCCTACCCGTCGGCGGAGCTCAAGCACGGGCCCCTGGCGCTGGTCAGCCCGGAGCTGCCCACGGTCGCGATCGTCCCCGACGACGACCTGCTCGACAAGAACACCTCCACGCTCTCGGAGATCAAGGCCCGCAAGGGCCCCGTCATCGCGCTGGCGCACCGGCAGCTTCCGCCCGAGCTGGCCGACCGCACGCTCGTGATCCCGGCCAACGAGCCGGAGCTGGACCCGATCCTGCTGTCGATCCCGCTGCAGCTGCTCGCCTACCACACCGCCGTCGCGCTGGGCCGGGACGTGGACAAGCCCCGCAACCTGGCCAAGAGCGTCACGGTGGAGTGAGCCCGAAGGCGGCGAACGTCGTCCGGGGCCGGCGCGCGCACCGTCGCCCGGCGCACGCGTTGCTGCGCGCGCGTCGCTCACAGAACGTGTGCGCCGGTCAGGCCGCGGTGCGCTCAGGGCCTGCCAGCCACGGGCACACGGGCATCAGCGCGATGGTCATCGGCACGTGCGGTCGGCCGACGTAGGTCTCGATCTCGCCCGCGGTGGCCCAGCCCAGCCGGTGGAAGAAGCGCTCGTTGGGCAACTGTACGTGGGCGTGCATGACGCGGCCGCCGCGCGCGCTCGCGGTGGCCACGGCGAAGCGCACGAGCGGGCCGCCGATATTCGCCGACCGGTACTCCGGCAGCACGGCCAGTCGGTCGCCCAGCCACTCGTCGGGGCCGACGGGGTAGAGCCGGACCGTGCCGGCCGGACGTCCCTCGTGCAGGGCCAGGACGTGGATGACGTCGTCGCGGGCGTCGTGCGCGTCGAGGTCCGAGTCGGCGAAGACGCCCTGCTCCTCGACGAACACCGCCTGCCTGATCGCGTGGTGGGCGGCGCGCGACGGGGCATCGGACGTGGGACGGCACAGCACCGGGTCGACCCCGATGAGCACGCTGACCGGCCGCGACGGGCGGATCCGGCGGGCCTCCGGCGGCGCGGTCATCGGCTCGTGCCGCCCGGTCCCGCGACAGGCCCGCTCATGCCGGGCGCCGGCCGATCTGGAGCAGGGGGGCCGCGGCGGGGGCGCCACCGGTGGGGCCGCATGGTGCGGGTGAGCCGGCGTTCTGGACGAGGTTGAGGCTCGAGCAGGCCTGGCAGCGGGCGCAGCCGGCGACCGCGGTGTCGGCGCCCAGGCCGCGTTCGGCGAGGAAGCCGGCGACCTTGCGGTAGATGGGTTCGGTGTACTCGCGGGAGGGGGCGGGGACGTTTTCCATCAGTGAGCCGGCGACGGGTCGCAGTGGTACGACGAAGGGGTAGACGCCGATGTCGATGGCGCGTTTGCAGGCGTCGATGGTGAGCTGGGGGTCTTCGCCCATGCCGAGGATGACGTAGGTGG
>NZ_JAOPWR010000011.1 GCF_025965585.1 Pseudonocardia sp.
CTCGGGCGCACCGGGCGGGCGGTTGCGCAGGACCGCCGCCACCGCGACCGCGACGGCCAGCCCGAGCGCCGCCGCCGAGACGAACGCGGTGGTCCAGCCGGGACCGCGCAGCAGCGCGGCGAACGGCAGGGCCGAGAGCACCTGGCCCAGCTGCCCGAGCAGACCCGTCATCTGGGTCATGAGCGGCACGCGGCGCACCGGGAACCACGCCGAGACCACCGACAGCACGCTGATGAACGTCAGCGCATCGCCGGTGCCGACGAGCACGCGCGCCACGACGGCCAGCGGGATGTCCTCGGCGAGCGCCATCACGAGCTGTCCCGCCGCCATGGTCAGGGCACCGATCACCACCAGGCGTTTCGCGCCGAACCGGTCGAGCAGGACGCCCGCCGGCACCTGCAGCGCGGCGTACACGAGCAGCTGCAGCACGACGAAGCCGGACAGCCCGACGGGAGCGGCCTCGAAGCGCGTGGCCGCGTCGAGGCCGGCGACCCCGAACGAGGTGCGCTGCATGACGCCGACGAGATAGGCGGCGAGACCGACGGCCCAGACGGCCCACACGCGACGTTGCCGGCTCATGCCCTTCTTCCTTTTATCGGACCCAATGGTGCGGGACACCGACCCGGGACGGGATGCTGTGCGGGGAGTTTCACGTTGAGGACGACGACACGTCGATGGGGAGGTACGGGGTGCTGGAGCCTGCGGAGCTGTACGAGGTGGCGTCGGAAGCCCCGGAGCTGGACGAACCGGTGCTGCTGGTGGCACTGGACGGCTTCGTCGACGCCGGGAACGCCGCCCGACTCGCGGTGGCGGCGTTGCGGGCCGACCGGGACGCACGCACCGTCGCGACGTTCGACGTCGACCAGCTGATCGACTACCGGTCGCGGCGGCCCCCGCTGCGGTTCGAGACCGACCGGTGGGCGGCCTACATCCCGCCGAAGCTCGACCTTGTCGTGCTGTCGGACACCGGTGACACACCCTACCTGCTGCTCTCGGGGCCCGAGCCGGACATGCAGTGGGAGCGGTTCTCCGCTGCCGTGGCGCAGCTGGTGGAGCAGCTCGGCGTACGGCTGGTGATCAACCTGACCGCCATCCCGATGGCCGTGCCGCACACCCGTCCGATCGGGGTGACGGCGCACGGCACCCGGCCGGAGCTGACCGAGGGCCACGAGGCCTGGTTCGCCACGGCCGAGGTCCCCGGCAGCGCCGTCGCGCTCATGGAGTTCCGCCTGGGCGAGGCGGGCCACGACGCGATGGGCTTCGCCGTGCACGTGCCGCACTACCTGGCGCGCGCCGAGTACCCGCAGGCCGCGCGCGTGCTCATCGACCACGTCGGGCTCGCCGCGGGGCTCTACCTACCCACGGAGGCGCTGTCCAAGGCCGCCCAGCGCGCCGAGGAGGAGATCGCCGAGCAGGTGGAGGCCTCCGACGAGGTCAAGCAGGTGGTCGAGGCGCTGGAGCGGCAGTACGACACGGTGTCGTCGGGCCGGGGCGACCGCTCCACGCTCGGCATGGCCGGCGAGCTCCCGAGCGCGGACGAGCTCGGTGCCGAGGTCGAGAAGTTCCTCGCCGCCCGCGACGAGGAGGACGGGGACGAAAGCTCTTGAGCTTTCAACTTCTTCCGCGGTAGGGTCGGCTCATGAGCCCTACTCCGGTCGATGTCTTCTTCGACCCCGGTTGCCCCTTCACCTGGCGCACGTCGCGCTGGATCGCCGAGGTGGCCGGCGCCGACGTCGCCACCGTGACCTGGCGGCTCATGAGCCTCGGCATCCTCAACGAGGGCAACGAGATCCCTGAGCAGTACCGCGCGATGATGGCGCAGGGTGTCCGCGTGCTCCGCGCGCTGGCCGCGGCCGGCGCCACCGGAGGGAACGACGCGGTCGCCGCGCTGTACACGGCGCTGGGCACCCGCCAGCACGAGAAGGGCGAGTTCCTCTCCGACGACGTCGTGGCCGACGCCGTCGCGGAGGCGGGACTGCCCGCGTCGGTTGCCGCGGCCGTCGACGACGAGAGCCTGGACGCGGTGGTGCGCACGAGCCACGAGGAGAGCCAGGCCGCGGTCGGCCAGGAGTCGGGCAGCCCGATCCTGCGGCTCGACGGCCACGGGTACTTCGGGCCGGTGGTCGTCCCCGCCCCCACCGGCGACGAGGCGCTGCGGCTGTTCGAAGCCGTGCGCCTGATCGCGTCGGTGCCGGCGTTCAGCGAACTGAAGACGAGCCGCGCGGCGCTCTGATCCGTACGCGCCCATGCCCGCGACCTGAGCGGTCGCGGGCATCGGCGTACGTGGACCCGATCAGACGCGGGCTCCGCGGCCGCGGACGAAGTGCACGATCGCGACGATGATCGCGATCACGATCAGTGCGTGGATGACCGCACCGATGTGGAACACGAAGAAACCGAGCAGCCACAGGACCAGCAACACCGCGGCGATGGTGAGCAACATGGTTCGCTCCCTTTTCTGCCGACCGGTGCCGGCTCGACCTTCTGTTACCGATACCGGAGATCGACAAACATTCGCGGGTAGGGGTGGGTCGGAGTCCGGCCCGGCCCAGGCCTCCGGTGAGCTGCGCGGGCTACCTCGGATCGTCGTGGGCCGGGGCCGCGGTGGATCGCTGCTCAAGGGCGCCGGGATCAGGGGCGCAGAGGAGCCGCGAGGGAGTTCGGCGAGGCCATGTCGTCTCGAGGTCGGCGAGCTACGCCCCTCCGGCGGCTCAGCTGCCGCCGCCGGTGATCTGTTGGACCAGGTAGACGAGGCTGAGGATCGTGACGATCGCGGTGACGACCCAGCCGGCGGCACGCAGCGGGCCCCTCAGTGCTCGGTCGCCCGTCAGCGTGGCGTCGCTCGTGACGAGCATCAGCGCAGCCAGACCGATGGGAGTGGCGACCCCGGCCACGATGCTGGCCAGGAACAGCAGCTGGATCGGCGAGATCGCGAACGCGCTGATCAGGACGGCCAGCACGGTCGATGCCGTGATCACTCCGTAGAACGCGGGTGCATTCCTGACCGGCTCCGAGAGCCCTCTGCGCAGGTCCAGTTGCCCTCCCACCACGTAGCCGGTGGTGACCATCAGCACCGGCACGGCGATCAGCGCGGATCCCAGCAGCCCCACCCCGAACACAGCACTGGCGAACTGGCCCGCGGCCGGTGCCAGCGCCTGAGCCGCCTCCTCGGCGGTGTCGACCGGTCGGTGCTGCACGCCGAGCGTGGCACCGGTGGCGATCAGGATGAACCACATGATCACCACGGAGAAGAACGTGCCGACGATAGCGTCGAGCTGCCGGGTCTTCCGGAGCGCCTCGTCGGGGCGTTCCTCGGATATCTGCACCGACTGCCACACGTACACATACCCGGTGATGGCGGTGCCCAGGATCGCCACGGCACCCGTGATGTAGTCCCCGTTCATCGAGAAACGGGGGACGAAGGTGTCCCGCAGCACCTGGCTCCAGTCGGGATGGGCCAGCACCGCCGCGGCCGGATACGCGAGCAGGACCAGCAGCACGTACTTCAGCACGCGTTCGACCTCGTCGTAGGTCCCCCACAGCACCAGCGCCAGCGCCGCTCCGGCGAAGAGCACCGGGAACCAGTTGCTGTCGTGTTGGAACAGCAGACCCAGCGCGGCTCCGCCGGCGTGGACGTCCGCGGCGAGGGTGAGGACGTTGACGCCCACGATCGATGCGAGCAGCACCCATTGTGGGACGGGTCCGTACCGGACCTTCACGGCCTCCTGCAGGTTGCGTCCGGTGATGGCTCCGATGCGGGTGGCGATGACCAACACGATTGCCAGCATGGGGAACAGCAACCAGGTCAGCCACGACAATGCGTACATCGTGGTGGCACCCACCACCGCCATGGTGGCCACCGTCGTCGGGTCGATGTCCGCGGCCCCGGCGACCAGCCCAGGACCGAGCGTCTTCAGGC
>NZ_JAOPWR010000214.1 GCF_025965585.1 Pseudonocardia sp.
AAGCGCAAGCGCGGCGAAGGCCAGTGGAAGCTCGGCCACCGCGAGCCGCTGAACCCGAACGAGCGCACCAAGAAGGACGACGACGGGCTCAACGTCCGCGCGCGGATCGAGAACGTCTACTCCAAGCGGGGCTTCGACTCGATCGACCCCGCCGACCTCCGCGGCCGGATGCGCTGGTGGGGGCTCTACACGCAGCGCCGCCCCGGCATCGACGGCGGCCGCACCGCGGCGCTGGAGCCCGAGGAGCTCGACGACTCGTACTTCATGCTCCGCGTCCGGCTCGACGGCGGCGCGCTCACCACCGAGCAGCTCCGCGCGCTGGGTGAGATCAGCCAGACCTACGCCCGCGACACCGCCGACATCACCGACCGGCAGAACATCCAGTACCACTGGATCGACATCGTCGACATGCCGGCGATCTGGGAGCGCCTCGAGGGCCTCGGCATGATCACCACCGAGGCCTGCGGCGACACCCCGCGAGTGATCCTCGGCTCGCCCGTCGCCGGCATCTCGGCCGACGAGAAGATCGACCCGCGCCCCGCGATGGACGAGATCCTCGCGAAGTACATCGGCAGCCCCGAGTTCTCCAACCTGCCGCGCAAGTTCAAGACCGCGATGTCCTGGCAGCAGGATGTGGCCCACGAGATCAACGACGTGTCGTTCATCGGGTCCGAGCACCCGGAGCACGGCCCCGGCTTCGACGTCTGGGTCGGCGGCGGCCTGTCCACCAACCCGAAGATCGCGCAGCGGCTCGGCGCGTGGGTGCCGCTCGACGAGGTGCCGGACGTGTGGGCCGGGATCATCTCGGTCTTCCGCGACTACGGCTACCGCCGGCTGCGCCACCGCGCGCGCATCAAGTTCCTCGTGGCCGACTGGGGCGCGGAGGAGTTCCGCCGTGTGCTGGAGGACGAGTACCTGGGCCGGAAGCTGGTCGACGGCCCCGCCCCGGAGACCCCCGCTGCCCCGATCGACCACATCGGCGTCCACAAGCAGAAGGACGGCCTCAACTACGTCGGCGCCGCGCCCGCGTCGGGCCGCGTCTCGGGCACCACGCTCGTCGCGCTCGCCGACGCCGCGGAGAAGGCCGGCTCGCAGCGCGTGCGGCTGACCCCGCAGCAGAAGCTCGTGGTGCTCGACGTCCCCGACGAGAAGGTGGACGCGCTCACCCGCGACCTGAACGCGCTTGGCCTGCAGGCCGACCCGTCCCCGTGGCGGCGCGCCACCATGGCCTGCACGGGCATCGAGTTCTGCAAGCTCGCGATCGTCGAGACCAAGGAGCGGGCGATCCGCCTGGTCGAGGAGCTGGAGAAGGGGCTCGCCGACGTCTCCCCCGAGGTGCCGATCTCCATCCACCTCAACGGCTGCCCCAACTCCTGCGCCCGCACGCAGGTGGCCGACATCGGGCTCAAGGGCCAGATCGTCACCGACGCCGACGGCAACCAGGTCGAGGGCTTCCAGGTGCACCTGGGCGGCGGGCTGGGCCTCGACGCCGGGTTCGGGCGCAAGCTGCGCGGGCTCAAGGTCACCAGCGCCGAGCTGGGCGACTACGTCGACCGTGTCGTGCGTCGCTTCATGGAACAGCGCGAGGACGGCGAGCGGTTCGCCCAGTGGGTGCTGCGGGCGGCCGAAGAAGACCTGAAGTGAGTGAGCGGGCCGTTCCGTTCTACTGCCCGTACTGCGGTGACGAGGACCTGCGCCCGGCGGAGGCCGCGCACGGGGCCTGGTACTGCGGTTCGTGCCTGCGGACTTTCGCGTTGAAGATGATCGGGATCGGAGTGCCGGGATGAACGGAGCTCGCGGAGTGAACCGTCAGCACAGCGTCCCCGCGAAGCGGCCGACCGAGCGCAGCGAGGGAGAACGATGAGTGTGGCAACCGAGACGGACCTGAAGGCGGTCGCCGAGCGCGGTGCGGCCGACCTGGGACCGGACGCCACGGCACAGGAGCTGCTCGCCTGGGCCGCGGAGACGTTCGGGGACAAGCTGATCGTCGCCTCCAACATGCAGGACGCGGTGCTCGTGGACCTGGCAGCCACGGCCAGGCCGGGCGTCGAGATCCTGTTCCTGGAGACCGGCTACCACTTCGCCGAGACCATCGGCACCCGCGACGCCGTCGAGCACACCTACGACGTGCAGATCGTCAACGCGCAGGCGAAGCGGTCCGTCGCCGAGCAGGACGCCGAGTTCGGCAAGGACCTGTTCGCGCGCGACCCCAACCAGTGCTGCGCGATGCGCAAGGTCGCGCCCCTGCGAGACACCCTCGCCGGCTACGACGCCTGGGTCACCGGGGTGCGCCGTGTCGAGGCCCCGACCAGGGCGAACACGCCTTTGGTCACGTATGACGAGAAGTTCGGGCTGGTGAAGATCAACCCGATCGCCGCCTGGAGCGACGAGGACATGGACACCTACATCCGCGAGCACAACGTGCTGGTGAACCCGCTGGTCGACGCGGGCTACCCGTCGATCGGCTGCGCCCCGTGCACCGCCAAGCCCGCCCCCGGCGCGGATCCGCGGTCGGGTCGCTGGGCCGGCACGGGCAAGATCGAGTGCGGGCTGCACGTCTCATGACCGAGCTTGCGAGGTCATCGTCGGACACAGCACGGCAGGACCCGCCGGCGACGAGCGTCAGCGAGGAGCGGGCGTGACCACTGCACTCGACGCCCTGGACGCGCTGGAGAGCGAGTCCGTCCACATCTTCCGCGAGGTCGCCGGCGAGTTCGACCGCCCGGTGATCCTGTTCTCCGGCGGCAAGGACTCCACGCTGCTGGTGCACCTGGCCGTCAAGGCGTTCGCGCCCGCGCCGGTGCCGTTCCCGCTGCTGCACGTCGACACCGGGCACAACTACCAGGAGGTCATCGACTTCCGGGACAGCATCGTCGAGCGGCTGGGCCTGCGGCTGGAGGTGGCGCACGTCCAGGACTGGATCGACGACGGCCGCCTCACCGAGCGCCCCGACGGCACGCGCAACCCGCTGCAGACCGTGCCCCTGCTCGATTCGATCGTCGAGGGCAAGTACGACGCCGTGTTCGGCGGCGGGCGCCGCGACGAGGAGCGCGCCCGGGCCAAGGAGCGGATCATCTCGCTGCGCGACGCGTTCGGCCGCTGGGACCCCCGCAGCCAGCGCCCCGAGCTGTGGAACCTGTACAACGGCCGCCACGCCCCCGGCGAGCACGTGCGCGTGTTCCCGATCTCCAACTGGACCGAGCTCGACGTCTGGCGCTACATCCAGCGCGAGAACATCGAGCTCCCCTCGATCTACTACTCCCACCGGCGCGAGGTGTTCCGCCGCGACGGGATGTGGCTGGCCGAGGGGCCATGGGGCGGCCCGCGCGGCAACGAGAAGCTCGAGGAGCGGACGGTGCGCTACCGCACCGTCGGCGACGGCTCGTGCACCGGCGCCGTCGAGTCCACTGCCACCACGCTCGACGAGATCATCGCCGAGGTCACGGCGTCCCGGCTGACCGAGCGCGGAGCGACCCGCGCCGACGACCGGCTGTCCGAGGCCGCCATGGAAGACCGCAAGCGTGAGGGATATTTCTGAGACATGAGTGAGCTTGCGATCTCATCGGACGGCGCTGTGAAGGACCTGCTCCGCTTCGCCACCGCCGGGAGTGTCGACGACGGCAAGTCCACGCTCGTCGGGCGGCTGCTCTACGACACCAAGTCGGTGCTGGCCGACCAGATCGAGGCCGTCCAGCGCGCCTCGGTCGACAAGGGCCTCTCCACGCCCGACCTGTCCCTGCTGGTGGACGGCCTGCGCGCCGAGCGCGAGCAGGGCATCACCATCGACGTGGCCTACCGCTACTTCTCCACCCCGACGCGCGAGTTCGTGCTGGCCGACACCCCCGGCCACGTCCAGTACACCCGCAACACCGTCACCGGCGCGTCGACGGCCGAGCTGGCCGTGCTGCTCGTCGACGCCCGGCACGGCGTGGTCGAGCAGACCCGCAGGCACGCCGCGGTCCTCGCGCTGCTCAAGGTGCCGCGCCTGGTGCTGGCGATCAACAAGATCGACCTCGTCGACTACGACCAGGCCGCCCTCGAGGCCATCGGCAAGGACTTCGCCGGTCTCGCCCGCTCGCTGGGCTTCACCGACGACGCCGTCGTCACCATCCCCGTCTCGGCGCTGGTCGGGGACAACGTCGTCGACCGCTCCGAGCACACCCCCTGGTATGAGGGCCCGACGCTGCTCGGGCACCTCGAGTCCGTGCCCGTCACCCCGCCCGAGGCCGACGCGCCGTTCCGGATGCCGGTGCAGTACGTGATCCGCCCCCGGACCGAAGAACTCCACGACTACCGCGGCTACGCCGGCCAGGTCGCCTCCGGCACCGTGCGCCCTGGCGACGAGGTCGTCGTGCTGCCGGGCGGCGCCCGCACGACCGTCTCCTCGGTGGACACCGCCGACGGCCCCCTCGACGCCGCCGGCGCCGGGCGCAGCGTCACCGTCCTGCTCACCGACGACATCGACATCTCCCGCGGCGACGTGCTCGCCTCCGCGTCCGAGCCGCCGACCGTCACGAACGAGCTGGACGCCACGCTGTGCTGGCTCGCCGACAAACCCCTGCGTCCCGGCGCACGGCTGCTGCTCAAGCACGGCACGCGCACCACCCAGGTGATCGTCGGTGCGCTGGGCGAGCGGCTCGACACCGACACGGTGTCCTACGTCGACGCGCCGGAGACCCTGGTCGTCAACGACATCGCCCGCGTCTCGCTGCGCACCGCCGACGCGCTGCCCGTGGACGACTACGCCGACATCCGCGCCACCGGCAGCTTCCTGCTCATCGACCCGCCGACGGGCAACACCCTCGCCGCCGGCCTGGTGGGCACGCCCCTGACCCTGGCTCCCTAATCCACCCACTGGACCGTTCGGCCGTTCGTCCGGCCGTGTGACTCGTCACTGCGGTGGTCCGATCCGCTTCACGCCCCGGCCGTCACCCGACGGCCGGGGCGTTCTGCATCCGGGCCCGCCACGACCGCCGCAGGTCACGGGCCCGCCGCCCCGCCGCACGACCAGACGTCCGGACATTTCAGCGCGTTCCCGCAGCTCGGACACCGTGTTGTCCTTCTCGGCCGGGGGACGCACGATGGTGTCGTGTCCACGATCGCGCACCCGCCCGCCGCTCTGCGGCGTGGCCCCGACGCGTCGCTGGGCACCTACCTCGCCACCGACCTCGAGCGTTTCTGGCCGTCGCGGCGCGGCCACGCCTTCGACGAGTTCTGTCGACGCTGACGCAGTGGGCCTCCTCCCGGCCCCGATGATCCGACCTCCCGATCAGCGTCCCCGTGTGCCCGGTTGCGCCCTGATGCGCACCGAGACGCGCACGTCCGTGAAAGCAGGAAGTTCATGCACGTCGATCCCGCCCTGGCCGTCGTCGGTCTGACCGTGGGTCTCCTCGTCGGCCTCACCGGCATGGGGGGCGGGGCGCTCCTCACCCCGATCCTCGTGCTGTTCTTCCGCGTCTCGCCGCTCGCCGCGGTCTCCAGCGACCTGATGACGTCGCTGGTGATGAAGCCCGTGGGCGCGGCGGTACACCTGCGCCACCGCACGGTGAACTGGCCGCTGGTCGGCTGGCTCACCGTCGGATCGGTGCCGGCCGGGTTCGTGGGGGCGGTGGTCATCGGGACGATCGGCCACGCCTCCGGGGTGGACGCCGGTCTGAAGATCGTCATCGGCATCGCGCTCGTGGCGTCGGTGGCGATGACGATCCTGCGGCAGGTGCTCGACCGCCGGATCCGGCTGCGCGAGATCCGCGACGGCGTGGCCGCCGACCGCCCGGAGGCCCCGCTCGTCGTCCGGCCGCTGCGCACGGTGGCCATCGGCGTGATCGGTGGCTTCGCCGTGGGGCTGACCTCGGTCGGAGCCGGCTCGCTGATCATCGCGCTGCTGCTGATGGCGTACCCGACGCTGCGCCCGGCGCAGCTGGTGGGCACCGACATCGTGCAGGCCATCCCGCTGGTGGCGGCCGCGACCATCGGCCATCTGCTGTTCGGTGACGTCCAGTTCGCGCTCACCGCCTCGCTGCTGCTCGGCGCGCTGCCCGGCGTCTACCTCGGCGCCAAGGTCTCCGCGCAGGGACCGGCCGCACTCGTCCGCCCGGTGGTGGCCGCGGTGCTGCTGGCCTCAGCGCTGGCCCTGCTGCAGGCGAGCACGCCGCTGATCGTCGGCGGTGCGGTGGCCGGGCTGGTCACGATGATCACGCTGCGCCCGCCGCGCCGGCCCGCCGTCGCGGATGCCCGGCCCCTGGAACCGGTCAGCTGACCGCTCCACCCCCGCCTCTCCTCCTCCGCCGTGCCGCGCGTCCCGTCGCGCGGAAAGGACCCCGACCATGCGTACGCCCCGCCACCTCGCCCCCAGGATCGTCGCCGCCGTCACCGCCCTGATCGCGGTGGGAGCCCTCGCCTCCTGTTCCCGCGCCGCCGAGGACACCACGGCCGCCCCGGCCGCCACGTCCCCCGCCACGCAGCTGCGGCTCGCCTACTTCCCCAACATCACCCATGCGCCCGCGCTGATCGGCGTGGCGAAGGGCTACTTCACCCAGGAGCTGGGCAGCACCAAGCTCACCACACAGACGTTCAACGCCGGTGGCGACGAGATCGCCGCCCTCCTCGGCGGCTCGATCGACGCGGGGTTCATCGGCTCCAGCCCCGCGATCAACGGCTTCGCCAAGTCCGACGGCAAGGACGTGCGGCTCATCGCCGGGTCGACCTCGGGCGGCGCGCAGCTCGTCGTCTCCCCCGACATCACCTCGCCCGCCCAGCTCAAGGGCAAGATCATCGCCACCCCGCAGAAGGGCAACACGCAGGACGTGTCGCTCAAGAAGTGGCTCAAGCAGAACAACCTGCCCCAGGGGACCGGCCCCGACGCGGTCACGGTGCAGAACCTGGACAACCCGCGCACGCTCGACCTGTTCAAGACGGGCCAGATCTCCGGCGGCTGGCTGCCCGAGCCGTGGAGCTCGCAGCTCGTGGCCGCGGGCGCGAAGGTACTGGTCGACGAGAAGAGCCTGTGGCCGAACGGTCTGTTCCCGACCACCGTGCTGATCGTGCGCACGCAGTACCTGCAGGAGCACCCCGACACGATCACCGCCCTGCTGCGCGGGGAACAGAAGGCCGTCGACTTCGCCGACTCCGACCCGGCCGACGCGAAGACCGTCACGAACGACGCGATCAAGCAGCTCACGCACGCCACGCTCCCGTCCGCGGTGCTCGACCGCGCGTTCTCGGAGCTGTCGTTCACGCTCGACCCGCTGGCCGCCGAGTTCCCGCAGCTGTCGAAGGACAGCGTCACCGCGGGCGTGACGACCACCGAGACCGACCTGAAGGGCTTCGTCGACCTGGCACCGCTCAACAGCGTGCTGCAGGCGACGGGCAAGCCCGCGGTGGACGCCGCGGGTCTCGACAAGGTGCAGGGGTAGGACAGCCATGACCGCCACCGTCGAACGCATCCAGCAGACCGCCGCCGTGGACCTGCGCGGCATCGGCAAGACCTTCGGCACCGGTTCGGGAGCGGTCACCGCGCTGCGCGACATCGACCTTCAGGTCCGCCCCGGCGAGTTCGTCTGCCTGCTGGGGGCCTCGGGCTGTGGCAAGTCGACGCTGCTCAACGTGGTGGCCGGGCTCGAGCAGGCCACCACCGGCCGCGTGGACCTGCGCACGACGCGCCCGTCGTTCATGTTCCAGGAGGCGGCGCTGCTGCCGTGGCTCACCGCGGGCCGCAACGTCGAGCTGCCCCTGCAGCTCAACGGGATGGGCCGGCGCGAGCGCCGCGAGCGGGCCGAGGAGCTGCTCCGGCTCGTCAGGCTCGACGGCCTCGGCCAGAAGCGGCCGCACGAGCTCTCCGGCGGGATGCGCCAGCGCGTCTCGCTCGCCCGCGCGCTGGCCGCCGCCACCAGCGGCGGCGAGGGGGACGGCCTGCTGCTGATGGACGAGCCTTTCGCCGCGCTCGACGCCATCACCCGCGACGTGCTGCAGGGCGAGCTGCTGCGCGTCTGGGAGGCCACCGGCACCACCATCATCTTCGTGACCCACGACGTGCGCGAGGCGCTGCGGCTCGCGCAGCGCGTGGTGCTGCTGTCCTCGCGGCCCGGCACGATCGTCGGCGGGTGGGACGTCCCCCAGGGAGACAGCGCTGCCGGCGGTCCCGCGCTGTACGACGAGGTCACGGCCCGGCTCCGACAGGTGATCACCAGCCATGCCGCCTGAGGTCGACACCCGCCCGGACGACTCCGCTGCCGCGGTAGCGGGTCTCGACGCCCTCGACACCCCCACGGTCGTCGCGAAGCCGTGGTGGCGGCGCGCGATCGCGACCTGGCTGCCACCGATCGTCGCCCTGGTGCTGTTCGTGGTGGTCTGGCAGATCATCTGGGCGTCGGCGATCACCAGCGAGTTCAAGATCCCGCAGCCGCTGAGCGTCTGGGACGAGTTCACCGCGACCGTCGCGGAAGGCCGCGTCTGGGACATCCTCTGGACCTCCATCAGCCGGGCGTTCCTCGGCTTCCTCGTGGCGCTGCTCATCGCCACGCCGCTCGGCCTGCTCGTGGCCAAGGTGAAGGTCGTGCGCGCCGCCATCGGACCGCTGCTGTCGGGCCTGCAGAGCCTGCCGTCCGTGGCCTGGGTGCCGGCAGCGATCCTGTGGTTCGGGCTGACCGACGCCACCATCTACTTCGTGGTGCTGGCCGGGTCGATCCCGTCGATCGCCAACGGCCTCGTCGCCGGCATCGACCAGATCCCGCCGATCCTGCCGCGCGTCGGCAAGGTGCTCGGCGCGGGCGGGCTGCGCGGCGCCCGCCACATCCTGCTGCCCGCGGCGCTGCCCGGGTACCTGGCGGGCTGCAAGCAGGGCTGGGCGTTCTCGTGGCGGTCGCTGATGGCGGCGGAGATCATCGCCGCCGGGCCGCTGCTGGGCTTCGGGCTGGGCGCCTACCTCAAGGAGGGCAGCGACCTGTCGAACATGCCCGAGGTGATCGCCGCGATCTTCCTCATCCTGATCGTGGGGATCGGCATCGAGCTGCTGGTGTTCCGCCCGATCGAGCGCCGCGTGCTGCGGGCCCGGGGACTGGCTCTCGGCGCCTGAGGACCGGCCCGATCACGGTCGAGGTGGGCCTGCGACCGGGTCGGCAGGTGGACGTCCGTCCACTCCGATGGCGATGGACAATGCCTGCGCTGAACGGCCTACTCCTCATTCTCAGGTAACCGGCGTGTCGTCCCGGGCGGGCGCTGAAGTATCACTCATTTGCTCGTCTCGGCCCCCCTTCCAGCGGTCCTTGTCTGCGTCATTCCCCTTTCGGCGTAGTCGGTATGGCGAAGCCGCCCGCTCACCGCCTTCTCCGCACAGCCCGGTGACCAGCGGGAAGCCCGGCCCGGCGACGATCCAGAGGCACACGAACAACGACGCCACAGCGGGCAAAAGCCCTCCTTAACGCGAAGAGACCGCTATCACACAGCGCGCGCCGGCCCGTGCTGACGATCGGGTGATCACCCGCGAAACGCGAAACAAGCGGCACAGCACAGCGATGAACAGGTGCGGCCCCACCCCGAGAGCCGCACCAGCAAGGGAAAGGACCAAGATGGGTTCCTGTGGGAAGAAGATTGATCCGCCGAAGTGGTCGAACGTCGGTCACTGGGCTCCCCCTCCCCCGCCCAGCTGTGACAAGGACGACCACCACAAGAAGCCCGGCAAGAAGCACCACCACAAGCACCACCCCGAGCCGGTCGGCTGCCACCGCTGACACGCAGTAGGCCCGATGGCCCCGCCCCCGCTTCTCAGGGGCGGGGCCATCGAGGTGAACGGAGCAACCGATGAGCACGACCAGCGCCCAGGTCGAGCAGGCCCCCCAGGTGGGGCTCCGGGCGATCTTCCGGCGGTTCTGGCCGGAGACCCGGCCGTTCCGCGTCCGGATGGTGCTCAGCCTGCTGCTGGTGCCCGTCGCCCCGCTCCTTGGCACGGCCAGCATCTATCTCTTCAAGGTCCTCGTCGACAACGTGCTCACGCCGCACGACTACCGGCAGTTCCCGCCCATCGCGGCTGCCTACCTGGGCATCACCGTCCTCAGCGGGCTGGTCAGCTTCGTCGACGAGTACCTCTCCGCCTGGGTCGGGGAACGGTTCGTCCTCACCCTGCGGGTGCGGCTGTTCGACCACCTGCAACGGCTCTCGCTCGGCTACTTCGAGAGCCACCAGCTCGGCGACGTCCTCTCCCGCCTGACCGGTGATGTGGGGTCGATCGAGCAGCTCGTGCTGACCGGCATCAACATGGCGCTCACCTACGGGTTCCAGGTCGTGCTGTTCGCGGGCGCCATGCTCTACCTCAACTGGCAGCTGGCGCTGGCCTCGTTCGTCGCCGCCCCCGCCTTCCTGCTGCTCGCCCGCAGCTTCTCCCGGCGCATCCAGAGCGCCTCGCGGGTGCAGCGCCAGCGCTCCGGCTCGATCAGCGCGGTGGCCGAGGAGAGCCTCGGCAACGTCGCCCTCGTGCAGGCGTACGACCGCAGCGACGACGAGGTGGCACGGTTCGGCGAGGAGAACGAGGGCAGCTTCCGGGCCCAGATGCGCGCCACCCGGTTGGAGTCGCTGTTCGGTCCCTTCAGCAGTCTGCTGGAGGCCATCGGCGTGCTGGTGGTGATGGGGATCGCGGTCTACGAGCTGGCCCAGAACCGGATCACGCTCGGCGGGCTGCTGGCCTTCCTCACCTACCTGGGCCAGCTCTACGGGCCCATCCAGGGTTTCGGCGGGCTGTCGAACACGATCTACGCCGCGAGCGCGAGCGCCGAGCGCATCATCGAGGTCCTCGACGAGGAGCCCGCCGTCGTCGAGGCGGAGCAGCCCCGGCCGCTCGGGCGCGCCGCGGGGGCCATCGGCATCGAGGACGTCGGCTTCACCTACCCCGGCTCCGGCGGCCCGGCACTGCGCGGGCTGCGCCTGCGGATCGCCCCCGGGCGCACCGTCGCGGTCGTCGGGGCGAGCGGCGCGGGGAAGTCCACGCTCACCAAGCTGCTGCTGCGTTCCTACGACCCCGACCGCGGGCGCATCACGCTCGACGGCCGCGACCTGCGGGACCTGTCGCTGTCGGACCTGCGGCGCAACGTCACGGCGGTCCTGCAGGAGACGCTCGTGTTCGACGGCACCGTGGCGGAGAACATCCGCTGGGGCAAGCCGGACGCCACCGACGCCGAGGTCGTCGCCGCCGCCGTCGCGGCCGACGCGCACCAGTTCGTGATGGGCCTCGACGACGGCTACGACACCCGGGTCGGCCAGCGCGGCCGCATGCTGTCGGGCGGCCAGCGGCAGCGCCTCGCCATCGCCCGCGCGATGATCCGGAACTCCCCGGTGCTGCTGCTCGACGAGCCGACCACCGGGCTCGACGCCGAGTCGAGCCGGCGGGTGCTCGCACCGCTGCGCCGGCTGATGTCCGGGCGTACGACGCTCGTCATCTCGCACAACCTGCTCACGGTGACCGACGCCGACGAGATCGTGTTCCTCGCCGACGGCCGGATCACCGCCACCGGCACCCACGACGAGCTGCTGCGCCGCAGCCCCGGCTACGCCGAGCTCTACCGCCTGCACCACCCCGGGGACAGCCCGGCCCCGTCGTCGGAGCCCCCCACCGCGCGGCTGCTCCGCGACCACCTGTCCGGGGCGCCGCGACCCGTGCGCCCGGCGCCCGCCCCGACCCCGGCGCCGCCGGCGGTGTCGATCACCACGCCGGTCCCGCGGGTGACCCCGAAACGGCCGTGGGCGCAGCGACCGGTGCGCCCGCCCACTCCACGACCCCAGCCCGTCGCCGGCCCCGGGCCCAGCACCCGGCCCGTTCCCGCGTCCCGGGCTGTTCCCGCACGCACCGACGACGTGCTCCCGCCCCGGACTGTTCCCGCGCCCCGGTCCGGGCCCGCCGCGGCGCCCCGGCCCGCTGTCTCTCCCCAGCCTGCCGCCGGGCCCCGCCCGGCTGTCACGTCCCGGCCTGCCGCCCC
>NZ_JAOPWR010000322.1 GCF_025965585.1 Pseudonocardia sp.
GCCCGCAGCTCGGCCGGGTCGGGGTCGTCGCCCGGCACGGGCTCGACGAACGCCACCGCACGCGTCTCGCCGTCGACGGTGATGCCGACGACCTTCGTCCGGGCCACCGCCGGATGCTCGGCGAGTCGGACCTCGATCTCCGCCGGTTCGACGAGGAAGCCCTTGAGCCGGAGCGAGTCGCCCATCCGGCACAGGTACTCGAAGGACCCGTCCGGCCGCACCGAGCCGAGGTCCCCGGAGCGGAACCAGCCGTCGTCGGTGAAGGAACGCCTCCGGATCGCGCCGTCGGTGTCGCCCAGGTAGGTGTCGACGACGTTGTAGCCGCGGAACTGCAGCTCGCCCGGCTCCCCGTCGGTGGGTGGCTCGCCGGTGACCGGGTCGACGGCGCGGACCTCGATCTCGTCCGAGACGGGTCGCCCGCCACCCCGCCAGCGGGCCGGTGCGGGGTCGTGCTCGCGCCAGAACGAGGTGAGGGCGAACAGCTCGCTGGAGCCGTAGACGCCGAACACCGCGGTGCCCACCTCGTTCTCGGCCCACGCGGAGACCTGGAGGGAGTTGCCGTAGAAGTCGGCGATCAGCATGCGCCGCCACGCCTCGAGGTCCGCGGGGTGATCGCGCCAGGCAGCCATGAGGCGCCCGCTGATGTCGTCGGCGCTCGCGAGGTGCGTCACGGCGAACTCGGCCATGTGGCGCACCACCAGCTCCGGGTCGAAGCTCGGCTCCAGCAGCGCCGCACCGCCGGCCGCGATCGCCGTGACCGCGGGCACGTAGCCGAACACCCCGGACAACGGGAGCACGACGAGGCTGACCGACGACTCGTCCCAGCCTCCGGCGGCAGCGGTGTTCCGGGCGTGGGACGCGACCGCGCTGCCGAGGTGTGCGGCGAGCTTGGGCCTGCCCGTCGAACCGGAGGTCGTGAACGCGACCGCGACGGTGTCAGGGGCACCGCGCAGGGCGTCGAGGTCGAGGTGCCCGCCGGTCGGGAACGGGGTCGGAACCCACGCCCCGGCGCCGACGTCGTACGCCGCTTCGCCCGTCGCGGGCTCGCGACCCG
Organism: Pseudonocardia sp.; assembly: GCF_025965585.1. Lineage (GTDB taxonomy): Bacteria > Actinomycetota > Actinomycetes > Mycobacteriales > Pseudonocardiaceae > Pseudonocardia. The sequence goes on from NZ_JAOPWR010000322.1 coordinate 1,055, forward strand.
GACCGGTCACGACCGCCACGGACGGCGCGGGCGCGACCGACTCGTCCACCGCGGCGTGCAACCTGGGTGCCAGGTCGAGCCCGAGGAAGTCGTGCGCGACGGCGACGACCTTCGGCTGCGCGTTGTCCAGGACGTGGGCGACGTCGGCGATGCCGTAGCGGGTGTTGATGCCGATGACATGGGCGCCGAGGGCAGTGGCGGCGAACTGCCAGACCAGCGAGTCCGACCAGTTGGGCAGCCAGACGCCGACGCAGTCCCCCTCGGTGACGCCGCGACCGCGCAGATCGTCGCGCAGTGCGACGGTGCGCCGCCACAGCTCGGCGCGGGTCACCCGGCGGGGCTCGGGCCGGGTGTCGATGGCGGCGGTGGAGGTCGGGTCGGCGGCGACGGTCTCGGCCAGGAGGTCGGCGAGCGTCGGCCGTGCAGGCGCGCTCATGCCGCGTTCCGCCGCGTGCGGTCCCCGAGGTCCTGGAGCCAGCCGTGCAGGGTCTCGGCGAACCCGTCGAGCTCCTCCATCGGGTAGTGCCCGATGCCGTCGAGCAGGGTGTACCGCGAGTCGGGGATCAGGTCGGCGGCCCTGCGGACGTCGCCCGGGTCCAGCCAGAGGTCGTCGCCGCCGACCACGAGATGGGTCGGGCAGGCGACCCCCGGCAACGCGCCGAGCACGTCGTGGGTGGCCCAGCCGATGAGGTCGCTGGTGGAGATCTGAGGGTCCTCCCGGCGGTGCATCCGCGCAATCGTCTCCGCGCGCTCCGCCGGCACGCGGGCGCCGACCACGGCGAGGGTGCCGAAGTAGGTCCGGTCGGAGCGGCTCGGCGCGGCGGAGTCGACGAGCTCGCGCTCCAGACCTCGCACCGTCAGCACTCCCGGGTCACTGCCGCCGTGGGCGGCCATGGCGACCGCGCCGGCCAGACGGTCACCGCGGCGGACCGCGAGCCGCAGGGTGATGGCCCCGCCGATGGAGCAGCCGACGACGAACGGCCGCTCCAGCTCCAGCTGGTCGATCAGCGCCTCGCACCACTCCGCGTACACGCCGAGATCGCGGACCGGGCCGTTCGGTGCCGGCTCCGACTTCCCGTGCCCGGGAAGGTCCGGGACGACGACGCGGTAGCCGAGGGCGGCGAGCTCGGACTGGACGTCACGCCACTGGACGCCGTTCTGCCCGGCGGTGTGCAGGCAGAGCACCGGCTGCCCCTCGCCCTCCTCGAGGACGAACGAGCGGGTGCCCGCCACGTCGAGGTAGTCGGCCTTCATCGGTCACTGCCCTTCTCACTGGTCGTGCCTGCGAGGGCACGCGCTTCGTCGACGAGCGTGACGATCGCGCCGGTCATCCTCAGATACTCGTAGGCACTGCCGCTCACCGAGAACTCGTCCTTCATGGTGCGCCTGGTGAAGTCGTTGACGGGGCCGGTGATCAGCCTCGTCCAGGTGACGTCGGGCGCTTCGACCACGAACGTCGGACCGTCCGGGGTCCGGGTGCCGCACTCCAGCACGCGGCCCCGATAGACGCGGAACAGGACCGCATCGTCGCCGAATCGCAGCCCGATCGTGCCGTCCCAGGTGCCGGTCTCGGTCGCGAACGACGCCGACTCGTTGAGCTGCGCCATGAGCCGGCGGGCCCAGCCGGTGGTGGGGAAGGCCCTCCCGATCCGGGCCTCGGTGTCGTCGACGGCGGAGCGCGCGCTCACCAGCGCAGAGGTGCGGCCCTGCTGTACCAGGATGCCGTCCTGGTTGCGGACGACGACATGACGTCCGAGCACACCGCTGCTGAGCGCCGAGGTGCGCCGGCAACGGGTCACGGTCATCTCGTAGGTCACGGAGTCGCCGACGTAGATCGGGGCGACGAAGTCCCAGTGCGTGTCGAAGGCGGCCTCGACGTGGGCCGACAACCCGAGATCGTGGTGCCAGCCGAAGAACCCGGCCAGGCCGAGCGGGCCGTGGACGAGCGGGCGGCCGTCGGAGGTGTGGCCGTGCTCGGAGTGCAGGGCGGCACGGTCCCCGCTGACCTCCGCGAACGCGGCGACGACCTCGGCCGAGAACGTCCGGGACGGCCCGGTGAAGACCTGGCCGACCTCGAAGTCCTCGAAGTAGGGGTGGGGCTCCCGCCGGCGCGGAGCCGACGGCTCCACGAGCGTCTCGGCGCCGCTGCTGCTGGTCATCGACCGTCCTCTCCGACGGGGAACCGGGCACGACGCCCGCTCGGCGCGACGGACACGGTCCGCGACACGAACGAACGTTCTTGTTCGACTCAAGAAATCAGTCCCGAACCGCCCTGTCAAGGGGCACAGCCGGGCGATCCGAGTGGTCTAGGCTGACGAAGATGAACGCCCGTTCGACGACCCTCGTCGCCGATACCGGCCGCCGGAACGAGGCGGCCATCCTCAATGCAGCGCTCGAGGCCTTCGGCACCAAGGGCTTCAACGGCGCATCGATGCGCGACGTCGCGAAGGGCGCGGCCACCAGCCTGTCGAACCTCTACAACTACTTCCCGTCGAAGTCGAAGCTCCTGGCCGAGGCGCTCCGACACGCCAACGCCGAGCTGCAGGCCCGCGTGGCCGGAGCGGTTCGCGACGCCGGCGACGACGCGCCGTCGCGGATGCGTGAGGCCGTGCGCGCCTACGTCGGCTTCGTGGTCGACCATCCGGTCGCGACCCTGGTGGCCACCAACGAGGTGCGCTACCTCGATCCCGAGGACCGGGCAGCACTGGTGACCGACCGCGACGCCACCCAGGCGACTTTCGAACACATCGTCGCCCAGGGCGCCGCGGACGGGACCTTCCGCACGCCCTATGCCGCCGACGCCGCCCGCGCCATCCTGAGCACGGTCGGCGCCATCGCGTCGTGGTACCGCCCGGACGGACGCCTCAGCCGCGGTCAGCTGGCCGAACAGCACGCCCGCTACGCCCTGGCGCTCCTCGAGAGCCCCCTCCCGCAATGAGCTGACGCGCCGAACAGCGACGACGCCCACATCTGACCCTTGCTCGCTGCGGACGGCTGCCGCTAGCGTTATGAACGATCGTTCGTACCCGTGCCGCGACGGCTATCGCTGAAGGCACTGCACGGCCGCACTGATGCGGTCTGGAGGTGGACTCGATGGACCAGCACGTTCCCCCGAAGAAGATGGGACGGCTCGCTGCCGCGGCGGTCTTCGCCACGACGCTCGAGTGGTTCGACTTCCTGATCTACGCGACAGCCGCGGCTCTCGTCCTCGGCCACCAGTTCTTCCCCGCGGCCAGCCCGGTGGCCGGCACCCTGGCCGCCTTCGCGACGTTCGCGGTCGGCTTCGTCGCCCGGCCCCTGGGTGGGATCATCGCCGGGCACGTGGGCGACCGGTTCGGACGCAAGCCCCCGCTGGTCGCAGCGATGCTGATCATGGGCTTGGCGACCTTCGCCATCGGGATCCTGCCCGGCTACGCCACGATCGGCGTATGGGCCCCGATCCTGCTGGTGACCACCCGGTTGATCCAGGGCCTCGGCGTCGGCGCCCAGTGGGGCGGTGCGGCGCTGCTGCTCACCGAGCACGCCCCGGTCGAACGGCGCGGCTTCTACGGCAGCCTGGTGCAGACCGGCGCGGTCTTCGGCGCGGTCGCGGGCAACCTGTTCTTCCTGGTCCTGACCTCGACCCTGACCGACGACCAGTTCACCAGCTGGGGCTGGCGCGTCCCGTTCCTGTCGGGCCTGATCCTCGTGCTGATCGGCAGCTACGTGCAGCTCAAGGTCGAGGACACCCCGGTGTTCCGTGAGCTGCAGCGGCAGTCGAGTGAGTCCAAGCACAGCGCCGGCCTGCGCAAGGCGCCGCTGGCGGAGGCCGTCCGCCGCTACTGGCGGCAGATCCTGCAGGCCGCGGGCGCGTTCTTCGTCGTCAACGCGACCTTCTACATCCTCATCAGCGGCATGCTCGACTACGCGACCACGACGGTCGGCATGTCCCGCAGCTCGATCCTGTGGTGCGTGATGATCGCCGGGCTCACCGAGGTCGCGAGCATGCCGTTCTTCGGCGCGCTGACCGACCGGATGGGGTCGCGCAAGAAGCTCTACCTCATCGGCACCGTGCTGATGGCCGTCTTCGCCTTCCCGATGTTCTGGCTGATCGACACCGGTTCGGTGCCGCTGGTGTTCCTCGCACTGCTGATCGCGTTCACCATCCACGCCACGATGTACGGGCCACAGGCGACGCTCTACGCGGAGATGTTCCCCGCCGACGTGCGGTACTCCGGAGCGTCGCTCGGCTACCAGTTCGCCTCGGTGTTCGCCGGGGGGCTCGCCCCGTTCATCATGGCGGCGCTGCTCGCCGCGACCGGTAGCTCCTGGTCGGTCTCGCTCTACATCGTCGGCACCGCGGTGATCACCTTCGTCGCCGTCGCCACGATCCGCGAGCGGTTCCGCCGGGACCTCTACGAGACCTCGGCCCAGACCGCGCCGCCGGTGGAGGTCGCCCCCGCCGGCTGAGCCGCGGCCGGAGGCCGCTCCGGAATCCGCGCTCGGACCAATCACCCACGATGCCCCGGCTACCTCGTCACGGGTCGGGAGGTCCACCGGAACCAGCGCGGCGAGGGCATGACCGAGGTGCATGGGTAGCGTTCGAGCATGCAGATCGGCCTGACCCTGGACGCCGTCGAGACCGCCGTCCGCGACGCGAGGACCGCGGAGGAGCTCGGCTTCGACTACCTCGGCTGCGGCGAGCACCTCTTCTTCCACGGACCGACGCCCAACGCGTTCGTCCAGCTCGCGGCCGCGGCCGGCGCGACCAGCGCGATCCGGCTGGTCAGCTCGATCACCCTGCTCCCGCTCTACCCGGCGCCGCTGGCCGCCAAGCTCGCCGCGTCGCTCGACCAGATCTCCGGCGGCCGCTTCGAGATCGGCGTCGGCGCGGGCGGCGAGTACCCGGCGGAGTTCGAGGCGGCGGGAGTCGACCCGGCCACGAGGTTCCGGCGCCTCGACGAGGGCATCCGAGTGATGCGGCAGCTCTTCACCGGCGAACGGATCACGTTCCACGGCGAGTTCACCACCCTGAACGACGTGGCGCTGCAACCCGGCCCCGTCCAGGCCGGCGGACCGCCGATCTGGCTCGGGGGACGCGGCAGCGGCGCGATCCGGCGGGCGGGGCGCCTCGCCGACGTCTGGATGCCCTACATGGTGGAACCGGCGACGCTCGACCGGACGCTGACCGAGGTCCGCGTCGCCGCCACCGACGCGGGCCGCCCCGCCGATGCCGTCTCCGGAGCGGTGTTCGTCTGGACCTGCACGGACGAGGACGGCGAATGGGCCCGGACGACGGGCATCGCGAAGGTCAGCGAGACCTACGCCCAGGACTTCACCCGGCTGGCCGACCGTTACCTCGTCCTCGGCACCCCGGACGAGGTAGCGGTGAGGCTCCGGGAGTTCGGCGACGCCGGCGCGGACCGGATCCTCCTCCAACTCGCCTGCGAGCCGGCGCAGCGCCCCCGGGTGATGACCACCCTCGCCCGTGAGGTCCTGCCCCGGCTGCGCGCAGCCGGCGCGGTCTCGGTGAATACAGGGTGACGCTGCGCTTCCGAGCTGCACGTCTACGCAGTGCCGGACTCCTGGTCCGGCGCCACCTCGTCGATGAGCCCCCACGACGCCGCGGTGTCCGCGTCGAGAGTCGCCCCGCCGAGAGCGAGGTGGAGGGTCCGCCACCGGCCGATCCGGCGCGGGATGCTCACCGTGCCGCCCGCGCCCGGGATGAGGCCCATGCCGACCTCGGGCAGCCGGAACGTCGTGCCCGGGGCGGCGACGACGCGTCCGGCGAAGGCGGGCAGCTCGATCCCCGCACCCACGCAGGCGCCGTGCAGGCGCACCTCCACCCGGTCGGCGAGATGATGCAGCGGGCGGCCCGCACCGGCCCGGGTCCGCACCAGGTGGGCGGTGACCAGGTCGGGCGTGGTGCCGAACTCGTCGAGATCGCCACCGGAGCAGAACGACCGCCCGGCGCCGTCGATCACCACACGGTCGACACCGGTGTCGAGGACGGCGATCTGCAAGGCGGCGACGAGCGCGTCGCGGACCTCGCGGCCGTAGGCGTTGCGCCGCTCGGGCCGGTTGAGCGTCAGGTGCAGCGTGTCGCCGTCACGCGCCACGAGCACGGGATCCGCCGGGGCCGGGGGCGGGAGCGGGCGCTCGCCGCGGCGGGCGAGCCAGGCGGCGAACTCCGGGCCGCCCAGCAGCGTGGAGTAGGCGAACGACTCGACATCGAGTGCGTCGGGAACCTCCAGTCCGGCGGTGGTGCGCAGCACCGCCGCCAGCACGGTCGCGGCCTGCGGGTTCGTCGCGACCGCGGCCTGCAGGTCGTCGAGGGCGGTGAGCGGGTCCGCGACGGGCGCCACCTCGCGGCCGTCCGCCGCGGGCGCCAGGGTCAGGTCGAGGGCCTCGGTCAGCTCCCGCAGCGCCGGCGCGGGCGCGGACGTCATCGCGACCCCGACCACGATCGCGTCGCCGCCCGCGACCGCCTCCGCGGCGGCCGCGACCACCTCCGGCGGCGGAACGGGTCCGTCCAGGCGGACGACCAGCAGCGGCGCGGCGGGATGCCCGCTCCCGTCCAACGCCGGACCGGGATCCGCACCGGCAGCCAGGCCGGCAGGGTCCACCCACCGCGGTGACCGGCCGGAACGGGCCGTGGCCGATGTGTGCTGGTCGGTCGTCATGGCCCGGTCAGCGTATCGTCACCGGCGTGAACGGGGCCGGGCCGAACGGTTCTGAGCGGACCGGCTCCCCGGCGGGCGCCGTCGTGCCGGACGGCTCGACGCCGAGCCGTTCCGCGGGCTCCGGACCGGTGGATCCGGTCGCCGACTGGGCGCGCAGCGGCGTCGTCGCTCTGACCGGCCACGCCGCCGGGCCCCCGCTCGTGCCGCCCGGCCGGGCCGCCACCGGCGCCGCAGAACTGGCCCGCCTGCTCACCGAGATCACCCACGGCCGGTTGCGCGTCGACGGCCCGCGGCTGCTGTCCGAACGCGCGGCGTTCACCCGTCACCGACGCGCCGGGCGGGTGTCGGCGGGCGGGAGCTGCCGGCTGCTGCCCACCGCCGACGGCTGGGCGGCCGTGTCCTGCGCCCGCCCCGACGACCCGCTGCTGCTCGGTGCCCTCGTCCAAGCGGAGCTCCCCGCGGACCCGTGGCAGGGGGTCGCGGCGTGGCTACGCGAGCACACCGGCGACGACCTGGTCGAACGCGCCGAACTACTCGGCGCCG
>NZ_JAOPWR010000349.1 GCF_025965585.1 Pseudonocardia sp.
ACCCGCGCTACGAGTCGCTGAGCCCGCAGGAGCGCCGCATCCTCGGCTACATCGCCGACGGCCTCACCAACCGGCAGATCGGCGTCGAGATGTACCTGGCCGAGAAGACCGTCAAGAACTACGTGTCGTCACTGCTGCACAAGCTCGGCTTCGCCCGCCGCACCGAGGCCGCGGTGTACGCCACGGAGCTGCACCACGACGGCACGGGAACGCACCGGCCCCCGTGCGCCCTCGTCAGCCCGGCACCGGGACCAGCATCGGAGGGCCCCCCGCAAACGGGGCCGGTGGACCCGGCCCCGACGGGACGGACGCCGCTGGCGCGGGGGCCCCGGCACGGCGGAGCGTCGACCGGTACCGACACGAACAGGAGCCACCATGCCCGCCGATCCGTCCTGGGCCACCGGCCCCCAACGATTGGACGCACCGCCCGAGGCCGCGGACGACGACCCGCCGGCCACCGCGCTGATGACGCACGACCTCATCGGGATCGTCCCCGACGCCACGGTGGAAGTCGCGCTGCGGCTGATGGTGCACGTCGGTGTCCGCCACCTCCCGGTCATGGAGGGGGCCCTTTGCACGGGGCTCGTCCACGAGACCGACCTCGCGCTGGCGTCCACAGTGCCGGGCCGCGTCCTGCTCACCGTCGGCGACCTGTGCCGGCCCGCTCCCGAGCTGCACCCGGGCGACCGCCGGGGGGCGGCGGCGAGCGTGATGCACACCGGCGGCACGGACGCGGCGCTCGTGGTGCAGGGCGACAGGCTGGTCGGCATCCTCACCGCCACCGACCTGATCCGCTCCCTGGCCGCGGACGTCCACCGCTTACCGCGCCAGCCGCTGGGCGCGCCGACGGGCGAAGGTCCCGCGCGGCCCGGCGCCGTGACCGTTCCGAGAACGAGAAGGAGCGTCCCGGTGCCCATCGACCTCGACCAGGCGGTCACGCAGGCGCTGCGCGCCCCGTCGGTGCACAACACCCAGCCCTGGCGCTGGCGGATCGGCACCGGGACCGTAGAGCTGCACGCCGACCGCAACCGGCAGCTCGACGCCACCGATCCCGGCCGTCGTGACCTGCTGCTGAGCTGCGGTGCGGCACTGCACCACCTCCGGGTCGCCGTCGCGGCCGCCGGGCTCGCGGCCGAGGTCGACCTCCTGCCCGATCCGAACAACAGCGACCACCTCGCCACCCTCACCCTCCGGCCCGGCCCTCCCGACGCGGACGCCGCCGCACTGCACCGCGCGATCGCCCTGCGCTGCACCGACCGGCGGCGGATGAGCCACTGGCCGGTCCCCGCCGGGCAGGTCCGCGCGCTGGTCGACGCCGCGCACCGGTACGGCGCCCTCCTCGTGCCCGTCGAGGGAGACGCCGCGCGGGGCCGCCTCGCGGCCGCGCTCGACGACGCGGCCCGGCGTCAGGCGTTCGTCCCGGGCTACGCCGCGGAGCTGCGCACGTGGACCTCGCGCTACTCCGCCGCCCGCGACGGCGTGCCTGCGACGAGCGTCGCGCCGTCGCCCGTCGGGATGGTGGGCTCCAGCCCGCTGCGCCGGTTCCCGCACGGTGAGCTGCGCCAGCCCCACATGGTGGACGGGCCGCGCGCCCCCGACGACGCGGCCGTGCTGCTCGTCCTCGCGACGGCCGCCGACGAGGTCCGGGACCAGGTGCTGGCGGGCGAGGCCACCAGCGCCGTGCTGCTCACCGCGACCCGCCTCGGGCTCGCGACCACCCCGCTGAGCCAGGGCATGGAGGTCGACGCCACCCGGGAACGCATCCGGCGCGACGTGCTGCGCATCCCCGAGCTGCCCCAGCTCCTGCTTCGCATCGGCCTGCCCGCCGAGCACGCCGAGGAGCTGCCACCGACACCCCGCAGGGACCTGCGAGCGGTGCTCCTGCCGGGCTGAACGCGGCGAGGGACCGCAGCCCGGGGCCTTCGGTCCTTCTCCGCCCCCCATCGGGGACGAGCATCGACCTGCACGGGCCGGACGCGTTCGCGGGCAGCTCGGGTCGGGCTCGACCCCGGTCGGGTCACTTCCCGGTGAAGTGCGGGCTGCGCCGCTCGATCACCGCCGCCAGGCCCTCACGGGAGTCGGCGGTGCCCGACAGCTCGGCCACCGTCCGCGCCTCCTCGGGGAGCTGCGCCTCGACGCGGCTGCCCAGGCCCGACCAGACCAGCCGCTTGGTGGCGGCGAGGGCCTTGGGCGCCCCCGCGGCCAGCGTTCGGGCCAGGGCCAGCGCCTCCTCGTGCAGCACGTCGTCCGCGACGACGCGCGTGATCAGCCCGATGTCCAGGGCGTCGGCCGCGCTCAGCGTCGGGTTGGTCAGGAAGATCTCCATCGCCTTCCGCACCCCGACGATCTGCGGCAGCGTCACCGACGACCCCGCGTCGGGCGCCATCCCGACGCGCGTGGCGCCGGACATGAACTTCGCCGACTCGGCGGCGATCACGATGTCCGACGCGCACACCAGCCCGAACCCGCCGCCGCCCGCCGCGAACCCGTGCACGGCCGCGACCACCGGCGCCTGCAGGCCCAGCAGCCCCTGCACCGATATCTGCAGCCAGGATGTGGCCTCGCGCAAGTAGTCGGGAAGGGCGTCGCCCTTGCTCGCGAACGTCGTGACGTCGCCGCCCGCGCAGAAGTGCCGGCCCTCGCCGGTGAGCAGCAGGCAGCGCAGGCCCGGCTCGCCGTGGGCGCGCATGATCACGTCGTAGAGGTCTCGCAGGAACGGCACGTCCATGCCGTTGGAGGCCTCGGGCCGGTTGAGCCGCAGGTGCCCGACGCCGTCGTCGTCGAGATCGAGGAGTACCTGTCTGCCGTCGATCAGCTTCATCGCTCTCGCCTTCCGGTGAAACGGTCGATGCCGGTGCCGGCCTGCTCCCCGGCCAGGTGGTCGAGGGTGGCCGCGGTCTCCATCGCCAGCCCGTCGCGAAGGGAGCCGTGCAGGCCGCCGCGGACCAGCTGCTTGATGCGGGTGAGCGCGGCCCGGTCCTTCCCGGCGAGGTTCGCCAGCAGCGCGGCGACGGCGCCCTCGAACGCGGGCGGCGGCACCGAGCGGTAGACCAGCCCCCACGCGGCGGCCTCGGCCCCCGACAGCCGGTCGCCGGTGAGGATGTGGCCCAGCGCGCGGGGCGTGCCGACGATGCGTGGCAGCCGCTGCGACCCGCCGCCGCCGGGGATCATGCCGAAGTTGGCGTGGTTGTCGGCGAGCACGGCGTCGTCGCGCACGATCGCGACGTCGACCGACTGGATCAGCTCGAAGCCGCCCGCCGTCGCGTATCCCTCCACGGCCGCGACCACGGGGATCGGCAGCTCGGCGATCAGCTCGCAGGCGCCGATGAACGTCTCGAACAGCGGGCGCAGCGCCTCCCGCCCCTGCGTTCGCAGCCGCGACACCTCGTGGAAGTCGCCGCCGGCGCAGAAGTGCCCGCCTGCCCCGCGGATCACGATGACGTCGGCGTGGACGGCGGCGTCGGACAGGGCGTTGCGCAGCTGGGTGGCCAGCTCGACCGTGACGGCGTTGCGCGCGTGCGGCCGGTTGAGCAGGACGTGGGCGACGCCGCCCTCCACGCGCGTGAGAACGGCCGGCTCGGTCATGCCCGGTCCTCCCGCCAGCGGTCGGCCGACGGGTCGAGCAGCTTCTGCAGGTGCCCCTCGGGCAGCCACACGAGCGTCTCCAGCTCCAGCGCGTCGAGGAACCGGACCCGGCCCGACCTCCGGTCCTCCAACCGCAGCCGCGGGCTGTTGGCCTCGACGTCCACGCTCACGGCCACCTCGGCGAACTCGTTGCCCACGATCCCCATGTGATCACCGGGCCCGATCAGATCATCGGCCGCCATCAGATCAGGAAGGACAGGGTCGGCAGCACGCGCGCGTTGTCCACCAGCGCCACCTTCTTGTAGGACATGCGCAGCTCACCGTCGACCGTGCGCAGCCGGTAGGTGTAGCGGCCCGCCCAGATCTCCTTGCCCCGCTCCCGGGACTCGACCAGCACGAAGTTCGCCTCCACCCTGACATCGCCCCCGGCGGTGCCCCCGGTGCCGAGCACCTCCACGTTGGACACCACCCTCCGCAGCCGCGACGCCGGGGTCTGGGAGTGGCGCCGCCCGGTGTTGAGCTGCCTGATGCGCGTGGAGATCCGGTTGCGGTTGTCGTGCACCACCGACATGCGCGTCATCGGGTCGGCGTCGTCGGAGCCGGCGGGCACCCAGTACAGGGCGTCGTCGGTCCACAGTGCCTCCCAGTCGTCGTAGCGGTGCTCGTCGGCGAGCCGCGCCTCGCGGTACAGAAACTGCTCGACGGTCCTGATGTCGATCTCGGTGGTGGTCGCTGAGCCGTTCGTCGTCACCTCGTCATCAGCTCCTTGTAGTGCGCCCAGAAGCCCCGCATCGCCGTCTCGTCGGTGGCCCCGCCGACGGTGTGGCCGCGCTCGTCGACGTACTCCCGCTGCGCCCCGCGCCGGACGTCGAGCCACTCGGGCCGCAGCTCCGCGACCCCCACCTGGTTGCGCTCGTACATCTCGGTGTCGTCGGCGAGCAGCAGCCCAGCGGGCCCCACCGAGCCGACGCACTGCTGGAGCATCCGCCTGTTCATCTCCGGCGCGCCCTTGAGCTGCACCGCGGTGACGTGCTGCACCGTCAGGTCGTGGGCCAGCGGCTGGATCGTGAACATCTGGATCTCGGCGATGAACAGGTTCGGGAAGATCATCACGTGCGGGGCGCCCTCGACGAGGATCTCCTGCGCCGCTTCCCCGTAGCGGCCCCGCATCGCCGCCACGTACTCCGGCATCCGCTCCTCGGTGGTGCCGAACCAGCCCAGCGGCGCGCCCAGGCGGCGGAACTCCGGCCGCAGGTCGTTCTCGCTGTGCCCGTGCCCGAACGCCCGCGTCACCGCCGAGGACTTCTCGCTGTAGAGCGCCCCGATCCCGCTGTCGGCCACGCTGAAGATCGACGCGTGCACGAACTGCGGGTGGTAGCCGTCGGTCTCGTTCTCCGCCAGCAGCTTCCAGTTGGCCCGCGCCCGGTGCTTGAGCCAGCCGGCGGTCACCTCGATCTCGCCCTCTGGCGACAGGCGCACCAACCGGTCGATCTCCCCCGCCGCGTCGCCCAGGTGATCGGCCAACGACGGCCCGTCGGCGGCGAGGCTGCCGAACACGAACCCCTGGTGCACCGCCACCCGCGGCACCCTTCCGAGGCCGAGCTCCAGCTTCCCGCGGCCGCCGTAGCCCTGGTGGAACGGGTAGCCGAGCAGGTCGCCGGAGTTGCGGTAGGTCCAGCCGTGGTAGGGGCAGCGGAACGAGCTGGAGTTGCCCGCGTCCGCCTCGCACACGAGGTTGCCGCGGTGGGCGCACCGGTTGAGCAGCAGGTGCACCTCGCCGTCGGCGCTGCGGGACATGATCACGTCCTGCGGGCCGATGGCCTTGCGCACGTAGTCGTTCGGGTTCGCGATCTCGCTGACATGGCCGACGTAGACCCAGGTGGAGTACCAGATCCTCGCCAGCTCGTCGGCGAAGACCTCGGGCGAGGTGTACAGCGAGCCGTGCACGCGTTCGGGTTCGATCAGCGCGTCGTAGCGCCCGCCCCGCAGGTCGGTCGGCGTCACGGTGCCCCTTCCGGATGGTTCTTAACCTCGATTAAAGACTATCACCGACCCCGGCCCGCGACATGACACACGGCAGGATTCGAACGTCGATTAGAGTCGTGCCATGGACCTCGGACATGCGGGAGCACGGGCCGTCGTCACCGGGGGTGGCGCCAACATCGGCCGGGGCATCGCGCACGGCTTCGCCCGCGAGGGCGCCCGGGTTCTCGTCGTCGACGTCGACGCCGCACAGGCCGAGCAGGTCCGCGCCGAACTGGTCGACCTCGGCGCGGCCGACGCCCGCGCGCTCACGCTCGACCTCACCACCGACGGCGCGGGTGCCGCCGTCGTGGCCGCAGCCCTCGAGGCGTGGGGCGGCGTGGACGTCCTGGTCAACAACGCCGGCTGGAGCGAGCCCGGCTGGTTCGCCCAGCAGACCGACCGGGCGCTGTGGCAGAAGACGATCGAGGTCAACCTGTTCGCCGCGATCGACTGCACCCAGGCCGCGCTGGGCCCGATGCGGGAGGCCGGGCGCGGCGCGATCGTGTTCCTCTCCAGCGACTCCGCGTTCGGCGCCGTCCGCCAGGGCATCTACGGCTCCACCAAGGCCGGGCTGATCGCCCTCGCCCGGACGGTCGCGCGCGAGCACGGCCGGCACGGCATCCGCTCGAACGTGATCGCCCCCGGCCTGGTGCTGCCGCCCGACGACGCCGCGGTCGGCGCGAGCAGCGTCTGGGCGCGCGAGGACCTCTTCACCCCGGAGCAGATCGATTCGGTGGTGCGGACGCAGGCCCTGCGCCGCCCGACGACACCCGACGACATCGCGAACGCGGTGCTGTGGGTGTCGTCGGAGACCGCGGCCCGGCAGGTCACGGGCCAGGTGGTGGCCGTGGGCGGCGGGTCGTCGATGCCCTGACCGTTGCGCTTCCGCTCGACGGCTGTCTATTCTCTATTAGAAAAGAAGGGCGGGCGCCATGGACGCCACCGTCACCGCTCCGCCGGCCGGGTTCACCACCTTGACACTGGACGTCACCGACGGCATCGCCACCGTCCGGCTCGACCGCCCCGACGACGCCAACGCCATCGACGTCCCGATGGCCCGCGACCTGTCCGAGGTGGCCACCCGGCTCGCCGAGGATCCGTCGGTGCGCGTGGTGCTGCTCGGGGGCAACGGCCCGATGTTCACCGCGGGCGGTGACATCCCGCTGTTCTCCCACACCCCGCCCGACGAGCTCCCCGGCCTGCTGCGCCGCCTGATCGACGACTACCACCTCGCCATCGAGCGCCTCACCGAGCTCGACGCCCCGATCGTCTGCGGCGTCCGGGGCGCGGCGGCCGGCGGCGGGCTCGGGATGGTCTGCGCCGCCGACTACGTGGTCGCGGCCGACGACGCCGTGTTCACCGTCGGCTACGGCAGGCTCGGACTCACCGCGGACGGCGGCAACACCTGGTTCCTGCCCCGCCTGGTCGGGATGCGCCGGGCGCAGGAGATGTTCCTGCTCAACCGCCGCCTGACCGCCGCCGAGGCGCTGGACTGGGGGCTGGTCAACCGCCTGGCGCCCGCTGCCGTCGTCGACGCAGAGGCGCGGGCCGTCGCGGAGACGCTCGCCGCTGGCCCGACCCGCGCCTTCGGCGGCATGCGCGCGCTGCTGCGCCAGAGCTACGAGACGCCGCTGCGCGACCAGCTCGCCGACGAGCAGGCCCGCATCGTCGCCATCTCGGCCACCGCCGACGCCGCCGAGGGCGTCGCCGCCTTCGCCGCCCGCCGCACCCCTCGCTTCGACGGCCGCTAGGAGCACGCATGAGCAACTCGATCATCGTCGCCGACACCGAGGAGCGCGCCGCGCTGCGCGGGGCCGTTGCGAAGCTGGTGGCGAAGTACGGCCACACCTACTTCATGGACAAGGCCAAGCGCCACGAGGAGCCCACCGAGCTCTGGAAGGACCTCGGCGCCGCCGGGTTCCTCGGCGTGCACCTGTCCGAGGAGTACGGCGGGGGCGGCGGCACGTTGTCCGACCTGTCGGTCGTGGTCGAAGAGGTGTCCACGCAGGGCTGCCCGCTGCTGATGATGGTCATCTCCCCCGCGATCTGCGGCACGATCATCGACACCCACGGCAGCCACGAGCTCAAACAGCGCTGGCTCCCCGGCATCGCCGACGGCTCGTTCAAGATGGCCTTCGCCATCACCGAGCCCGACGCCGGCTCCAACAGCCACGCGATCACCACCACGGCCCGTCCGGACGGCGACGGATACGTGATCTCCGGCGCCAAGTACTGGACGTCCGGCATCGACGAGGCCGACGCCGTGCTCGTCGTGGCGCGCCTGGCCGAGGCGCTGCCGAACGGCCGCCACCCGCTGTCGCTCTTCGTCGTCCCCACCGATGCGCCGGGCCTGAGCTACACCCACATCGAGGCGGCCCTGCAGCAGCCCGAGCACCAGTTCACCGTGCACTTCGACGACGTCCGCGTCGGCCCCGACGCGCTGGTCGGCGAGGCCGGCAACGGGCTGCGCCAGGTGTTCTCCGGCCTCAACCCCGAGCGCATCACCGCGGCCTGCATCAGCAACGGCATCGCCCGCTACGCCCTGGACAAGGCCGCCCGCTACGCCGCCGAACGGCAGGTCTGGAAGACCCCCATCGGCGCCCACCAGGGCGTGGCCCACCCGCTGGCCGAGTCCTACATCGGCGTCCAGCTCGCACGACTCATGGCGTTCCGCGCCGCCGAGCTGTTCGACGCGGGCGCCGACGCCGCCGAGGCGTCCAACATCGCGAAGTTCGCCGCCGCCGACGCCTGCCTCAAGGCCCTCGACCAGGCCATGCAGACCCACGGCGGCAACGGTCTCGCACTCGACTACGGCCTCGCCGACCTCTGGTTCGTGGCCCGCATGCTCAAGACGGCGCCGGTGAGCCGCGAGATGGTGCTCAACTTCGTGGCCCAGAACAGCCTCGGCCTGCCGCGCTCGTACTGACCCTTCGCCGGGGCGGCTGCGCCCCACCCGGATCCGCGCGCCGTTTTGCGTCCTCGCACCGTCCATGGAGGGTGCGAGGACGCGAAATCGCGCGCGAATCGCGCGCAGGTCGGGGCGCTCGCTCAGCCGGCCAGCTGCTCCGCCGCGCGCCGGGCCAGCCGGAACTTCTGCACCTTGCCCGTCGGCGTCGTCGGCAGGTCGTCGGCCGCGATGACCAGCACGTGCTTGGGCACCTTGAACCGCGCGAGCTTCTCCCGGCACAGGGCGATCAGCTGGTCGACGTCGAGCACGGCGCCCGGCTCGGGCACGACGAACGCGCACCCGACCTCTCCCCAGCGGTCGTCCGGCACACCGACGGCGTAGGCCTGGCTGACGCCGGGGAACTGAGTGAGCAACTCCTCCACCTCCTTGGGCATCACCAGCTCGCCGCCGCTCTTGTAGAGCTCCTTGCTGCGGCCGGTGATCTGGAGGTAGCCGTCGTCGCGGACACGGCCGAGGTCGCCGGAGAACACCCAGCCGTCGCGCAGCCCGGCGGCGGTCTCCACCGGCTTGTCCCAGAAGCCGAGCATGTGCGTCGGCCCCTCCGAGACGAGCTCGCCCTCGCTCCCGGCGGGCATCTCGGTGCCGTCCAGGGGGTCGACGGTGCGGTAGTGGCAGAGGTCGCCGCCGCGTTCGGGCATGCCGGCCGCGCCTGCCATCTTGACGCGGCCGACGGTGGCCGAGTGCCTCTCCAGGGAGTCCTCGGGCAGCGACATCGTCATCGCACCGCCGCACTCGGTCATGCCGTAGCCGGTGGTGATCTCGGTGATGCCCAGCTCGGACCGCACCTTCTCCCAGAGCCACACGGGCGCGGGCGCCGCCCCGGACAGGATCGCGAACACCGACGACAGGTCACGGCCATGGCGGTCGGGATGCTCGAGCAGGGCCACCGTCATCGTCGGCACGCAGAGGATCTCCGTGGCCCGGTGTCGCTCGATGCCGGCGAAGTAGTCGGCCGGGGCGAACGCGGTGCGCGGCACGATCGCGCCGCCCACGAACATGACGGCCATCAGCCCCTCGACGTAGCCGAACATGTGGTAGCAGGGCAGCGAGAACAGGATGCGCCTGCCGTCCTCGAAGGCCCTGGTCAGCGCCGAGGCGTAGCCCGTGCGCTGCACGGCGTCGTGGGTGACCATCACGCCCTTGGGCGAGCCCGTGGTGCCGGAGGTGTAGAGGATGTCGCCGAGGTCGCCAGGCTCGGCCCGCGAGCCGTCGGACGCGCCGGGGTGCCGGTCGCCGAGCTCCCCCAGCTCCTCGACGGTCAGCACACCCGCACGGGGCACGCCCCCGGTCGGGAGCTGGACGACGGCGCGCAGGTCGGGCAGGGCCTCGGCCCGGCCGCTCCCCCACCCGGGGGCGATGGCGTCGAGCATCGCCGGGTAGTCGAGCCCGGCGAACCCCGTCATCGTCACCAGCACGTTGCAGCGCGACTGCGCGAGGATGTACGCGAGCTCGTCGGTGCGGTAGAGGTAGTTGAACGGGATGGCCACGGCCCCGGCGCGCGCCACGGCGAACTTCAGCGGCACGAACTCGAGGTAGTTCGCCATCAGCAGCCCGACGCGGTCACCCTTCCGGACGCCGAGCGCGGCCAGCCCGTCGGCCAGGCACTGCGACCACGCCGCGGTCTCGGCGTAGCTCACCGTGCGGTCGTCGGTTATCACGAGCGGGCGGTCGGGGAACTCGGCCGCGCAACGGTCCAGGAGGCCGTCGAGCGTGATCGGCACCCACTGGGGGAACCTCGCCTCGAGTGCCGCGCGCCGCTGGGGGATGGTGTCCGTCATCGGCGCCTCCTCGGCGGGGATTTGAATCCAGATTAGTAGCGTGGAGCGCGCCACAGCAAGACTTTTCGTATCGGGATTAGACTGTCCGGCGGACGAGAGCAGAGGAGCGACGTCACGTGAAGTTCGACATCATGAAGGGCCCGTCGACCTGGGAGCAGACCGCCGGCATCGCCCGTGCGGTCAGCGACGCGGGCATGTCGGGCATCGTCTTCACCGAGACGAGCCAGACGCCATGGATGTCGCTGGCGGTCGCCGCGTCCGCCGCACCCGACCTGGAGCTGTCCACGGGCATCGCGGTGGCGTTCCCGCGCAGCCCGATGGTCAGCGCCGGCATCGCCTGGGAGCTCGCGGCCAACACCCGTGGCCGGTTCCGCCTCGGCCTCGGCACCCAGGTCCGGGCCCACGTGGAGCGCCGATACTCCTCGGAGTTCGAGCACCCCGGGCCGCGCCTGCGTGACTACGTCCTCGCCGTCCGCGCCTGCTTCGACGCGTTCGCCGGCCGCGGGAAGCTCAACCACCAGGGCGAGTTCTACAACCTCACGCTGCTGCCCGAGGCCTGGCGCCCGCCGCAGCACGAGTTCGGTGACATCAAGATCGACATTTCAGCCGTGGGCGACTGGATGTGCCGCATGGCGGGCGAGGTGGCCGACGGCATCCACGTGCACCCGCTGCACTCGGTGCACTACCTCAACGAGCGGCTCCGGCCCGCCGTGGCCGAGGGCTGCGCCGGGGCAGGCCGCAGCGTCGACGACGTCGACCTGATCGTGCCGGTGTTCGTCGTCGCCGGCGACACCGAGGAGGAGCGCGCGCCGCTGCTGCGCCGGGCCAAGGAGCAGATCGCCTTCTACGGCTCAACGAAGAACTACGCCTTCCAGTTCGACGACCTGGGCTTCACCGGCCTGTCCTCGCGGCTCAACGACCTGCTCAAGGCCGGTGACCTCGACGGCATGCGCGACGCGATCACCGACGACGTCGTGGAGCACTTCGCCGTGGTCGGCCGCTGGGACGACATCCCCGGCGTGCTGGTCGACCGCTACGAGGGCGTGGCCGCACGGCTCGTCACCTACCTCGCGGAGGAGACGATCGACGCCGACCCGAAGGTCGCCGATCGCTGGGGCGAGATCGCGCGGGCGCTCGACCGCTGAGCACCGGGGCCGGCGGGCGAACGGCCACACTCGACTCATGAGAATCGGTGTGATCGGACCGGGCACCCCGGACGCCGGCTCCGGCGACGAGCAGCTCGCCGAGCGCGTGGGCGAGCTGCTCGCGCGGCGCGGTGCGACGCTGGTGTGCGGTGGCCTCGGCGGCGTGATGGCCGCCGCCTGTCGCGGCGCGCAACGGGCCGGGGGCACCACGGTCGGGTTGCTGCCCGGCCTCGACACCGACGGCGCGAACCCCTACCTCACCGTCGCGCTCCCGACGGGCCTGGGCGAGCTGCGCAACGGGCTCGTCGTGAACGCCAGCGAGGCGGTGATCTGCGTCGGCGGGAGCTGGGGGACCCTCAGCGAGATGGCGCTCGCCCTCCGCACCGGCACGCCGTGCGTGGGCCTGGCCTGCTGGGCCGTCGACACCCTCGGCTCCGAGCAGGAGCGGACCGTGCACCGTGCCGAGAGCCCCGAGGACGCCGTCGACGCCGCCCTCACCGCCGCGAGCGCCGCTCGCTGACCGGACCCGGTCCGGTCAGACCGTCGGCTCGCCGTACATCTCCCCGAGCGGGTCGTGGATGAACTCGATGCGTGCACCGTCCGGGTCCCGGGTGTAGATCGACACCTCGGAGTGGACCATGTAGTCGGTGCCCCGCTCGTCGAGGCGGGCGCGGATCTCGTTCCAGTGCTGCTCGGAGACCGAGATTGCGATGTGGTGCAGGCCGCCCAGCACCTCCGCGTAGGGCCCCGGGTCCACACCCGGCAGGTCGAAGAACGCGAGGCAGTTGCCGTTGCCGACGTCGAAGAAGAAGTGGGTGGAACCCGCGAGGTCGCGGTTCTCGAACAGCACGGTCACCGGGAAGCCCGCCACGTGCTGGTACCACTCGACGGTGGTGCGCACGTCCCGGCAGATCAGCGCCGCGTGGTGGATCCCCCGGCCCGTCGAGGCCGGGCGCTTGTCCCGCGAGAACAGGAACTCGTCGCGGATGCGGTCCCGCGTCTCCGTGAGCGCCCTGCGCTGGTCATCGTCGATGAGCGACGCCTTGTCCATGTCCACCCTCCTGTGCCGCACCGCAGACCCGCCCGCTCCGTTCCCGGCCAGCATGTCGCAGACGTCGGTCGGCCCACCACCCATGACGCCGGTGGATGCGGGTGGATGCGGTGGCCGGCCCGAGCAGGGTGTGGCGGGCGCTCACCGAAGGGACGGACTGCCGCGTGGGTGCCGTCGCCGAGGTCGAGGACACGTGGCTGCCGGTCCTCGACGCCCTGCGACGGCGGCTCGACCGCGGAGAGCGGTGAGGCCCCCGGCCCTCTGCCGCCGCCCCGCACGACGCGTGGATCGGCACGCAGCCGGCCGCCGGACTGATCAGCAGCGACGGGGGCGCAGCCCGTCCATGACCAGGTCGAGCATCCGGCCGGCCTGGTCGTGCTGGTCCGGGCCGCCGGCCGCGAGGAGTACACCGGCGAGGCTCGCCACCACGTCCTCGGCGCGCACATCGCCGCGCAGGCTGCCGGCGGCGTCACCGGCGTCGAGCAGGATCTGGATGGCCGAGGTCAGCCGTTCCCTGGTCTGGGACGAGGTGATGGCCTCGGACGCGATGGCGGCGCGGAGCGCCTCGGCCATCCCCCTCTTCGTCCTCACGAAGTCGGCGTACCGCCCCATCCATGTTCGGAGGGCATCGTCGGGCGGCAGCGCGTCGAGCAGCTCGCCCGCCCCGCTGCAGAGGCGAGCCAGCTCGCTGCGGTACACCGCCTCGACCAGGGCCTCCCGGGAGGGGAAATGCCGGTAGAGGGTGCCGATGCCGACGCCGGCATTCCGGGCGATCGTCTCCAGCGCCACCTTCTCCCCGTCGGACGAGAAGGCCGCGAGCGCGGCCTCGACCAGTCGCTGCCGGTTGCGCTGGGCGTCCGCTCGTCCCGGGGATCCGTCGGTCATAAGCGGAGGGACCTCCGTATCTGGTAGCGTCGTCGATGCGGAGGTTCCTCCGTCTGATCGCAACTGTGCCATCTACGGGAGGCTCACCGTGGCCGGAACCACCGGACGACCGGATCCGACCCTCGACACCGCACGCCTGGCGGGCCACCCGGTGGCACGCGTGGGCTTCGGGGCCATGCAACTGGCGGAGCGGGGCGGCCGGGCTGCACCCGCTCGGGACGCGGCACTGGGCGTGCTGCGGCGGGCGGTCGAGCTGGGCGTCGACCACATCGACACCGCCGAGTTCTACGGCGCCGGCGTCGCGAACGAGCTGATCCGCTCCGCGCTGCACCCCTACCCGGACGATCTGGTGCTGGTGAGCAAGGTCGGCGCCGAGCACCACCCCGGGAAGGGTCTGGTCCCCGCTCAGCGCCCCGAGCAGCTCCGTGCCGGCGTGGAGGCCAACCTGCGCAGCCTGGGCGTCGAGCAGGTGACGGTGGTGAACCTCCGCCGCCTCGACACCGGTCCCGGCATCGAGGCGACCGGAGACCAGCGCGTCGATCTCGACGGCCAGCTGGCCGAGATGGTGGCCCTGCGCGACGAGGGCAAGATCGGCGGCATCGGCCTCAGCAATGTCGGCGTCGATCAGCTCCGTCGGGCGCTACCTGTCGGCATCGCGTGCGTCCAGAACGTCTACAACCTCCTCGACCGGTCGGGCGAGCCGCTGCTGGACCTGTGCCGCGAGCACGATCTGGCCTGGGTGCCCTTCTTCCCGCTCGGCTCGGCCTTCCCACGCATGCCCTCGGTCACGGACCACCCTGCGGTGATCGCGGCGGCGACCGCTCTCGACGTCACCCCCGCCCAGGTCGCCCTGGCCTGGCTGCTGGCCCACGACCCGCACGTCCTGCTCATCCCCGGGACGTCCAGCACGGCCCACCTGGCCGACAACGTCGCCGCCGGGAGCGTTCACCTCGACGCCGAGACCATGTCCACCCTCGACGGGCTGGCAGTCGCGCCCGGCTGAACGACCGTCGCCGGGTGAGGGCCACCTGCGGATTCTTGCGATCGCCTTGCGGTCCCCCGGGCCGGCGTGCAGGCCGCCGACATGCTCGGTGTCCACCACGACGCCACCGGGCTCCTCGGCCGCGCGCCAGATCTGCGGCTGCCTGATCTGGGGCGGTTCGTCCCCAAACGTTGGGCCGGACGAGGGAACACGTCGATTCCAGCCTAACGCGGGGCTTGATCAGGCCGATGAGCGCTTGTCAGGCCGCGCAGGAGGGGTCGTGGAGCTGGCAGCTGGGGAGCGTGGCTCACCACAGCAGCGCCCGCCCGGGCACGGACGGGCGCTGCCGCTCGCCCGCGGCCAGGAGGGGACGGCAACCGGCCGGTTGCACGCGCGGCCACCGTCCGCCGGACCGGTCGACCATCCGCACCGTCTCCCGCACTCCACCAGCGCCTCGGTGCGCAGCAGGCGACGCGGAACGGGCCTGCACCGATCAGCCGGCCCATCCCGACGCCGGGATCGACGACCGGGCCGGTCAGCTCGGGGCCAGACCCAGCTGACGCAACAGCGCGAGGTCGTCCAGCCGTCCCCACCGCTCGACGATCTTGTCGCCGCGGACACGGAAGATGTTGATGCCGGCCAGCACGATCGTGTTCCCGGTGGGCGCCACGTTCATCAGCTCCCCTCGGTGGGTGCCGCTGGCGGTGAAACGTTCCACCACGGTGTCGCCCTCGGCGACGAGCTGGTCGCGGTCGCTGTGCCAGTCGGGCAGCGCCTCCCGGAACAGGGCCGCGGCCTGGCGCATCCCTTCGGGGCCGTCCGGAGCGCCCGGGAACGGCGGGTCGTGGTTGACGAAGCCCGGGTCCAGGTAGCGGTCGACGGCGCTGAGGTCGCCCTTGGTGAACAGTTCCTGGATGAATGCGTCGACGATGTGCTTGTTGCGTGTGATCTGCTCTGTGCTCATGCCGACATCGTCGATCCCCCAGGAGCGGTCGACCATCCCAGCAAGTTGGGGTTTCCGCGCGCCGCCCGCCGCCGGACACTGATGCGATGCCGACGCGAGCGGCCCTGGCCGCGGCCGAGCACGAGGTCATCCGGTGCTGCCACCAGGGCCTCGACGTGGCCGGCGTGCAGCAGCAGGTACTGCAGGCCCTGCGGCGGCTCATGCCGATCGACGCCGCGTTCTTCGCCACTGCCGATCCCGCGACGCTGCTGTTCACCGGCGCGTATGCCGAAGAACCGCTGCGGGAGTCGCAAGGACTGTTCCTGGAGAACGAATTCGGGAGGGACGACGTCAACAAGTTCGCCGCGCTCGCCACGTCCCCTCGGCATGTCGCGTCGCTGGACGGGGCGACCCGGCAGGAACGCACGTCGAGCCTGCGGCACCGCGACATCATGGGCCCGCTCGGTCTGGGGGACGAGCTCCGGGCAGCCCTCGTCGTCGACACCCAGTGCTGGGGTTACCTGTGCCTGCACCGCGAGGACCACGAGCTGGGCTTCGCGGACGAGGAGGGCGCACTGGTCGCCCGGCTCGGCCCGCACATCGCCCACGCCCTGCGCCAGGCCGTGCTGCTGCAGGGCCCGTCCACGACGGGCACCGGCCGCGAACCGGGAGTGGTGTTGCTCGCCGACGACCTCACCGTGGTCGCGGTGACCCCGGAAGCCGAACACCTGCTCACGCTGATCGCCCCCGATCGCACGGCGCAGCATCCGCTGCCGGTCTCCGTCCACACCGCCGCTGTCGCCCTGCTGGCGCTCGAGCGCGGCGGCGCCGCAATGCCGGTCCCGAGCACACGCGCCCGCACCGCAGACGGACACTGGCTCCGGGTCCACGCCTCCCGACTGCACGGCCCACCCGGGGCCGGGCACATCTCCGTCGTCCTGGAGCACGCCGACAGGCACACGACCGGCCTGCTCGTGCTCGCCGCCCACGGGCTCACCCCCCGCGAGACCGAGGTGGCCCGGCTCGTGCTCCGCGGCGCACCCACCACCGCCATCGCCGACACGCTGCACATCTCCCGCCACACCGTCCAGGACCACCTCAAGGCCGTCTTCGACAAGGTCGGCGTGCGCAGCCGCCGCGACCTCGTCGGTCGGTTGCTGGGCGCACCCGGCCCGGGCGGTTGACCGCCCCGCGCGTTCCTGCTCCTCCTCCCTCGCGACCGAGGACTGCGCGCGGTTCCTCCCGGCGCGTGTAGCGACGCGCACGCAGGTGACAGAGCGCGCGCGTGGGCCCGGGCGGCCGGCGCACGCGTTGCCGGCGTTCTCGGCGGACAGTTCTCGGCGGACAACTGCCACTGCACCCACGAGTTCTTCACAGCTGCACCGACATATCGCGGCAAGGCATCCATGACCCGTGGTGATTCGGCCGTCACCGTCGATGAGGTGACGGACCTGCTCCTGATGTCAGCAATGACCGAGTTGCACAGAATCCGTCGACGATGAGAATTTGCCGATCGATAGTGAGGAATGACGCTCCCGGCCGCCTCCATTCGGACATCGCACCGGTCGCACGGGAGAAGGAGCAGGCGACGCGGTCGACATCCCGGCCGGGCCGCTGGTCAGACCCGTGATCGTCGCGTCGCTGTCGGTCCGACGAGGGCGGTGAATGTGCTGAACAATGCAGAATCGGACCGACGTTCGCG
Organism: Pseudonocardia sp.; assembly: GCF_025965585.1. Taxonomy (GTDB): domain Bacteria; phylum Actinomycetota; class Actinomycetes; order Mycobacteriales; family Pseudonocardiaceae; genus Pseudonocardia. The sequence continues at coordinate 17,065 of NZ_JAOPWR010000349.1, forward strand.
AAGATGATACTTCTGCACAATTGCCCCACGTGAGACTCGTGCGGGGCGAAATGGACAATATGCTGCGAGCAGCCCCAATTTGAGGGTCCTAGCACCCCGCACGCTCGGCTGTGCCCCGGATTGACATCGGTCGAGGCTGCGCGGGTCGATGCGCCCTGAGGAAGGGACTGAATGCGATCATGAAGCCTCCCAAGGTGTTCGGACGGGGCCGGAACCCGTTCAGAAGGAACCTCTTTCGTGTGGGCGTGCTCACGGCCGCGCTGACCGCCGTCACCGGAGTGCTCGCCGTCGCGGCGGAGGCGGCGCCGAGCGCGCCGTATGTCGCGGGGGTGACCTTCCCCTTCAACGGCGTCTGGCTGGAGTCCACTGACGGAGGGCACTACTGGGACTCCAGCGGCAACGGGCTGTGCCGCATCGATGCCGCGGCAGGGGGTGGGTTCACCGAGAACGTCGGTACCTGTGACGTGCAGGCGAAGAAGCCGACACAGGCGACGGTCGGGCCGGTCAACGGGGACGGCACCTACTTCGTCTACGCCGCGGACATGTCCAGCAAGAGCGGCGGGCCGGTTCGCGTCACGTACGACCCGAACGCCAACGGCGGCGCCGGTGGCATCATCGCGGGCAGCGGGACGACGCTGGGCGGGCTGAACACCGTCGGGTTCTTCGCCGACGCGGCGGGGAACTTCAAGAACTCCTCGGTCGCCCTGGGCCCGTGCGACGCCACGATCGCCACTCCGTGCCGGGCTCTGTACCTCGGCTTCGAGCGCTCGCAGAAGATCGAGCGCATCAACTTCGTCGACCAGCCGGTCGCGGCCCAGTCCATCGAGACGATCTCCAAGACCACCGACAAGCGCAAGGGCGTCCGGTTCGGCATCGGCGACTTCCACAAGCCCGCCACCGCCACCGCACCGGCGACCGACGACCTGTACATCGACGAGCTCGGCGGCAACGGGGTGTCGCTGCTGACCGACATCGCCCACTGTGCACCCTCCGAGGGGGCGGCAGACCCGACGGTGGTCAACCCGCCGGTCAACCAGGCCGGTGGCTGCGCGGCAAGCGTCGTCGGCGGCATCACGACGAACTTCCCGCAGGGAATGGCCGTGCAGAACGACGCCAACGGCAACAGCCAATTCCTGTACGTGGCCGACTCGCCGCGCAACTCCGGCGCCACCGTGCTGCGCTACCACCCGGACACCGGGCTGCAGGACGTGGTGTCCAACGCGATCACGCCGCCGGTTCCCGACCTGCTCGACGGGGCTCCCGCGCTGCAGTCGAACTACACGTTCGTGATGGGTCTGGCGGTCGACCCGCACAACGGTGACCTGTTCATCGGCGACGACCCGACGTTCGCCGTCCTGGTCAACCCGCCGCTGAACAAGGGACACATCTTCACGATCCCCGGCGTCAACGGCGTCGCCCCGGCTGACTGCCTGGGCTCGGCGGCGACGCCCTGCACCCCTCCGCCCCCGCCGAGCGTGTCCACACCCAGCCTGTACGCCTACGGCCTGACCGCGCCCAAGGGAGGGGCGACGTTCGTCCCGTCCGACGACGGCGGTCACATCTGGGCGGCCGACCACTCCCAGGGCCTGTGCCGCATGGACCAGGTGACCGACCCCAAGCTGGGCGTGCTCAACCTGCACGCGTTCAACTCCGCCGCCTGTGACGACGGCACCGTGCTGGGATCGGGAGGGCAGACCGTCCACGACGACGTCGTCGTCGCCGGCACGCCCAACCACCACTTCCTCTACGTCGCACAGAACGACCACCTCAGCCCCGGTGTCATCCGGTTCGAGTACGACCCCTCGGCCGACAACGGCGCCGGGAACCTCGTGCCCGGCAGCGCGGTGGTCATGGCCCCGGGCGCCGGTCTGAACGGCGACAAGGCCAACGGGCTCGCGATGGGGTGCAACAAGCCCGTCGCCTTCGGCCAGACCTGCGCCGGCCAGGGTGGCGGCAACGTCCTCTACATGGGAGGCCTGCTCGACGGCTTCATCCGACGGATCAACAACCCCGAGGCCGACCCTCGCGTGCAGACCGTCGACGTCGTCGCCATGACGACCGAGCAGAAGGCCGGCACGCTCGGCAAGGGCATCAACGGCTCGATGGGCATGATCGGCGACGACCTGTACCTCCCGGAGAACCAGGGGTTCACCGTCGTCAAGAACATCAGCACCTGCCCCGCCGGCAACCAGGTCTGCGCCACGGTGCCGCTGAACATCAGCCAGTTCGGGTTCGTCTTCGGCTCCGCGATCGGCGTCGACACGAACCCCCAGCACAGCACCAGCGGGCTGGTCTACGCGGCCATCTCGCCCGGAGCGGCCAACGCCACGGTCTACCAGTACGACGTGGCGACCAACACCTCACGGATCTTCGCCACCCAGGGCCAGCTGCCCACCGCCGGATCCGGCGAGGCCACCGTCTGGTGCACCACGACGTGCACCAGACCCGCCGACCCGGCCAACCCGCCGGGCGCGAAGGCCGCCTTCCGGTTCGCCCAGGGCATCATGGTCGACCCACGCTCCGACGAACTCGGCGGCGGAACGGTCTACCTCACCGAGGACGCCTTCGCCGGCGCCCGCGGTGGCCGCGGCCACGCGTGGTCCACACCGTTCACCCCCTACCCTGCCGGCGCCACGCCCGTGGCGTTGCCCGTCACGACGCCCGTAGCCGGGAGCCAGACCTGCAACCTGACCGTGAACATCCCGTCCCTGGCCGGCGGGCAGACGTACTGGGTGCAGTTCACCACGCGCGCGACCGGCCAGATCAGCTCCACCTGGACCATCCCGGTGTCGCAGGCCGCGCAACTGGTGCTCTACCAGGGCAACCCGTTCACCGGACTGGCCGACCCGGTCGCCACCGGCACCAAGGGCGGCTCGATCGCGATCCAGAACACCACGGCCGGCAGGTTCAGCATCTCCACCGCGCCGAACACGCAGCCCGCGGGCACCTACACGGTGCAGTTCTTCAACTCGAGCAAGGCCTTCGCAGCCACCACCGGCACGCTGAGCTTCCTCAACGACGGACCGACAGCGTGCGTCCCCTCGCCCGTCACGGGGCACGTCATCAACTGATCTCTTCGAGCCGCGCGGCCGTCGTCCCCACCCGGGGACGGCGGCCGTCGCCGTCCAGGGAGGCGCAACGGCGCGCGCGCCTCACCGGGCACCTGACGGTCTCACTGCCTCACTCCCAGGGCCGAGAGCGCCTCGGACCGGCTCGCGTGCAGGTCGAACAGCTCGCTCAGCCCTGCTCCCGCGATCGCCGACTGCACGCGGTCCGAGCCCACCACACACAGCCCGACGTCGCCCTGCCCGGCCCGCACCGCCGCCCGGGCCAGCATCGCCATGCCGGCAGCGGACACGCCGTCGGTACCGGACAGGTCGATCACGATCCCCCAGGGAAGCGCGTCCACCGCCCTGTCGACGGCGGTGCCGAGATCGGCGGCGTCGTCGTCGTCGAGCGGGCCGGGGGCCAACGCCAACAACGGGATCCCGGGTCGCAGATTGATCGAGCGGATGGGCTTCGGGCCAGGAGCACCATGCACCTCTCCACACAAGCGCGCTCCCGCGGGCGGGTCGATCCACGTGGCGCGCCGTCTTGACCGGTTCACGCGGCCGGCGGAGCGCACACCTGCCGCGCGCGGAACGACCCGCGCCGTGTGTGGACGGGATCAGCTCCCCCACCGGTCCACGGTTTCACGGGTCCGACGCGCTGCCCCGTCCGGCAGCGCGGCATGCCCGGCGCCGCCCCCCTCCGGTGCAGCACCAGGTCTTCCCCGAGGCCCCCGCCGACGGAGCCTCGTCCGGTCCCGGACAGCCGCCGAACCGGTGGGACCGGAGGGCGGCCGCTCCCCGGTCCCCGTATGCGAGCATCGGCGCCGGGCGGTATGCGACGTCCGGCGCAGCACGAGATGCAAGGAGGTTCGGTCCGTTGACCCAACCGAACGAACGGCTACCCGGCCGGCCGATCGCCCGTACCTCGGACCTCGGCGAGGCGCTCGACGCCGTATCCGCGGTGTTCCTCCCCCACGAGCTGCAGGTGCTCGACCTCTCTGCACCGCTCGACATGCAGCTGAACGCCGTCCAGATGGGCACGGTCACAGCCGGATATCTGCGGTACGGCCCGCATGTCCACATGCGCACGACCGACGCCAGCAACTACCACGTGAACATCGCACTGACCGGCGTCACGGAGTCGCGATGCGGCCACCGCGACAAGGTGGCGGCCACCTCATCGGACCGTGCGGCGATCTT
>NZ_JAOPWR010000368.1 GCF_025965585.1 Pseudonocardia sp.
GGCGCCGGCCCGCGGCCACCTCGGCATCGAGGATCCGCTCGCACGCCTCCCGGGTGGTCGCCAACGGCTTCTCGCAGAACACCTGCTTACCCGCCGCGATACCGGCCAGCACGTACTCCTCGTGCGACGGCCCCCACGAGGTCACCACCACCGCATCGACACCCGGATCCGCGATCAGCTCCTGACCGCTCCCATGAACCGACGCCCCGTCCGGCGCGACCGACCCCGCCCGGTCCACGTCCACATCGCTGACCGCGACAACCCTGGCCCCCGACAACACCGTGGTCAACCTGCGGATATGGTCCTGACCGATCATCCCGACACCGATCACACCCACGTTCACCGTCACGGGAGCTGTCCTTTCGTCCGGTCGATCGGTCGGTAAGGCCAGCGCCGGACGGGCCCGAGCCCGCACGCGACGAAGTAGCCGGCGGTGCGGGCGGCGATCGGGAGCGGGATGTCCGGCTCCACCGGGTAGAGGTCCTGCTCGATCACGCAGAACACGTCCCGGTCGAGGTTCGCGAGCGCGGCGAGGAGCGGCGGCATCGGCGGGTCGCCGTAGGGCGGCTCGCACATCACACCGAGCGGCACGGCCTCGGCCAGCGAGAGGTTCTCCCGCCGGACCCGCTCGCGGACCTCCGGATCGACCTGCTTGAGGTGTACATAGGTGATCCGCTCGGGGAAGCGCTCGACGATCTGGACGTTGTCCCCGGCGCAGTAGGAGATGTGCCCGGTGTCCAGGCACAGGTTCACGAACTCGGGATCGGTGTCGGACAGGAACCGCTCCACGCGTTCCTGGGTGTCGACATGCGTGTCGACGTGGGGGTGGAACACCAGCGCGACGCCGAACTCCTCCTGCAGGTACCGCGCGAGCTCGTCGGTGCCGGTCACCAGGTTCTTCCAGTGATCGGGATCGATCTCGGTCGCCTCGGTGGCTTCACCCGTGTGCATGTCGGTGTACTGGTCGGGCAGGTGGACGAGGTACTCCGCGCCGACCGCGCTGAGCAGCCGCGCCTCCCGGCCGAAGTCCTTCTTGGCCTTGTCCAGGGCGTCCTTGCCCCGGTGCAGCCCGGCGAAGACGGTGCCGCCGGAGACGGTCAGTCCCCGGCTGTCCAGCTCGTCGCGCAGCTGCGAGGGGTCCTGCGGCAGGAAGCCCTGCGGTCCGAGTTCCGTGTAGAGGTAGCCGGCTCGGGCGACCTCGTCGAGGTACTGCTGCCAGCCCACCTGGTGGGCGTCGGACGGGAACCAGACTCCCCACGAGTCGGGTGCGGTGCCCAGCTGCAGCCGGGCGAGGTCGTTAGTCGCGAGATCGCTCGTCGCGAGGTCGTTCGTCGCGAGGTCGTTCGTCACTGTGGTGCCTCCTCGGTGGCGGGGGTGAGGAACGGGTGCTGGTCGGCGCGAGGTCACGATCGCACCGGCCTGGACGGGTATCCGGTGATCACGACCGGGATTCCGTTGTATGAGAACGGTCGTGTCCCGCGAGGCGGGGGACCGATCAGCGGATCTCCGGCTCCGGGGTGGGCGTGCGGGCCCCGAGGAAGCCGAAGTCGCATCGTTCGTCGGCCTGCAGGATGTGCTGCGGCTACCCGTTGAACACCGTGGCGGTCGCGACGTTCTCGCCCAGCGTCGCGCCGTTCGCGGTGCGCGCGGACGTGTCGAGCAGCTCACCGAGGTTGTGCAGCAGCGCGGGCAGACCGCCGGCGTGGAAGAAGTCCTCCATCAGGTAGGTCCCGACGGGCGAATGTTCGACAGCAGCGGGAGGGGGGCGTCAACACGCCGGTGACGGTGATCGACCGTTCTCGAAGGTCCGGTCGCGGTGCCGTCTCACCGTTCGACGATGTGGACCAGGACGTCCGCCCCGCGCAGCGCTGCGACGACGGGCTGCGGGAGCGGCCGGTCCGTCACCACACCGGTCAGCCGCTCCAGCGGTGCGACGCGGGCGGGCGCCGAGCTGGTGAACACGTCGTGGGTGGCGACGAGCACCACCTCGTCGGCGATCTCCATCAGCCGGCGCTGCACGCTGGCCTCCGCGGGTGAGGGCGAGTAGGTGCCTCGAGCGTCCACCGCGGCCGTGGACAGGAAGAACGTGCGCGCCCGCAGCTGCGCCACGGCGGCCTCCGCGGACGGGCCCACGAAGGCGTGGCGGTCGGCGAGCAGCTCGCCGCCGAGTGCGACGGTCCGCGGTGGCGGCCGGCGTTCGTCGAGCAGGTGCAGCACCGGCATCGAGTGGGTGATGACCGACCCGCGGAATCCGTCCGGAAGGGCTCGCGCCAACGCGTACGCCGTCGGACCCGCATCCACCGCGATCGTGTCCGTCGGCCCGACCAGCTCGGCCGCGCGGCCCGCGACCCTGGCCCGGGCCGCGGCGTCGCCGTCGTCGGGGAAGACGCGGCCGCACAGCTCGGACAGGGCGAGCGTGGCCCCGCCGTGGACGAGGCGCACCTGCCCGGCCGCCTCCAGCACGTGCAGGTCGCGCCGGACGGTCATGGTCGACACGCCCAGCTGCCGGGCGACGTCGGCGATCGCGATGAACCCGGCGGACCGCACCGCGGCCGTGATCCACATACGGCGCTCGCCGGCGCCCTCGTTACGGGTGTCGGGATAGGTCATGGCGTGGGGGAGGTCCTCTCCCGTCCGGTGACGGGACCGGAGCTGGCGCGCACGACGAGCTCGGCGGGCAGCGCCAGCCGGGTGCGGAGGTTGCCGTCCCGGCCGCCGATCACGTGGAGCAGCATGCGCACCGCCTGGCGGCCCGCGGCGGCCGCGGGCAGCCGGACCGTGGTGAGCCGGGGTGTGACCATCTCGGCCAACGAGGTGTCGTCGAAGCCGACCACGCTGACGTCGGCCGGCACGCGGACCCCACGGTCGGAGAGTCGGTTGACCACTCCCACAGCCACCTCGTCGTCGTAGGCGAGTACGGCCGTCGCATCGCCGGCGAGCACCAGGTCCGCGGCGCGTACCCCGGACGAGAACCGGGCCTGGAACGGTCCGAGCTCGGTCGCCTTCATCCCCAGCAGCTCGCAGGTCGCGCGGTAGGCGCTCAGCCGGATCTCGTTGGAGTAGCTCCCCGTCGGGCCGGCGAGGTAGACGATCCTGCGGTGCCCGAGCGCGTGCAGGTGCTCGACGGCGTGCGCGGTGGCCTCGGTCGCGTCGGTGACGACCGCGGGGATGCCGTCGACCAGCCGGTTGGCGAGCACGACGGGCACCAGTTCGGCCAGCTCGCGCAGGGCGTCGTCCGACATGAGAGGTGAGGCCAGCAGCAGCCCGTCCACCTGGGGCGCCATCGCCCGGGCCCACAGCTCCTCGTCCTGCGGGTGCTCGTCGGAGCCGGACACGAAGAGCGCGTAGCCGTCGCGCCGGGCCTCCTGCTGCACCGCCTTGGTGATGGCCGCGGAGAACGCGTTCGCGATGTCCGGCACGACGATGCCGATGGCGCCGGTGCGGCCTCGAGCGAGCGAGCGCGCAACGGGGTGCGGCGCGTAGTGCATCTCCTCGGCCGCCGCGAGGACACGCTCTCGCGTTCCCACGGCGACCGCACCGGGCTGGGTGAACACGCGCGACACCGTGGCGGGTGACACTCCGGCCCTGGCCGCCACATCACGGATCGACATGCGCCCTCCTCGCTCCTGCAAGAAGTATGAAACCGGTTTCTGAAACATGCCACCGCCATCCGGGGCAAAGACGGCGGAGGTTTTCGGAGCACCGAGGCGTCCGCACACGTCATCGCGTCGCGACCGCTCCTGCGCGGCGACCGCACATCACAGCTCTTCCGGTGGCGACGCGGATCGCGGACGATGACGGGATGGCGAGCTGGTGGCGCGGGGTGCGCGCGGCGGTGGGGCGGTTCGTCGCCGACGTCGTGCGGCGGTGCCGGGAACGGGGCCGGTCCGCGGCCTTCCGCGCCGGCCGCCTCACCCTCGCCACCGTGGCGGCCTTCCTCGTGGCCGAGCTGGTCGGGCTACGGAACCCGCCGCCGCTCATCGCCGCGCTCACCGCGCTGCTGGTCGTGCAGGCGACGCTGGCCAGCACGCTCCGGAGCGGCGTGCAGCGGGTGCTGAGCGTGGTCTCCGGCGTTGCGCTGGCGGTGCTGTTCGTGTCCTTCGTCGGGCTCACCTGGTGGAGCCTCGGCGCGCTCGTGGCGGCGTCGATCCTCGTGGGCCAGATCCTCAGGCTCGGCCCGCACCTGGTGGAGGTGCCGATCAGCGCGATGCTCGTGCTCGGCGTCGGGTACGCGACGGGGGCGGAATCCGTCGGCGCCGGACGGGTGGTCGAGACGTTCGTCGGCGCGGCGGTCGGCGTGCTGGTCAATGTCGCGTTCCCCCCCGCGGTGCAGACGCGCTACGCGGGGCGTGCCGTCGAGAAGTTCGCCGGGGAGATCGCCGGCATGCTCGAGGACGCCGCCGGCGCCCTGACCGCAGGAACGGTCGAGGTGGAGCAGGCGGCCCGGTGGCTCGACGACGCGCGCAGGCTCAATCGGCACGCCCCCCAGGTCGACCTGGCGCTGGCCCAGGCCGAGGAGAGCAGGCGGCTCAACGTGCGCGCGCTGGGAACCCCGCGCAGCGAGCGCAACCTGCGCGAGGGGCTCGATGCGCTGGAGCACACGTCGGTGTCGACCCGCACGCTGTTCCGCGCCGTCTACGACGCGACGCTGGAGCGCACGGGCGTGCAGGAGGACCCCGCCTATGCGGACGACGTGCGTCGCAGCGCCGCCGGCCTGATGGCCGGGCTCGCCACCGTCGTCCACGCGTTCGGCCGGTTGCTCTGCGCCGAGATCGAGTCGTCCGGAGAGGCGGAGGAGGCCGACCTGACCGCGGCTCTGGCGGCCCTGCGCCGGGAGCGGGCCGGGGTGGAGGAGCTGCTGCTCGCCGACCCGCGGGGCCGCCAGGGGCTCTGGGAGTTGAACTCGGCGATCCTCACCACCGCGGACCGGGTGCTGCACGAGCTCGACGACGCCGAGCACGCGCGGCTCCGGACGGCGCAGCAGGAGGCGGAACGCGCCCGGAGGTCCACGTCCCAGGCGGTGGGACGGCTGCGCAGCACAACCCGTCAGCTCGGCGAACGGGTCGATCTGATCAAGCGGGTCGATCTGATCAAGCGGGCCGACCTGGCGGCACGGCAGGGAAGGACCAGAGGCCGAGCTACGCCCGAACCCGCCGACAACACTGCCGCGACGCCGGTCGGAGAGATGCGACGCGAGCGTGATGACGCCGCCCGTCGGGTCGATCAGCGGGGCGAAGCGCCCGGATGGTGACGACGCGACACAGGGCGCTTCGACGGTCGAGGCTCCAGCCGACGCCGACGACTGCATGGTGATCTGCGTGTCCCGCGCCGTCAGCCCACGACTCGTCCTCGATCTCTGCCCCACGTGGGGCAATGCCCGACCACAGGAATCCGCAGCCGGCGTATCAGTGCGTCGTCTGGCCGCCACTGACGTTCAACGCCTCACCCGTGATCTCACTGGCGTCATCGGACGCCAGGAAGAGCACGGCGTTGGCGATGTCGGTGGTGCGCTGCATTCGTCCCATGGGAATCCCCGAGCTCCACTCCTCGTACGCCTCGTCGTAGGAGATGTGCTTGTGCTCGCTGGTGGCCCGGATGTTGCCCCGCATCATCCCGCTCATCACCATGCCCGGGCAGACGGCGTTGACGCGGACCGCGGGCGCGACCTCGGCCGCCAGGGCGAGGGTGAACCCGAGCACTCCGGCCTTGCTCGCGCTGTAGTGGGTGTTCTCGGGCCAACCGCGTTCGGCCGCCTGCGACGACACGTTGACGACGCTGCCGCGGCCTCGCTGGAGCATCCCGCGCAGGAGCCCGCGCGTCAGCAGCATCACGGCGCGCAGGTTGACGTCGAGGTTCAGGTCGATCACCTCATCGGTGCACTCGACGAGCGGGACGTGCATCGACACGCCGGCGTTGTTGACGAGGATGTCGATCCCGCCGAGGCGATCGATCACCTCGCCGGTGGCACGCGCGATCTCACCCGCGTCCTGCAGATCGCAGACCACACCCGATGCGTCCCCTTCGCTGGCGGCCGCGGCGACCTCGACCGCCTTCGTGAGCGTCGCGATGTCACGGCCGAGGAGCACCACGCGAGCGCCGGCACGGACGAACGCCTCGCCGATGGCCGGCCCGATCCCGCCGGCCCCGCCGCTCACCAGGACCCGCTCGCCCGCGAAGTTCCACGCGTGGGGCATCGTCCACCAGCCTCTCCTGAGCCGCTGCGATACTCCCGCCCCCGGGTGAGAGGGTGAGCGCGATGAAGGGGCACTTCCATCGACCGGCAACGACGCTCCGCTCGACCGCCATGTCCGCGGGCCTGATCGTTCAGTAGCGGGCGCCGAAGGTGGCCGGGACGGCATCCAGAAGGGCCCTGTCCTCCGGTTCGAGAACCAGGTGAGCCGCCGCCGCGTTCTCGGCCACCCGCTCCGGGCGCGTGGTGCCAGGAATCGGCACCACCCGGTCGCCCTGCGCGAGCGCCCAGGCCAGGGCGATCTGGCCGGGAGTGGCGCCGTGGCGCGCGGCCACGGTGCGCACGGCGTCGAGGATCTTCGCGTTGGCCGTCATCGCCTCGTCGGTGAACCGTGGGTTGTGGGCGCGGAAGTCCCTGCGGTCGAAGGCGTCGGGGACGAGCGTGCCGGTGAGGAACCCACGGCCGAGCGGGGAGAACGGGATGAAACCGGCCCCGTGATCGGCGCACCAGGGGAGCACCCGGTCGAGGGGGTCGCGGGTCCAGATCGACAGCTCCGACTGGACCGTGGCCACCGGATGGATGGCAGCGGCTTCGTCGAGTTGATCCACGTCGACCTCGCTCATCCCGACGGCTCGGACGTCCCCGCGCTGCACGAGCTCCGCCATGGCGCCCCACGTCTCCGCGAGTGGCACGGCCGGATCGACACGATGAAGCTGGTAGAGGTCGATGGCCTCGACGCGGAGCCGGCGCAGCGACTCCTCGCACGCCCGGCGGATGTGCTCCGGTCGCCCGTTCGGGCCCGGTACCCGGCCGGATCTGCGGTCGGTCACGACCAGCCCACCCTTGGTCGCGACCACGACCTGCTCACGGTCTGCGGGTGGCAGCCCGGCCACCGCCTCGCCGACCAGTTCCTCGTTGTGGAATGGGCCGTACACGTCGGCGGTGTCGATCAACGTGACCCCTCGGGCCACGGCGGACCTGATCACCGCCACCGACCGGGCCGAGTCGCGCTCGGCGGGCGAGTACGCCCAGGACATGCCCATGCAGCCGAGACCGACGGCGCCGACCCGCGGACCACCGTCGAACAACTCCCGCTTCGTCATTCGGCGCTCACGATGCGGACGGCGAACTCGGTGTACTCGTCCGCGACCTGCTCGGGGGTGATGGGGCCATCGTCGCGGAACCACCGCGCGACGCTGACGCACATCTCGCGGATGGCGAACGATCCGAGCGCGGGCGACTCGATGGTGAACCTCCCGGCAGCCACTCCGTCCTCGATGATCCCGCGGAGCGCGTGATCGTGTCGGCGCCGCAGTGCCTGCATCGCGGCGCGGTGGGGCTCGTCGAGGCTCGAGGTGTCGCGGTTGACGACGATCGCCTCGCGGCGGTGGGTCGCATGCCGCAGCGCGTAGATCCGCGTGGCGTTGCGCAGCCGGTCGAGCGGGTCGGTGCGTCCGGCCGTGGCCGTCGTGAAGTCGTCGAGCACTCCGGTGACGGTCCGGTCGATGATGGTCAGCAGCAGGTCGTGCTTGGCGCGCATGTGGTTGTAGAGGCTCGGGGTACGCACCTCGAGCGCCTCGGCGATCTGGCTCAGGGCGGTCCCGTGGTACCCGCGTTCCGCGAAGAGCGTCAGGGCCGAGTCGAGCACCGCCGCACTGGTGACCGTGGCCCGCTCACCGATCCGAGCCATCCGGCCCTCCTGTCCCGTCCGCCTGTCGATCCGTGCTGTCCGGGGCCGGCACGAACCCGACGATGCGCAGCGCGAAGTCCGTGTACTCGTCGGCCACCTGCTCGGCGCTGCGCGCGCCGTCCTCCCGGAACCAGCGGGCGATGCTGACGCACATCTCGAGGATCGCGAACGACGCGAGCGCGGGGGAGTCGACGTGGAACGCGCCGGAGTCGATGCCGTCGGCGATGACGGCACGCACGACCCGCTCGTGGTCCCGGCGTCGCTCACGCATCCGAGTCATGGTGGGCTCCGGCAGGCTCGTGGTGTCCCGGTTGACGACCAGCGCCTCGCGCCGATGGGTCGCGTGTCGCAGGGCGTAGGCGCGGGTGGCCCGGCGCAGTCGCTCGGCGGGATCGGTCAGATCCCCCACAGCGGTCCGGAAGTCGTCGAGGACCTCGTCGAGAGTGCGTTCGACGATCGTCTCGAGCAGGTCCTGCTTCGAGCGCATGTGGTTGTAGAGGCTCGGGGTGCGGATGCCGAGCGCGGCGGCGATCTGGCTGACGGCGGTTCCGTGGTAGCCGCGGGCGGCGAACAGCGTGAGCGCCGCGTCGAGCACGGCGTCGGCCGTGACGCCGAGGCGGCCGTCCGCTGATCCTGGGTCGGCTCGCACCGGAGGCATGTCCCGAACCCTACCCTTGTCATACGAATGAGCGTTAGCTAGCTTTTCCGTACGAACGAGCGTTAGCTCGTAGTCGCCCGCTCCAGCGCCGGAGGAATCCTCGATGGCAAGACACCAGGACGGCTCGATGTCCACCGACCCTGTGGTCGCCGGGCCGGTCCTGTCGGCGTCGGGTGCGGTCGCTCACGACCTGTGGTCAACGTGGTCCGGCGCGGCCGCGAGACCGGCGACGAGACGGGCGTCGCGCGGTGGGCCGCAGCCGGATCGGCGCGGTCGCCATCGTGATCATGCTGGTCGCCGGGCCGAACTTCCGCCTCCGTCCACTAGCCCGAAGGAGCAGCGGTGCTGCACACAGAACTGATCAGAACGGTGCCCGAGATCCTCGACGGGCACGCCCGGCTGCGCCAGGACACCGTCGCCTTCGTCGACGACGAGCGCGCGGTCACCTACGGCGAGCTCGCCACGACCACGGCCCGGCTGGCCGGACACCTGCAGGCCCTCGGCGTCGAGCGCGGCGACCGCGTCCTGCTCTACCTGGACAACCGGGTGGAGGTGGCCGAGTCCTATCTGGCGATCCCGCGGGCCGGCGCGATCGCGGTGTGCGCGAACCCGGGGGCGGCCACGGCCGAGGTCACACACATCCTCGACGACAGCGGCTCCCGGGTCGTCGTCACCGATGCGGCGCACCTCGACCTGGTGCGCTCGCTCGCGGCCGAACGCGACGGCCTGCTCGCCGTGATCGTGGTCGGGGGCGGATCGGCCGGCCGGGAGATCGCCTACGCGGACCTGCTCGGCGCGCCGTCCGTCCAGGACCCCCGCGACTGCCTCGAGCTCGACGACGTGGCCTGGATGCTCTACACCTCGGGCACCACCGGGCGTCCCAAGGGCGTGTACCTGACCCAGCGCGGGTGCTTCTGGGTGGTGGCCGCGTGCTGGGCCCCGATCGCCGGTATCGGCCCCGGCGACGTGCTGCTCTCCGCGCTCCCGCTCTTCCACTCCTACGCGCTGGTGCTGTGCGTGCTGGGGGTCGCGGCGGTGGGGGCGAGTGAGCGCATCCTCCCGCGCTTCTCCGTGCAGGACGTCCAGGCCCGGCTGCGTCACGGTGGCCCCGAGGGGGACGTCACCGTCCTGCCCGGCGTGCCGACGATGTTCCACTACCTGCTCGACCGCGGCGGCCCCGACGGGCTCGGGGCTCCCGCGTTGCGAATGTGCATCTCGGCGGGCGCGATCCTGCCCGCCGCGGTGAACGAGGGCTTCGAGAAGGCGTTCGAGGTGCCGCTGCTCGACGGCTACGGCATCACCGAGACCTCGACGATGGTCACGATGAACTGGCCGACGGGGTCCAGGGTGATGGGCTCGTGCGGGTTGCCGCTGCCCGGCCTGTCGGTGCGTCTGGTCGACCCGGCCGGCGGCCGGGACGTCCTGCCGGGGGAGGAGGGCGAGCTCTGCGTGCAGGGCCCGAACGTCACGCCCGGCTACCACAACCTGCCCGAAGCGAGCGCCGCAGTGCTCGTCGACGGCTGGTACCGGACCGGTGACCTGGCCCGTCGTGACGAGAACGGCTACCTGCGGATCAGCGGCCGGACCAAGGAGCTGATCATCCGCGGCGGGGAGAACATCTACCCGGCCGAGGTGGAGGACGCCCTGCTCGCGTCCGACGAGATCCGCGACGCCGCCGTGGTCGGGGTCCCGCACGACCATCTCGGGGAGGTCGCGGTCGCGTTCGTGGTGCCGCGGGACCCGGGCACTCTCGACCACGACGCCGTGCTGGCGTGCGCCCGGGAGCGGCTGTCGTCGTTCAAGTTGCCCGAGAGGCTCATCGAGGTGGAGCAGATCCCGCGCACGGGGTCGGGGAAGATCCTCCGCTTCCAGCTGCAGCAAAGGCTGTGACGAAGCACCGACGACCCCGCCTGGTGGGGCGACGACGAGCAGCCTAGGGTTACTAAAGAGCGCTAGTTAGCGAAGGAGCGGCAATGGAGCTGACCAACACGTTCAGCGTCTCCCAGCCGGTGGAACGGGCCTGGGAGGTCATCACCGATCTCGAACGGGTCGCCCCCTGCCTGCCCGGGGCCGCGCTGCTCGGCGTCGAGGGTGACGACTACCGCGGGGCGGTGAAGATCAAGGTCGGCCCGGTGACCGCCCAGTACGAGGGCGTCGCGCGGTTCGCCGAGCGAGACGACGCCGCCCACCACGCGGTGCTGCGTGCCGAGGGCCGGGATGTCCGGGGCCAGGGCAACGCCGCCGCCACGATCGACCTGAAGCTGACCGCGCAGGGTTCCGGCACGCAGGTCACCATCGACACGGACCTGGAGCTGGCCGGGCGGGTGGCCCAGTTCGGCCGGGGCGTGATCGCCGACGTCAGCGGCAAGCTGATCGGGCAGTTCGCGACGCGGCTGGAGCAGGAGATGGCGGCGTCCGGCTCGCCGGAACCGGCCTCGTCCGCGAGCACCCCGGCCCCGAGCACCCCGTCTGCAGACCCCGCCCCGCCCGTCCGGCGCAGCATCGACGACGTCGAGCCGCTCGACCTCATGTCCGTGGGAAGCAGCGCCGCGCTGAAGCAGATCGTGCCCGTCGCCGCGGCGGTGGCCGGTCTGCTCCTCGGTCTGCTCCTCGGCCGTCGCGGCAGGTCCGGCGGCCGCGCCGGTGGCCCGGCACAGATCGTCCTGAACATCGTCCTGCCCGGCAGCAACCCCGAGGAGGGGATCCGATGACCGAGATCCAGCGGGAGACCGCGCTCTACATCAACGGGCGGTGGGTGCCCGGTGGCGGCAGCGACCTGGAGGTGGTGGACCCGGTGACGGAGGAGGTCACCGGGGTCATCACCCAGGCCTCGACCGACGACGTCGAGGCCGCGGTCGCCGCGGCTCGCGCGGCGTTCCCGGGCTGGGCCGCCACCCCGGTCGCCGAGCGTGCCGCCGTGCTGCGCCGCGTCCGCGACGTGATCGCCGAGCGCGCCGACGTCTTCGCCGACACCGTCACGCGCGAGCTGGGAGCTCCGCCCAGGGTGGCGCGCGCCCTGCACGTCGACACCCCGCTCGCCGTCGTCGACGCCACCATCGAGGCCCTGGAGCGCTTCGCGTTCACCAGCGAGATCGGCAACTCGCTGATCCGCCGCGAGCCGGTCGGTGTGGTCGCGGCGATCACGCCGTGGAACCTGCCGCTGCACCAGGTGATCGTGAAGGTGGTCCCGGCGCTGGCCGCGGGCGCCACGGTCGTGCTCAAGCCGGCCGGGCTCACCCCGCTGGCCGCGTTCGAGCTGGCCCGCGCGTTCGACACCGCCGGGCTCCCCGCCGGCGTGTTCAATCTGGTGCCGGGCAGCGGCCGGGTCGTGGGCGACCTGCTCACCCGCCACCCGGGCGTCGACCAGGTGTCGTTCACCGGCTCCACCCCGGTCGGCAGGCAGATCGCCGGCGTCGCGGCGGAGACCCTCAAGCGGGTCACCCTTGAGCTGGGCGGCAAGTCCGCCAGCGTGGTGCTCGCCGACACCGACGACGAGCTGCTCGCCAAGGCCGTCAAGATCACCGTTGCGAACTGCTTCCTCAACGGCGGCCAGACCTGCACCGCGCTCTCGCGCCTCATCGTGCCTGCGGACCGGATCGAGCAGGTCGAGGAGCTGGCCGCGGCGGCCGCGGCGAAGTACACGCCCGGCCCCCGACTCGGCCCGCTGGTCTCCGCGGAGCAGCGCAAGGAGGTCGAGTCGTTCCTCGACCCGGCGGCGGGCGGCGCCTCGGCGGCCACCGTGTACGGCGGTGCGGAGCTCCCCGAGCGCGGTTACTACGTTTCCCCGACGGTGATCTCCCGCGTGGATCCGGACTCCCGGCTCGCTCAGGAGGAGGTCTTCGGCCCGGTGCTCGCGATCCTCGCCGCAGGCTCCGACGACGACGCCGTGGCGATCGCGAACAACAGCATCTACGGCCTCGGCGGTGCGGTCTGGGGCTCCGACGGCGACGCGGCGCTGGCCGTGGCGGCTCGGCTGCAGACCGGCCAGGTCGACGTCAACGGCGGCGCGTTCAACCCGGGCGCCCCGTTCGGCGGGTTCAAGCAGTCCGGGACGGGACGTGAGATCGGCGAGTACGGCATCGCCGACGTGTGCGAGATCAAGGCGGTGCAGCGATGACCACGCAGACCGAAGCAGTCCTGGTCGACGGGACCGAGTACCCGCACGAGGTGCGGGCGGCCGTCCTGCGGGTGGTCGGTGAGCCGATGGCGGTCGAGACCATCCGGCTCAAGGCCGTCGGTCCCGGGGACGTGCGGGTGCGCATCGAGCAGACCGGCGTGTGCCACTCGGACCTCTCGCTCGCCCGCGGTGTGCTCGCCCAGCCGCTGCCCGCCGTGCTCGGCCACGAGGCGTGCGGCACGGTCGTCGAGACCGGCGCGGGGGTCACCGACCTGAACCTCGGCCAGCGGGTGATCCTGCTGTGGATCACCTCGTGCGGGCGGTGTTTCCACTGCACCCACGACGAGCCGCACCTGTGCGCCACCGGCTCCTCCCGGGCCGGGGAGCCCTACGCCGTCACCGGCGACGGCGAGCCCGTCTACCCGGGCCTGACCGTCGGCTCGTTCGCCGAGCAGACCGTGGTGCCCCGCGGCGCCGTCGTCGCGGTGCCCGACGACATCGACACCGCCGACGCCGCGCTGCTGGGCTGCGCCGTCACCACCGGGGTCGGAGCGGTCGTGAGCACCGCGCACGTCACAGCGGACTCCTCGGTACTGGTCGTCGGCCTCGGCGGGGTCGGGCTCTCGGTGATCCAGGGCGCCCGGCTCGCCGGCGCGTCGACGATCATCGCCGTGGACCGCAACACCGACAAGGCCGAGATGGCGAAGGCGGCCGGGGCCACGCACTTCCTGGCGGCCGACGACGACACGAAGAAGGCCGTGCGCGGGCTGACCGAGAAGCGCGGCGCCGACTTCGTGTTCGACTGCGTCGGCTCGGCACGCACGATCCGCGACATGTGGTCGATGACCCGACGTGGCGGCGCGGCCACCGTGGTCGGCATCGGTGGTAAGGACGACATGGTGTCGTTCAGCGCCCTGGAGCTGTTCCACTTCGCCCGTACGCTGCGCGGCTGCGTCGCCGGCTCGCTCGACGCCGCGACGGACATGCCGCGCTTCTTCGACTGGGTCCGCTCGGGCGATCTCGACCTCCGGCAGCTGGTCACCGGAGCGGGCACGCTGACCGACGTGAACACAGCGCTGGACGAGCTGGCGGCCGGCCGCGGCATCCGCACCGTCCTGCGCCCGGACGGGGGTGCGTGATGAAGATCGGGACCATCGAGATCCTGCCCGTGCTCGACGGCACGGGCCGCGAGCAGGCCACCGAGGTGCTGAGCCGGCCGGGGGTGCCCGACGCGTGGTCGTGCCACGCCGAGCACCTCGACGCCGACGGGGTCCTCAACATGCCGCTCGGCGGCTTCCTCGTCCGCACCGGGGACCGCACCGTCCTGGTCGACGCCGGGGTCGGCACGATCGACAACGGGAAGTACGCGGGCGGCGGTTTCCTGGACTCGTTGCGCGAGTACGGGATCGGCCCCGAGGACGTCACCGACGTCGTGTTCACGCACCTGCACTTCGACCACGTCGGCTGGGCCACGAAGAAGGGCCAGGTCGTGTTCCCGAACGCCACCTACCGGGTGCACGCCGACGACTGGGCGCACTTCGTCGAGTCGGCCGACGCCGAGCCCGGGGCCGTCCGCAAGCTCTCCCCGCTGGCCCCGCAGCTGGAGACGTTCGACGGCGGGGTCACCCTCGCGCCGGGGCTGACCGCGCGCCCCGCTCCCGGCCACACCCCCGGCTCCACCGTCTACGTGGTGTCCAGCGGAGACGAGCGTGCGCTGCTGCTCGGCGACGTCGTCCACTCGGTGGTCGAGCTGGCCGAGCGGGACTGGGAGGCGGTGTTCGACGTCGACCCGGTCGCGGCGAGTGCCGTCCGCAACGCGCTGGCCGACGAGGTCGCCGACTCGACCGACCTCGTGGTCGGCGCCCACTTCCCGGGCCTGCGCTTCGGCCGCGTGGTCACCACGTCCGGCAACCGCACCTTCCGCGCCATCTGAGAGGCAGGACACCATGGATCTCCAGCTGACAGGCAAGAACGTCCTGGTCACCGGGTCGGGGCAGGGCCTCGGCAAGGCTTTGGGCCTCGGCTTCGCCCGCGAGGGCGCCAACGTCGCGTTCCACTACAACTCCTCCGGTGACGGAGCCGAGAAGGCCGCCGCCGAGGCATCCGAGCTGGGTGTGAAGGCGATCGCGGTGGGCGGCGACCTGCGGGACGCGGCCGCCGTCGCGTCCATCGTGGAGCGCACCGAGACCGAGCTCGGGCCGATCGACGTCCTGGTCAACAACTCCGCGGTCACCAAGAAGCAGCGCTTCCTGGAGTCCACGCCGCAGGACTGGGCGCCGCAGGTCGACGTCACCGTCACCGGCACCCTGCAGATCACCCACGCCGTCGCGAAGCTGATGGCCGAGCGCAAGTCCGGCTCGATCGTCAACCTGATGGGCGACTCGGGCCGGGTCGGCGAGTCCGGGCTGCTGGTCACCGCCACCGCGCGCTCGACGACGGTGGGTCTGACCCGCTCGCTGGCCAAGGAGCTCGCCCGGTTCGGCATCCGCGCCAACGCCGTGTCCCTCGCCCTGGTGCGCACGGACAACTTCGACGCGCACGCCGGGACGCCCGAGGCGGAGCAGATGAAGAAGATCCTCGCCCAGTACCCGCTGCGCCGCGTCGGGCACCCGGACGACATCACCCCGATGGTGCTGCTGCTGGCCTCGCCGCTGTCGTCCTGGACCACCGGGCAGGTCGTGTCCGTCAACGGCGGGTACGCAATGCCATGAGCAGCCTCGGCAACAGCGTGCGACGCAAGGAGGACCGGCGGCTGGTGACCGGCCACGGTCGCTACGTGTCGGATCTGGAGCTGCCCCGGATGCGGCACGTCGCCTTCCTGCGCAGCCCCTACGGGCACGCCCGGATCACCGGTGTGGACGCCTCCGCGGCCCGTGAAGCGGGCTACCGGGTGTTCACCGGCGCGGACTTCTCCGACGTCGTGCTGCGCGCGCAGTCCGCGCTGCCGTCCTACGTCGAGACCGACCAGCCGGTGATCGCCCACGAGAAGGTCTGCTTCGCCGGTGAGACGGTCGCCGCTGTGGTCGCGGCGAGCCGCTACCGCGCCGAGGACGGCATCGAGCTCGTCGAGGTCGACTACGACCCGCTGCCGCCCACGGTCTGCGCGTGGGAGACCCCTCGTGAGCCGGTGCACCCGGAGGCGCCGGACAACGTCCTGCTGGAGCGGACGTTCGACGCCGGGTCCGTGGAGGACGGGTTCGCGGCGGCCGCGGTCGTCGTCGAGCGGGAGCTGATCACCAACCGGCACGCCGGCAACCCCATGGAGTGCCGGGCCGGCGTCGCGCTGTGGAACGCCTCGGACCGCAAGCTGACCTTCTGGAACGGCACCCAGGTGCCGCACATCGTCCGGAACATGATCGCCGAGCTGATGGACCTGCCCGAGGGCAACGTCCGGGTGATCGCTCCGGACGTCGGCGGCGGGTTCGGCGTCAAGGCCGTGCTCTACCCCGAGGACATCGCGCTGTGCCTGATGGCGCGCGCGATGCCGGGTGTGCCGCTCAAGTGGGTGGAGGACCGTGCCGAGCACCTGCTGGCCGCCACCCACGCCCGCGACCACCGCTATCTGATGAAGGCCGGCTTCGCCGCCGACGGCACGCTGCTCGCTGTCGAGGCGGACGTGACCTGCAACGTCGGGGCCTACTCGGTGTACCCGTGGACGGCGGGCATCGAGCCGCTGATGGCGGGCGGGCTGCTGTCGGGGCCGTACAAGCTGTCGAACTACCGCGCCACGGTGCGCGGCGTGGCGACCAACACCTCGCCCTCGGGCCCCTACCGCGGGGTCGCCCGTCCGGCGAGCGTGTTCGCCATGGAGGCCGTGCTCGACGACGGTGCCCGTGAGCTCGGGCTGTCCGGTGTGGAGATCCGCCGCCGGAACCTGATCCGGCCGGAGGACATCCCGTACAAGATGCCGTCGCGCCTGGTCGACGACTCAGGTCACTACGACGAGTGCCTCACCAAGGCCCTCGACGCGCTGGGCTACGACGAGTTCCGGGCCGAGCAGGAACGCCGCCGGAGCACCGACGAGCATCCGATCGGAATCGGTTTCGCCTGCTACAACGAGCTCACCGGTCTCGGACGGGCGGCCAGTGCCGGGCCGCGAATGCCGTTCCGGACCGGGCACGACGCGTGCACCGTGCGGATGAACCCCGACGGCCGGGTCACGGTCTTCTCCGGCGTCACGTCGCAGGGCCAGGGCCTGGAGACCACGATGGCGCAGATCGTCGCCGACGGGATCGGCGTCGCCTACGACGACGTCGACGTCCGGATCGGCGACACCGACGAGTCGCTGTGGGGCTTCGGAGCGTTCTCCTCACGCCAGGCCGTGATCGGCGGCGGTGCCGCGCACCGCACCGCCGAGGCGGTGAAGGAGAAGGTGCTGCTCCTGGCCGCGGGCCTGCTGGAGGCCAACGCCGCGGACCTGCGCATCGAGGACGGCGAGATCTCCGTCGTCGGCGAGCCGAAGCCGCGGATCTCGGTGGCCGAGGTGGCGCGGGTGGCGTACCTGGAGTCGAACCGGCTGCCCGAGGGAATCGAGCCCGGGCTGGAGGCCACGAGGTTCTACGACCCGATCCGCGGTGCGTTCGCCGCGGGCGCCCAGGTCGCGGCGATCGAGGTGAACCGGGTGACCGGCGAGCTGACGATCTTGCGGTACGTGTGCGTCGAGGATGCCGGACGGGCCATGCACCCGCAGATCGTCGACGGCCAGATCATGGGCTCGATCGCGCAGGGCATCGGTGGCGCGATGTACGAGCACCTGATCTACGACGACGACGGCAACCTCTCCACCGGCACGTTGCTGGACTACCTGATGCCGACCAGCGCCGAGGTGCCCGACATGGTCATCGGCCACGTCGCGCAGCCCGCGAACAACCCGCTCGGCGTCCGCGGGGTGGGGGAGGGCGGCACGCTCGGCCCCAACGCCGTGCTGGCGGGTGCGATCGCCGACGCCCTCGGCGTCCGGATCGACACCCTCCCGATCACCCCCGCGAGCGTCTGGAAGGAACTGCAGTGATCGACACCCTCGTCCACGACCGCGTCGCGGTGATCACACTGAACCGGCCGGACAAACGCAACGCGCTGAACGTCGCGCTGTGCCACGCGATCCGCGACGCCGTCGGAGACGCGGTCGCGGGCGGTGCCCGGGCGATCGTCCTCACCGGTGCCGGGACGAGCTTCTGCTCCGGCGCCGACCTGGGCGAGGTGTACACCGCCGACTTCCGCGACGCCCTCTACGCGATGCTGCACGCCGTCACCGATGCGCCGGTCCCGGTCATCGCGGCGGTGAACGGTCCGGCCATCGGTGCGGGCACCCAGCTCGCGATCGCCGCGGACCTTCGGGTCGCCGCGCCCGGTGCGGTCTTCGGCGTGCCGACCGCGAAGATCGGACTCGCTGTGGACCCGTGGACGATCCGCAGGCTCGCTCTGCTGGCAGGCAACGGCACAGCCCGGGCGATCCTGCTCGCCTGCGACCAACTCGACGCCGACGCTGCACGCAGCTGTGGTCTCGTGGAACGCACGGGTGCGCTGGAGCAGGCGATCGAGTGGGCGGAGGGGATGGCATCCCTCGCGCCGCTGACCGTCGCCTACTCCAAGCAGGTGCTCAACGAGGTCTTCGAGCCCGAGCTGGACGCGACGGGCCCGGACACCAAGGGCCTCGACGCCGCGTTCGAGGCCTGCTGGGCCAGCGAGGACTTCGTGGAGGGCCGCCGCGCCCGCACCGAGAAACGCCCGCCCGTGTTCGAGGGGAGATGACCCGATGAAGTGCGCCCCGTTCGACTACGTCCGCGCCAGCAGCGTGGAGGAGGTCGTCAAGACCCTGGCCGACGCCGACGGTGACGGCAAGATCCTCGCCGGCGGCCAGAGCCTGGTGCCCGTACTCGCCCTGCGGATGGCCCGGCCGTCCGTGCTCGTCGACGTCAACCGGATCGCAGGCCTGGGCTCGATCCGGTCGGACGACGGAGCGGTCGACGTGGGTGCCCTGACCCGGCACTCCGCCCTCGTCGATCAGACACGTCACCCGCTGCTCGCGGAGGCGGCGAAGTGGATCGGGCACACCGCGATCCGCACCCGCGGCACCGCCGGCGGGAGCATCGCGCACGCCGATCCGTCGGCCGAGCTCCCGGTCGTCGCCGTCGGTTCCGGCGCGACGATCAGCATCGCCGGACCGGGCGGGACCCGCACCGTCGCGGCGGACGAACTGTTCGTGAGCGCACTGGTGACCTCGCTCGCCGAGGACGAGATGATCACCACCATCCGGTTCCCGAAGCCCACACGCTGGGGCTTCGCCGAGTTCGCCCGCCGGCACGGGGACTTCGCGCTCGTCACCGCCGTCGTCACGGAGATCGACGACGCCGTCCGCATCACCCTCGGTGGCGTCGCCGCCGTCCCGGTCCGGGCTGCCCAGGCAGAGCAGGTGCTCGCCGACGGCGGCACCGCCCGCGAGGCCGCGGCGGCTGCGTCCGCCGAGATCGACCCCACCGCCGACCTGCACGGCTCGGCACCGTTCCGCCGCGCGATAGCCGCCGAGATGGTCCGTCGCGCGCTGGCCCAGGCCGGAATCGACTAGCCCGAACCCTCAAGGGAGAACCGATGGACGTCACCTTCAGCGTCAACGGCGAGCGCGTCCGGCTCGACATCGAGCCCCGCCGCACCCTCGCCGACACCCTGCGCGAGGACTGCGGTCTCACGGGCACCCACCTCGGGTGCGAGCACGGCGTCTGCGGTGCCTGCACCGTGCTCGTCGACGGGCAGCCCGCGCGCGCCTGCCTGATGTTCGGGGTGCAGGCCGACGGCTCGTCGGTCACCACGGTCGAGGGGCTGGAGGGCGAGGACGGCGAACTGCACCCGTTGCAGGAGTCGTTCGTCGCCCACCACGGCCTGCAGTGCGGCTTCTGCACCCCCGGCATGCTCATGAGCGCCCTGCACCTGCTCGACAACGACCCCGAACCCAGCCGCGAGACGATCCGCGCGGAGATGTCGGGCAACATCTGCCGCTGCACCGGCTACCAGGGGATCGTCGACGCCGTCGCCGCGGCGGGCGAGGTGCTGAAGGAGAGCACCGACGTGCAGTGAGGCTCGACCGCGAGCAGACGGCAGGCCGGCGCCATGGGGCCGGCGGGGCGACTGCCTTTCGGCCGGCAGGTAGCCGCCGACCGTGATGTGAAGGGCTCGCCGGCCGTTCCTGCGCCCCGGCGTCACCTGGCTCGAGGTGCCCGAGCTGTTCGACTCCGTCGCCGACGGCGGCCGGCTCACCCACCGTGCACGATGCGCCCGCCGATCAGGGTCGCACGCACGGAGTCGGCGTGCGGGGCCGTGAGGGCGTCGCGTAGCGGGGCGTCGAGGAGCACGAGATCGGCGGGCTCGCCTGGTCGGACGCGGCGCGGTGGTCCGCCGGGGTTGTCGGCCGGCGCGAGGTAGGCGTCGAGTGCGATCGCAGGGGTGAGGCGCTCGGCCGGGCCGGCCACGGCTCCGCCGGGCACCCGGCGGTCGACGGCGGAGGCGATGACGGCCCAGGGGTCGAGGGGGCCGTAGGGGGCGTCGCTGGAGAGCGCGAGCGGCACGCCGGCGTCGAGAAGGGAACGGCAGCGGTAGAGGTCGGCGTGGTCGGTGGCGGGCAGGTCGAGCAGGTAGCGGTCGCCACGGTCGGCGAGGAACCCGGGCTGGGTCACGACGTGGAGTCGGCGGAGGTCTCCGATCAGCTCGGCCGGGACGAGCGCGGCGTGCTCGACGCGGTCGTCGGAGTGGGCGCCGGTGTTGTCGAGGGCGGCGAGCAGCAGGACGAGGGCCTCGCGGCTCACGCAGTGCACGGCGACCCCGCGGCCGGTGCTGTGCGCGGCGCGGATGCGGCGGGTGAGCGCGTCGAGGTCGGGGAGGCCGGAGTCGGCCATCACGATCTTGTACGGGCCTGTCGCTGTTCCGGCCGGTGGTCGCTCGCCGAGCGGTGTCCCGAGCAGGGTGACGTGCTGGGGTACCGCTCCGGCGCGGCCCAGAGCGTCGAGCGCGGCCGCATCGAGGTCGGGGGTGGCGTCGGTGACGGCGGTGATGCCGAACCGGGCGAGCCGGGCACCGACCGCGGTGAGGTCGGGCGGGGCGCCGTGCGGCAGGCGGGTGCGCAGCCAGTCGTCGGCTCGCCAGAGCCGTCCGGTGGGTCGTCCGTGCGCGTCGCGCTCGACGCCCGGGTGGTCGGCGCGGGCGAGGTCGAGGATCTGTGCGGCGGGACCGTTGACGATCCAGAGCGCTCCGCTGCGGTGCTGGACCCGGACCGGGCGCCGGGCGTGGAGCGTGTCGAGTCCTGCGGCGTCGAGGAGTCCGGCGACCGATTCGTGGTAGCCGACGCCGCGTACCCAGCCGTGCTCGTCGGCCGGGGCCATGGCGAGGGCGGCGGCCAGCGCGGCGCGGTCGTGGACGGCGGGTGGGCCGCAGCGGGCGGAGCGTTCGACCGCGGCGAGGGCGTGCAGGTGCAGGTGGTGGTCGGTGAGGCCGGGGATCACCGCTCCGCCGTCGGCGTCGATCTCCTCCTCGCCCGGGCGGCGGGGGAGCGCGGCACCGATCTCGGCGACCGTGGCGCCGGTGATCCGCAGGTCCGCCCGGCGCCCTTCGATCTCGGCGTCGCGCAGCAGCAGGCCCGTCACGGTGCGGGGACGCCGAGCTCGTCGAGCACCGCGGCGGTGTCGGCCCCGCTGCTCGGTGCCTCGCCCGCGACCGGCCGCCGCTGTGGCAGGGCCACGGGCACCGGCCCGCCGGAGGTGTCGACGACCCAGCCGTCGTCGCTTCTGTGTGCGGTGGGGGCGGGACCGACCGGCCGGTCGATGGTGGCCACCACGACGTCGGTCATCGCGATGTCGAGCAGTGTGCCGGGCGGGCTGGTGAGGGCGAGCGTGGCGGCGGTCAGGCCGGTCAGGGGGTCGGCGATCGCGTCGCCGCAGAACACGGGTCGCCCGCGGTGGTCGAGCGCGGTCAGACCCGCCGTCGCGGCGACGTCGTCGCCGAACCCGACCCGGTTCGACGCACGCCCGGCGGCGGTGATCGAGATCCAGGTGGTGCCCGCGGCCGCGGCGGCGTGGGCGTCGAGGCCGAACCCGGCCAGTGCCCGTGGCCTGGAGGCCTCGACGACGATGTCGGCGGCCTCGACCAGGGCGGCCATCGCGTGCCGTGCGGCGGGGTCGGCCGGGTCGAGGACGACGGAGCGGTGGCCGGCGTGCAGCAGCCGGTAGAAGCCGGGGTCGCCGCGGCGGGCGCCGTCGGGGCGCTGCGGGGTCTCGACCTTCACCACGTCGGCGCCGGCGAGCCCGAGCAGGTGCGCGCACAACGGTCCGGCCCACAGGGCGCTGAAGTCGACCACGCGCAGGCCCTCCGCCGACCGACCCGGACCGGGAACGGGCGGTGGGGCAGGCGACGATGGAGCGACGGGCGCGGCGGCGACGCCCAGCAGTTCGGCGCGTTCGGCGAGCTCGGCCCCGGGGTGCTCGCGCAGCCAGGCGGCGACGGCCGGCCACGGGTCGGCGGGCAGGTCGGCGCCGACCAGGGCGCCG